>CP064961.1:363191-726382 GCA_016699125.1 bacterium
CAACTCATTGAGAATAAAGCTGTTACTATTGCAACTCCATTAACTCTGTTTTCAAAGCCTGCAGTGTATGTGCCGGCTGCTGATTCAGCCGCACTTGATGCTCTGATTAAACAGGCCGAAACTGAAATAAATACTCACAAAGAAAAGGCAGAAAAGATCTTAAAAACGCCTTATGCAAAACTGTATAATGCAATCACAAAAAATACCGACTGTTTTGTAACTGCACCAGTAAAAACTGCTGTCACCGCAAAACCTTTTAAAACAAAGTACGTTGAAACGCTCTTTGAAAATGAGTTTGCAAAAAACAGTTTATTGCACAATGGTGGAGCTGTTATCAAACAGGAGCTCATCAAGGGTGATATAACGATTGAAAATGCACTTGAAAAAATTCAAAATATCTATAATGAGGTCCTTGAAAAGACAAGTCCTGATAAAAAAGCCATCCTACAAAAAGAGTTTGCAAAATTTGAAGTTGATGCATGCGTTGCAGTATGCTTGATAAAAGCATTGGATATGTACCTTGAAATTAATGATATGAAGTCGAAAATTAATGAGTTCAGAACCGTGACTGTTGCTGAATGGAGTCAGATATGTACCGATTATTGTGCGTATCTTAAGCAGGAAAATCAGTTCAAAACGAATGAACAGCTGTTTGAACAGCATTCTGTTGTGAAGTATCTGAAATCTGATGACTGTCTTGCACAGTGTAATTTAGAACTGTTAAATAACAGATCAGTGATTGCGGCTCAAGCTTTGTCAAAAGCGCTCGTTGAAGAACGATTAAAAGCACGCCCAGGTAAAAAAGATTTTACCAATCCTGTGGAAGTAGCAACAGAAGTTCGCGCTTTAATGCAAGGGGTAACGCCGATTATTACCAACTTAAAAACTGCATTGGCTGGCTTTGTGCCGATGGCCGTCGTGGTAACGTTTAATGCTTCAAATAAACAGTTTGACGTACATGTTGCGGATCTTGTTCGACTAAATTTGCCATTTGATCAGTATCAGTTAAAAGCTCAAGCTTTGATAGATGAAACGATGCGTGTAGTAGAAGGAAGAAATGCAACAGCCATTTCAAAACGTTATAAAGAGCTTACGAAGCTGTATGTCTCTGTTGTCTATTATGAACAGTTAAGCCAGGCGTTAAGAACTTTTGCTTTGACAAGTCCAACGTCCTTGCAAAATGTACTTCAAAATGAGCTTGATCTTGTACAGGGAAAAGATGTATTGCTTGAAAAATATAAACAGTTTGCAGAAGCTTCAATAATTACAACGTTAAAATTGGAAGCGTCAGATCTTGTGCTGAATGAGTTGCGAAAAAAACGTGAACATATGCTTCCTTTATTGGTACAGAGATTATCATTAGATACTGAAAGCAACTTCAATAATGCATCCGCAATTGTTACTGCCGGTGACGAAGCTTATAAGCTGTACAATGATATGCGTAGCGAGCTACGTGGTAGCGTTGATAAGGCTGGTGCTTTTGGACATAAAGGAACAAAAAGAACCTTATCACAGCATGTGCGTGTGATTGTTGACCAGTATATCAGAAACGGTAAGTTTGAAACCTTGCAACAGGAGCTGCAAACGCTTGAACAGGAGTTTAAAAACGGATTGAATACATCCAATTTAACCGACCAAGCTCGTCAGATCGTTGAAACCACTGCAACAAACTACCTTAAACTTATTATACCGAGCTTGAAGGCTCAAGTGATTGCTGCATGGAAAACTCATGACCTTGCGTGGAAAATGGGAGCAACACAGGTTGGAGGCTTTGGTGGTGCAGCGTTGAACGCATTGCGTGTAATAACGCCAACGTGTGGAAAAGGTACTGACATTCAGTTGGAGACAATTTTTTAAATATGAATAAAACGTAAAAAGTCCATTTTTATTTACAAGGGGGTAGCGAATGCGAAAGCATTCCTACCCTTTTTTGTTAAGTAGCTCTTCTGTTTTTTTCTGTTTTTTATCTGTTTGTTGCAAAAAAATATAGTTTTGTGCTGTAATTAATTTAACAATAGAAATTTTTAAAGAATACAATGAATAAAAATAATTCTATATTTAAATTAATTGCAGTGCTATTTCTACTGTTTCTTATTCAGGTTCAGAGTTCTGCGACTGTTTTAAAATCGATACATTTTCATCAAGGATTACCAATCAGCTCAGTGAACCTTGAGCTTGGTAGTCTTGTGGTGCTTTTTTCAAACCAAGTGTTTCCGGTGTTGCTTGAAAAAAAGGAGAGTGCATCTGGAACGGTAGAGCATCGTTATCTTTTGCCACAGTTATCTGTGGTTGATGAATCAGTTAAAAAAATGCTTGGAAAAACACAGCAGGGCATAGACAATGCGTATCTGTTTCGTTTTGACAAGGTTGAAAAACCGTTGCAGGGAGTGCAGTTAACAGTGTCATATAATCCTGAACTGGTTACGTTTGGTTATGAAACCGTTGTTTCTTCGGCGGTATTGCCTGGTTATGTATTTCGTTTTACGAATGCAAGGCTTCAAAAAGAGATTGCACAGCAGGTTCACAAAGAACCGGTTATTAAAACAAGTTTTCTAAAAAAAAAACCTTGTGTTGTCATTGACCCAGGCCATGGTGGGAGTGACAGTGGAGCATTAAGTGTACATGGTGTTGAAGAAAAAAAGATTGTTTTGCAGATTAGTAAAAAAGTCAGCAATATCCTTGCTTCGCGGGGATATGATACAGTATTAACACGTTCTTTAGATAATACAGTGCCATTGATTGATCGTACGGCCTTGGCAAACACTGTTGGTGCAGATTTATTTGTTTCGATTCATGCAAATGCTGCCCATAATCCGCAGGCCGAAGGTATTGAAACGTTCTTTTATCCCTATGCAGAAGCAAAATCTATGACTGGTGACAGAGGGGCACTGCTCAATTCCTATTTATCTAAAAAGATGGAGCATTCACGAGGTCTTGCATCGTTTATACAGCTAAACCTTTGTTCTGCGATTAATACCTTTCAGGATATGCGTCATACTGTGGTTGATAGGGGAGTCAAAACTGCACCCTTTCAGGTACTTATTGGAGCGGCGCAGCCTGCTGTGCTTGTTGAAGTGGGATTTCTTTCAAATCATCGTGAAAGTTTATTGCTTTCATCACTGGTCTTTTGTAACATGGTTGCAAAAGGTATTGCAGATGGTGTCTTTGCGTATTTCAATCATGGTTTACAATCTGTTTGAGCTTGTTTGTGTGATTTTGTAAAAAATGGTACTATAAACCTGATCGTGTCATGCTATAAAAAAAACTAAATTATATAAAAAAAGTGCTTCTGTTATGTTGAATGTGGAATATATTTGGCAGCAGTTTTTGTTGCTTGCGTCACAAGAAGTTGGTAGCCGTGTGGTAGAAACATGGATTAAGGCTTTGACATTATCTGTATGGGATGTTGCAAGTAAAACAGCGTATCTGCAAGCGCCAAATGCGTTTGTCAGAGATTGGGTTCAAAATAAATATATGAGCTTAATTGAACTGCATTTAGCACGTATGTTACATGTTCCGACGGTTAAACTTGTCATATCCCTTCCGCATGAACAGATTGCAAAAGGTGTATCTGATCAACCACCAAAGGCGATAATTCCTGCAGTTAAACTTGATACAGCACCGGTGCAGCGTATTGAAAAAAAGCGTACATTATCAGTGTTAAAATCTGAATATATTTTTGATAATTTTGTTGTGGGTGCTAATAACTCATTATCGTATGCGGCAGCATATGCAGTGGCTCAGAATGTGGATCGAGTGTATAACCCACTCTTTATTTATGGAAGTTCAGGGGTAGGCAAAACACATCTGTTGCATGCGATTGGTAATGAAGTAAGAAAAAATAGGTCAAATCAATCGGTACTTTATCAGTCGGCAGACCGGTTCGTGTCAGAGTTTATACATGCTATCCGTTTTGAAAACATAGATAAATTTCAACATAAGTATCAGTCGGTTGATGTTTTATTAATTGACGATATTCAATGTATTGCAAACAAAGAGCAGACGCAGGAGGCATTTTTTAATATATTTAATGTTTTATATGATGCTCAAAAGCAGATAGTTTTTTCGAGCGATACGTATCCACAAAATCTACATGGTGTTACGGAGCGGCTGCGTTCGCGGATGGCATGGGGCCTGGTGACCGATATGTATATACCTAATCTGGAAACAAAGGTGGCGATACTGAAAAGTAAAGCAGACAATCATCATAAGATTGTTTTAACGGATGAGGTGGCAGAGTTTATCGCATCATGCGTAGTCTCCAATGTGCGTGAACTTGAAGGTGCATTGATACGGGTTATTGCGTGTGCACATTTTGTACAAAAACCGGTTACGCTTGAGCTGGCTCAATCTGTTTTGTCGTCTCAGGCATTTCAAAGTAAAAATAAGGAAGTGATATCTTTTGATACTATTTTAAATGCAATGAAAGCGACGTATGGGTATGACCGTGCATTATTGTGCTCAAAGGGGAGAAACAAAGAGCTTTCACACGCACGTCATATTGCCATGTATCTCATGAAAAAGATGACAAATAAGTCTTTGCGAGATATTGGGTCTTTTTTAGGTGATCGTGATCATGCAACGATAAAATATGGAATTGAAAAAATTACTGATGCAATTGCCTCTGATCCTGCTTTGAAAAAAGATGTTTCTTCTATAGAACAGCTTTTACAATAGCTGTTTATTTCGAGCATGTTGGCGCATGCTTTTTGTTCGCAAATACATATCATGAAAACATTTGTTTACAAGAAACATAAGCCAGTCAATGTGATTTTTAAATTGTGGTGGCTGGACTGTATTGATGCCAACCATTGTTGGAAAATGCTCTGTATCAACGATAGCAACCGTGGGAAGTCTGTTGGTCGGATTTTTGATTAGAAAGAAATTTGTTTCATGTGGATCGATGTATAATTTGATATCGTTACAGAGTTTCATAATGATATTTTTTTTCACCGACCTGTATTCGGGTGCTGTTTTGAAAGGAAGATAGTCAGCGATAATTGCGTATAGGGAAGGAATTTTGATACAGGCGTTGTTATGTTCTTGCAAATTGTGTCCCTCAATTATAATTGAAGGTTGTATTTCTGGTGCCCAAAACCATTTGCGTGGGAGTAAAATTCTGTTTTTCCACTCTACGTGAGTAGTTGCCCAGTGCTCAATGTACTCTTTGTTTTTAATGCGTGTAAATCCAGCAAAATGTCTATTTACTCCGCCGGCCATATAAAAAAAGCAGAGAGGGTCGATACCTTTGTGTCTTGGATAGATAAGTGTTTTTGGCGTTTCTGCGAATAATTTTACAATGATAGGAAGTTTTTTGTGTTTTAAAATAATGAGTCCACATATCATTTTGCGATTAAAGTTTTTATTTTGAATAATTTTAAAGCTAGTATATTTTGTTTTTTTCGCTTTAATTTCTATAACTAGTTGAGCAAGGTCATTTTGCAACTGTTTTCCAGAGAAATACGTATTTTTCTTAAAGCGATATTCTATGAGCTCATCTGGAAGTGTGTGTTTATCTAAAAAATCTTTGTCATAGGTTTGAAAAAATGGATAATATTGAATATGTGAATCTTGTTGAACAAAACTAGTTGATGAATTTTCATATCGTGTTATAATTGTCGGAATGTTGTTTGTTATTCTAAATGGACTGCGTGCTGCTTGTAGTGGTTCTAAAATAGGTAAGGTAAAGAGCAGTAACATTATTATTATAACTGTTTTTTTTTTTCTCTTCATATCGTATAACATGTGTACATTTTTAAAATTAATAGGCTTAGTATATCCGTATTTTAGGCTTTAAAAAGTCGTGCGTACAAATATTTATTTGTAGAGTTTTTCTAGCTGTTGCGTTCTCTTATTCATCTTTGTTACGGTAGGAATTGTTTTTCAGTTAAATACTGTTTTGATATGATACATTGCTTGTAAGGAATGAATATGATACAGATGGAAATTGACCCACGTCAGTTAAATTTTTTAATAAAACTAAGTAAAATTCCTCGTAATATTAATGAATATAAAGATCGTTATAATGTGATTGAGTTTATTTTACATGAACTGTGCCATGAGGAATGTCTCAACTTAAAAAAAGCAGCTTACTTTATTGATAATCATGATTTTGACTGTTTA
This sequence comes from bacterium, assembly GCA_016699125.1. Taxonomy (NCBI): domain Bacteria; species bacterium. The sequence goes on from CP064961.1 coordinate 369,315, forward strand.
CATGGTGTAGTTGGTATCGATACGAATGAAAAATTTTCCCATGAAGATATTTGGCAAGTTCCTGACCAGTTTTCCAATTATATGAAGCAGTTAAGTTTTAATAATAAGGTAAAAGAGTTAAGGACTGTGAGTAGTAAGAGTTTCGTTCAAGATGAACTTAGGTATGTAAAACAGCTTGCTCAGGATTTAGGTATGCAAGATGTGTCCTGTTCTGTTATTCCATTAAGACATGATAATAAAGGTGTGTTTGTTTATGAACCTCAAGCACAGGGTTGCCTTGAGGAACATGATATTTTAAATGGATTAAATTTTTTGGGCTTATGTCCATTATTATTTTAGACGCTCTTACTTTTCATTCAAAGCGTAAACTGGTTCCTATTTCATCTGCACTGATTATGTGCGTTATGTACCAACTTAAAACTATACTGGTCAAAACCGTTATAATATAAAAGATCAGTAACGTTGACGTTGGAACAATAAAAATCAAGTGTGATGTATAGTATGCATCAGGCAGTGTAATGAGTTTCCACCGATCTATACAAGTTCCAATGCCAATTCCGACACTTATGCCGATAAATCCAGCAGATGCGGTGATTATTGTGCCGATCAGGACAAATATTAGTCTAATGGAAGAGATGCTAGTGCCTACTGATTTTAAGAGCGCAATGTCTTTACTTTTGACTTGAATAAAACTAAAAAGAAGTGTAATAATGCTTATGATAGCCATTAACATGATCAAAAATGCAATACAAAAACCTACTTTTTTTTCTAATTTTAATGCCTCAATGAGCGCTGGAAACTGTTCTTCCCAGCGGTTTATGCTAAGTCCTGTTGCTTGAATCAGTTGTTTTTGAATTGTATCTACCATAGTTTTGTTTTGTATTTTAAGATCAATCTGTGATGCTTCAACTGTTTCAGAAAAAACAGTATTTATGGTTTCATAGGAACAGAAAAAAGTATGCAGGTCAAGCTGTTCAATGCCTGTTTTGAAAATGCCGCCAACAGTAGTATGGTACGTGTGGTAGTTGTAGTGTTGATGTACAGTTAGATTATCAATGATGTGAACTGTTATTGGATCATGTTCTTTGAGGTTATACTGTTGAGCGGTAGTTTGGCCGATTATAAGTTTGCCGTCTGAGGTTGCTTGATCGAGGTTTGTATCTATCAATTTTGTTCCAATCGTGGTAACGAGTGCCTCTTTTTCCGGAACAATAGCGATTAAAGTGATTATCAGTGGCGCCAAAAAAGAATGTCCCCCTGGTACGTACAGGCCACTTTTTACTGTTTTTTGGGTCCACACACAGCTGTTTTGATAATTTTTGTTTAAAAAGCTATCTATCGCTTTTGAATCAATAAGGTCCTGCTGCGCGCTCATAGTTAAATCAGGATAGATTGACTGCATTGAGTTGACCGTTTCGTGATGAAAACCTTCCATGATTCCGCATATTAACGTTACGATGCATATGCTTAGGCTTATTGAAAACCAACAGATGAGTATTAAAAGTGATATGCGTGAGTGTCGATGTGTTCGTGTAAGATATCGTTGAGCAAAAAAACGTGCTATTTTCATAGAGATGGGCCTTCTTTGTAAAGTACGTATTCCTTTTTTTATACTTAATGAGTATAGTGAAGCATAATGGATGCGTCACTTGTTTTTTGTAAATACCTTTAATTATGACAAAAGGTTTGAAATGTTTTATATTTTTATGCCGTTTTTGATCGTGTGTATGTTGTTGCTTCCTGGGTGTACAGTGGTTAATTGGGGCAAGAAGAACATGTACCAGGGGATTGATCTTCCGTACGATTCACATGGGGTTCTTTCATATATTCGCTCGATTAAATTATATGATCAGTTCAGTTCGTTAGCTTCGTTTGATGTGATGTGGCTTGCAGATGCGGTGAGATTATCGTATGTTGATCTTTATATCAAGACTGCTGGCAAGCGTGATGAACAGAAAGCGCATCTATTACGATTACAACAGGATGAGTTAAAACATTTTATTAGTTTTTATGTGTTAGTTCCTCAAGAACTTCTGTTAACACAACCGCAATCGTTATGGCATATCTTTTTAAAAATAGATGAACTTACCTTTGATCCGATTGATATTAAGCCTGTTGAGTTGAATGTGATTTATAAGTCATTTTTTGGAAAACTATACAATAGATTTAAAAATGTGTATCAGATCAAGTTTGAAGCACGTGATATTTATGATAATCCCATTATTTCAGAAAATAGCAAAAAATTAGAACTGCATTTCAGAAATATTCATAAAGAGGTGTTAGTTGCGTGGGACGTGGTTGCATTGGCAGACCATGCATTGATCGGGCAAGCTTCTACTACTGCGGCAATCGAAACGGTTCTGAAGGAACAGTCAAAAAGTGAGGGAAAAAGATTCAGAAAACGTAAAAAGCCCAAGCTATGATTGCCCAAAATTACTCTTCCGAACGTGTAGTCGGTTTTTGATCTGATGAGTTATCAGATTCTGTTTGTTCTTGTATCTCTGGTTGCTTTTCTGGTTTTTGATAGCGCCACCAGGTAAATGGATTCCATGATTTTGAATCTTTCTTTTGTGATTGTGTTTTGAGTGCTTGTTCGAATTTTTTAATGTTTGCCGTTGGACCATCTAGTTTTTTTAGTTCAGTGGTTATTGTTGCAATAAATGTATCCGCATTATCAAAATTAAGCGCTTTAAAGTTCGTTAAGAAATATTGTAAAGCTTCTCTTTCATCTTCAGCATGGGTGAGAAGTGATCTTAGTTTTTGCGATTTATCTTTTGATGTAGTACTTGTATCAGTGATACTGTAAAATTCGTCATATAAAAGCCATCCAACTGTACCTAATAATGTCTTATTTTGAAGCTTATCTTTATCCTTAACGGTTTCTTTCTCAAGAATACTTCTGCATTCATTTAAAATAGAGAGCTTTTTTTCTACTGTTATTTCATCACTTATTATCATGTTTAAAATGGTCATGGTTAGTGCTTCGTTAAGCGTTTCTGCCTTTGCATCGTCTGTAGAAAAATCTGGTATGAAAGTAGTGGCTTTGTAGATTCGATCTATGAAAGAAACTTTTTCGAGTATATCCTCGTTTCCATAGATGGTACATACTAGGATTGCCTTATAAGTTTTGGAAGCGATTATAACATCGGTTGTAGGATCATTTTCAAATCCTTCGTTTGTGCTGCTATTATTTTTAAAAAGGTTTTTCTGTATGTTTTGTATGCTCAAAAGCTTTTCTTCCAGCTGAGTTCTTTGTTCGAGTAATCTTTTTAAAACCTTTTTGTGTAAACGTTGAATTTTATTAGGATTCATTATTCCGTCACGCTCTCTGTCTTTTGTGATAAGGTTTAGTTCTTCATAGAACTTTTTTACTTCTGTATTATCCAGCTTTGTTTTAAATTCAGCTATATTTTGTGAATCCATTTTCATTTCATCAATGGTTCTATCATCGTCTATTTCTAGTTTAAATGTATTGTTTAGCACTTTATTATGAGATTTCAAATCCATACATTCATGACTAATTTTAAAAAATGCCTTGGCTATCGCAATAGACGTTTTTAAATCTTTTTTTAATGCTTCTATTTCCTGGAGTATTCTCTTTTGTTTTTTTCTCTGCTCTATTTGCTTTTTAATTTTACGATGTGTTTCTCGGTTTTTACTTTCACGATCTTCTCTGCTGTTATTTAGGTTCATCTGTTTATATGCGGTTAAATCGGTTTGAATGGTTGCCTGTTCGATAGGATGTTTATAAGATTTTTTACTTACTTCGAGTTCATAGGTATTTAAAAGTTCATTAAAATCTTTCAGTGTATATTTAAATTGAATAGAGTCTATAACTGTTTTTAGTCGTGTTTGGGCGTCAAATTGTTTTGTTTTTGACAGGAGTTTTTCAAAGGACTCTTTGAATGAATTTTGAGCCTTATTCTTAAATTTTATCAAAAAACTGGGAATTGCTTTTGCCTTCTTTATAATGCCTGCCTTAATCATTTTGTTCCATAGAATGTTTTTATACCATTCCTCTACTATTGATAATAATTCCGGGTCTTTAATAGCTTCAAAGTCAATCAGTTCATAGAGCGTTGCAAGGATTAAGTAAAGGTCATTTTGAAACTGCTTAAAGTTTTTATATTTAATTTTTAGTTGCGGTTGGCCAACATTAATTAAAAACTGGTTTAGAATGTTTTCTAAGTTCAGTGACGGAAGATGGTCTAAATCGATATGTTTTTGATATTCTTCTAGTGTTATCTCAATTGAAGGTTTGTATTCAATTTTTAAAAATTTTGTCAAAACCATTTTCGTGAGGATTGAGACAGTATCAACATAAGAAATCTCCTTTGTGAACATACTGTGTGGTAAAACTTTTTTAAGTGACGGTTTAATTTCTTCCTTAAATATTTCATAAATACTATCTCTTAAGAGCTTGCCATTCATTTCATTTACAAAATGCTCGGTTATTTTTGGAAGTGTTTTTGCGAGGTCAGCTTGTAAAATTTCTTTTAATGGGTCAAGAGAATTATATGCGATTAAATCTTTCTTGTTTTTTTGTAGGTCTATATAATTAAAGAGTACTCGTAGCTTTTGATTTATTGTACTTTTACATTGATTATAATCAAATAAGGTATAATCTGCGGGGGCAATAATACCAAGTATTTTCAGAAAGAGATTAAATGCGTCATATGTTTTAAATGCATGAGAAAAAACTTTTGTTAAGTAGTGGAAGAAGTTTTCATTGCTTTGTACTACTGTATTTTCAATGTAGTGTGATGATTTTTCAATTATTTTTTTTGCTTCAAGTTCAAAAAGCATACGATTTGCTTGAATTTTGTTTTCATTATGTTGCTGGTTTAAAGGTGTCGTATGTTTGTCAAGTTTATAAAGATGAGCAACTGTTAGATTTCCTTTTGCTGCCGGAGAGCATGGGGTGAGTAGTTGGAAGAACGCCTCCTTTTGCTTTTGGTTCATTTCAATTGCATTATCAATATAGAATTCATAAATTGTTTGAGTGTAATCGATTCTATCAAAGGTATGAACAAAAGATTTTCTAAAATCGGCTTTATGATGAATGTAAAAATATAAAAATCCTTTTAATGATTCATCCTTACAGTTAATTTTTAAGGGGAGTGAGCTGAATGTGCTTTGAATGATAGGTAAAAGATCTGTTTGTCTGTCATTGAAAATCTGGACTGCTTCTTCAACAGGATCTGTACCCGTAAACTTTTCACCGGATAAACTTCTAAAAAATATCTTTTTTGTTTTATTGTCGAAAATGGTATTCCATATTTCCTCAGCTTTATTTTTTTTGGTTTGTGCTTGGTTAATATCATCAAAGTTTTTGAAATAGGTGGTTACTTTTAAGATAAGGTATGCATATAAGCTTGTTGTTGATAAGTGAGATAGTATGTTTTCAGTTGTGTGGTCATCATTAGGATTCATTACAGAATCCAATAAATCAAGGAAAACATGATCTGTTGTTTTATTGGATAAGTTTTGAAGGACATTGTTGTCCTTTATAGACCTATAGGTGTTTTTAAGTTTTTCAACAATTTTTCTATTAATACCGAGTAGTATTTCTTTGTTAAATAGCTTATTCGTGTCAACAATGTCGAGCAAATGTTGGTGTAAATGTGATAGCATCTCTTTAAAAAATAGTGTTATTTTTTTACCATTGATTTGTAAAAACGTGCTTCTGGAAAGAAAGTCTTCGTTTTCATCATATATACTTTTTAATAATCCATTTTGGAGAGATTGAAATGAGATTTTACCAGTTTGGTCAATAGTTTTGTCTACTGTAATCTCTTCAGGTGTTTCTATTCCATATATTTCCGGAAGTAAAAAGTATAATATGGCTAAGTTTTTCCATAAGGTTTCCAGTACTGGTATAGCGTCTGGTACAATATTGCTGTCGCCCATACTCTTTAATTCTGCAATTAGCTTTGCATCAAATATAAGGTCATATAAACCGTCAAAGTTAATGAACAGATTTTTGTAATAGGTTTCTTTTTCTTTCTGTATCTTTTTTAAATCATCATCAATTGTATACATTCGTAGCTGATGGTGTAAATCATTTATCTGGTCTGTAAATGCTTCAGTGTCTTCATCGGTAAGATTACTATTATCACTGTAAAAATCTTTCAGTGCTTTGATTTGGGAAAACAGATCTGTGCCACAGATTTTTTTTATTTCAGGTGTTATGGCATGATTAAAATGCATTTTAAATGATTTATCAATTTTTTCGTTTATCAGTTTTTCAAACTGGTCAAGGCTATAGTTGATATTTTTGAATAGGTCATTTGCTTGATTCATTGAATAGATCATATTATGCGCAGTGAATAAAACGAAAAATAATGATATCTGTTTCATGAAAATATCCGATAATAGAATAAAAATACTATATACGTCTAACTTAATTCAATTTGAAGTACATTGTCAATAAAATGATTCAAATATGAAAAATAGAAACAAGTAACTTGTTGAATTGAATTGGTCAAAATGAAAGCTGGGTGTTGGATTTTGAATTCCAACACCCAGCTTTCATTTGTTGTACATTTAAGAAACGAAGGCACCAATTATTCAGGGCTTACAGGAGTACTCTCTTGATCATCCTCCTCTATAATAGTTTCATCATCAAGATTTGTGACATATTCTTCTACAATACGCAATATCTCAACATCACGAAGTGTATATTTTTTCACTAACGCCTGTTTGATTTGTTCAAGCGCGGGTTTGTATTTTTGAAGAAGCTTTCTTATCTTTTCATAACATTCTTTTTTGATACCATATGCTTTTTCACTGAGTTTGCTAAATGTTTTATTTGGCAGTCGTTTTCGATCAATACCTTCGAATGCGATAGTTTCTGCTGTTTTATAGGCTTTATCACCGTCTTCTTTGTGACAAGAATAGGTACAGGCACCATATAAAACTTCTTCTGCAGCAAAACCAGCAAGCAAAATCTGTATCTCATTCATAGTTTCTTCATAGGTGTTAATGCTTGCAGTATCATGATCGAATTTTATGAATATCTGACCATAGACGATCTTATCGTCATTTGACATATCTTTTGCCTGCTTTTCCTTGTCCCAGATGTGTTCTGCTACATGTGTTTCTTCAAGTTTAACTTGAATAGGTCGAATGGTTACGCTATCTATTTTTCCGCGAGTTTCAAGTAACATATGTGCAAGTGCTCTGCCTGCAAAATAGGTCGCAAGTAGTTCCCGTTCTGTTTCTGACAGTGTTTTACGCTCAACAGGTAAAATATGACGAATTTCAGTATCAAAAACCTCATCAAGTAGATCTTGGCTGACTGCTTTGTTATGCATCCATGCTTTTACCGAAGCACCTTTTATGAATGCCTTAATCGCTTCAAAATGAAGTCCTTCTGTTTTGCAGGTGAGTCCTTCAATGTCAAACAGTTCTGGGTTGAGTCCAATGTTTAATAACTGTTGAATAATAAACTGTCGGCGATATTCAGCAGAAGGATATTCAAAGCGAATCTCTTTGCCAAATCGACCATACTGTTTGAGTGCAAAGTCCATGTTTTCAGGTCTATTGGTACAACCAATAATGATAACAAGTCTATTTGGATCGTTATCAAAAGAATTACCCATACCGGTTAAAAATGACATTAATGTTTTTTTGTCACCTACCCGTTGAAGGTCAAGTAAATCGATCTCATCAATCCAAAGTATAATCGGAGCTTGTGACTTTGCCCATGCAAGCAGATAATCAACACCCGCTTTTGCAAAGAAAAATGGAGGTATTTTTTGGAACTTGAACTCTTTTGTTCGGCCGAGTTCTCTCAATCGTTTATTGATCTCTCCACACAATGCTTCAACAATGTATGATTTTCCACTTCGTGTTGGACCAGTTAAAAGATAGCCACGTTCTGGAATTCTGCCTGAGCGAATAAAAATTTCAGAATTTTCAATAAACATTAGCAGGTATCGCAGTTCCTCTTTTACCTCTTCAAGACCAATAACGTCATCAAAGGTGATTTTTGGTTCAAAGTCAAAGGAGAGTGACTGTTGCAGGTGTGCGCCGCCACGCAAAAAGTTTGCTAGCTCATACCATTTTTCATAAAACATCATACTAAAAGAGCCTGGCATGCCATCACCCCAGGTATCTTTTATGGAATTTAATGCCCATCCACCAATCAGAGAGGTCAAACCATAGGTTCCCCGCAACAGCTGATCAATGGTGGTTACTAAGTTGGTAAAGAATGTGTAATTTCCACTGTTTGTAACAAGCTCCTGATGATCAACGTTGCCATGAAAGGTGTATGGTGTTGCCCAGCCGATCATGCTTGGTAACTTATGCAGCATACGCGTAAGAAGACTTGCTTGTGTTTGTAAATAATTTTGCCAGCATTGTTCAGCAATTTCATCTAAAAATGCTTTTTCTAATGGACTTAAGGACAAATAGGCTCCATCTTTATCTATTCTCATTGTATGAAACATGGATGAATCGAGACACCCAGATTGATTGGTCACATGACCAAGTACACCACTTGGCACCTTTGAGGAAGGGTCTAGATGACCGTCGAAAAGGTCTCTTCCGCCATTTTTTAGACGATATTTTTCTGCAATTTCTCTGCTTGCATCAGCGTTTCTATGATCCACCGTGCTCTTTTCATTTAAAAAATCTGCTTTTACCTTGTGTCTTACGGTGACCAAGTGAGCAGAGCCGACAATCCATACAAAAAGGCTTACGGCAGCTGAGATGAGAACACCATTTTTTGCAACTTTCAGGCCATGGTATTTTTGAAATGGGGCGATAATCTTTTTTTCAAAGGTACGGGTTGCAATGTTGTACCAGGTGAGGCTTGCGTATTCAACTTTTTCGTACAAAGAAGCAACTTTTTTGTGCATCTGAGCTGTCTTATTCTTAATTTCTTGCAGACTTGCACGCATGTTGATTTTTCTTTTCTGGAGAGCTTCAAAGTTAACTTTTTCGATTTTTTTAAATTTGCTGTTGATGACAGTTTCGAAATTTTTGCTTATTTCCTCGATAAAACTTATCAAAAGTAACGAAAATCTTTTAAGTTGTGCGATCTGTTTAGTTTTAATAAGCTCAGGTTGTTCATGTAATATTTTAAGGATTTGACTTCGGATGTCAGTTAACGTTCTGATCGATTCTTGCGTGAACTTTGTTTTGACTAGACCTTTATTGAATAAAATGACAATCTCTTCACAGATTCTGTCAAGTAACACGGCGCTGTTGAAATTTATTGAAAGCTGTTTCTGGTATTCAATAATATTTTTCTGTTCACTTTCATTAGTTATTTTATTTAACAATGTCGGTGAAACTGTGGGCAGCTGTGGCATACTGTTTGGGCCTGGTTTTTGTACAACACCGTATAGTACTGGCACAGAAAAAACCATTGATAGAAAAATATTTTTTATTCTTTTCTTCATATAAACCTTGCAAATTATTAGTATGAACTCATGTTACAAGGTCAATATAAATAAATACTTTTTGTTTGTCGATTTTTATTTTTACTTTTCTTTTTTCAGGAAAATTATAAAAATGGTTGCAAAACAGATTAAATTTCAATTAGTATATTTATATATACGTAATCTGCTACTGATGGTTGATCACAATAGAAAAGGTTAAAAAAAGTAGGAATTTTAAAAATGGCTTTTAATGCAGTTTATATCAAAAACAGGCGGTATTTAGTACTTTTTGGTATAGTTTTTTTTATCTCTTTTTTTAATAAAAATTTTTGCCAATATTCGTTTTACGATGATAATTTGACGGACACTATCTATTTTAAGTCAGAAGACGTACTTGAAAAAAGTGAAAAAAGACCTATTTTCGAACAGGTTGTATTGAATGCACCTATCTCAGATGGATCTACTGAAATATTAAAACGTAAAGGTATTTTAACTCGGTATGAAAATGCAAAAGCTACCATTATATTATGTCATGGTTTTACCTCTGATAAGTTTGATATGGGTGTTTTGAGACACCTGTTTCCAAAGGGGATGTATAATACGTTAACATTTGATTTTCGAGCACACGGTGAAGATGCGCATCAGCAGTTGTGTACCTTTGGAAAAAATGAGGTTCACGATGTTGCTGCGGCAGTGCATTTTGTTAAAAATCATCAGTTGTTAAAAGATAAGCCTATTTTTGCTTATGGTTTTTCGATGGGGGCGGTGTCAGCTATTGAATCGCAGGCCCGATACCAGAATTTTTTTGATGCAATGATTTTAGATTGCCCGTTTGGATCTTCTGAGACTGTTATTAAAAATGGTTTAAGTAAGATGAAGGTTAATCTCTTTGGCTATGAGTTTAAAATACCCGGAATATCCTTTTTAGAACGCTATGCGTTTAATCGATATGTTCAGTTGTTTATTAAATATGCGTTAAGAATAATGTCTCATTCTGACTCGAAGCATATTAACACCGAAATTTATCCATTATATCCAGCTGAATCGGTGAAAAAGATAACAGTTCCCTGTTTTTTTATTCATTGTAAGCATGATGAAAAGATACCAACTGACGATATTAGAATGATGTATGAAAATGCACCAGGGTTTAAGCGTTTATGGATAACCAATGGAAGAAAGCATTATGATTCTCTGTTTTACAATCCTGAGCGCTATCGCAAGAGAATTCGCAAGTTTTTAAAAAGTGTGCTTGATAAGTCATATATTGATCAGCCATCGTCTTTAATATGGGAGGATTCTCATGATGAGCTTGTTACGGCGCTCGTTGCGCCTGCAGCATAGATCTGTTACCTATGGATTTTTTCTTTTGTGGGGCACCTTTTTTGCGTCTGCTACTATTGAAACCGTTACTACTTCAAAACAGCTTCGTGCATTGCTGGTCAGTCATGATTATGTATGTCTTCTTTCAATTCCGCCGTCAATTGCAAAGGCAAAGCAGAAAGATCAGTTGAGTCGAATGATAAAAACCTTAGACAGGTTAAGTCATCGAACTGATTTTGAGTTAGCGCAAGTATGTTTTGCAAAGCTTATCTGTACTGATGAGTTATATAGAATGTTACAACAGTATTCGAATAATATTAATTTTCAAGATACGGTGACTTTATTGCTTTTTGTGAACGCTGAATTGGCTGTTGCTGGGTCAGAATATGCGATTTTATTAGATCCAAAAGGATACGTGCAGATTGAAGATTTTATTCAAAGTTATATTGGCAAAGATATAGAAAAAATGGTAGAGCAACAGCGTCAAGATCGAAAGCTTGCACGTGAACGAGCTCAGTATGATGATCGTGATGGGTTGCGTACCAATATTCATATTCATTATGGATCGCCCTTTTATTATCGTCCGTACTATTATTGGGATTGGCCATGGCTTGGGCCTTCGTATGGTGGATTTCACGGTGGGTGGTCGCATCATTCCGGTCATCATGGCCGAAGATAACTATTCTTAGATTTTTTTTATTGTGGTATGCTTTCTTGGCGTATTTTATATTTATCAGTACAAAGGAATCTATGATTTCAGTCACATTGGAACGTACACAGACTGCTCAAAAACAGTCTGGCCTGTATGTTCTTTTTTTTTATCAAGGACAGTCTTTAGAAAATCTGTCGTCTACATTACCATTCACTATTGATACGCTTGAAGCTTTTTTGCAGGCAAGAAAATTCATTGGCGGATCGGGTCAAGCAGTTTCATATCTTGTATCAGGTACTTCTGATACGCATGTTCTGTGTCTGGGATTAGGTAAGTATACGGTTTCGAGTAAGCTTTCTGTTGAATCATATCGTCGTGCGGTTGGTCAGGCAATAAAACAGGCTCGACTATTGCTTGTGTCTTCAGTGACTTTTATTATCCCTGATCATAGGTTATTTGAAGTAACGGCAGAAAAGCTTGTACATGAAACGGTTATGATTGCTCGAATGACCGAATATCATTTTGATGATTATATTTCAGATGAAAGTCGAAAAGAGCATCGTATTGACCTGGTCAGTATTGTTACGCCCTATTCAAATGATTATGATCTGTTACAAAAAAATAGTGATACTGCAATGATTATTGCAACGGGTGTTAATCGAGCACGGCATTGGATTGATACTCCGCCTGTTGATGCAACACCATTATTTATGTCTGAACAGGCTCGTCAAATAGCTCAAAAAGAAGGAATGAACGTTACCATCTTTGGTGAACAGGAGATTATTAATAAAGGAATGGGAGGACTTGCGGCCGTTTCTCGTGGTTCAGATGTTGATTGTCAGATGGTAATCATGGAATATAAGACAGCAAAAAAAGACGCAGAGACGATTGCTTTGGTTGGAAAGGGTATTACGTTTGATTCTGGAGGGCTCAGTTTAAAACCGGCAGCATCCATGGAAACAATGAAAGATGACATGTCAGGAGCTGCTGCAGTGATAAATACGATGAGTATCATTGCACAGTTAAAACCGGATGTGAATGTTATTGGTATTGCTCCCTTGTCAGAAAACCTGCCAAGCGGTAAAGCAACAAAGCCGGGTGATATTATCCGTTTTTATAATGGAAAAACTGCTGAAGTAAAAAACACCGATGCAGAAGGCCGCTTAATTTTGGCAGATGCACTTTCCTATGCGGTCAAACATTACAAGCTGGATGCGATTATTGACATTGCGACATTAACTGGCGCATGTGCTTATGCGCTTGGACCTTATTTTGCAGGTCTTTTGAGTCAGCATGATGAACTTGCACACAAAATTGAAAAAGCGGCAGATGTATCCGGTGATTATGTGTGGCGTTTGCCAATGACTCCTGATTATCAAAAAGCGATCAAATCAGAAGTAGCAGATATCTGTAACATTGGCGACGGGCGTATCAAAGCTGGTGCCATTACCGCGGCTCATTTTTTACAGAATTTTGTTGAAGACGTACCATGGGCGCATCTTGACATTGCGGGTGTTGCATTTGATGTGCCAAATATCTCCTATTATCGTTCAGGAGCAACCGGTGCTGGTGTGCGACTTTTTGTTGAACTGGTTCTGAACTGGTAAATTCTTGCTAGGCATGAAGGATATTTTTGATTCTTCATGCCTATTTTTATGAAGCTGATGACTATCAAAGTTAAGTCATTGATTATAGTTGCTGCAATAAAAAATCAGTCATAGTAATGTAAACGATCTGTAAACAAATCCTTCGGACAAGTATTGCCAGCTGTTTTGTAGCTCTCCATAATGGTTTCTATTTTTTTGCCTTGCTCGTGTGCTCCTGAATAAAAATAGATGTGAGGATAAATCTTTTTTCCCCATAAAGAAAACAGCTCTGTCTTCAGGCTTTCTTCTGATGATATCTTGCCTTCATGATGAAAATTGATCGTTAGGAATAAATCTAAAGGATTATTTTTTTCATACGCTTCTTTCAATGCTGCTAAATCGTTGTTTATAAGTGTAACGTTATTTGGAATATTCTTGTGTTTATCTATCATTTTTCTCGTCTTAGATTTGCTTTTTTCTGCATCAGATAGACTATCTATCTCTGACTTATACTGTTGTTGCGTACTTTCCATTGTCTCATTTGTAATTTTAAACTGAAGTAACCAGTTCAAGATAGTATTTACTGAAGTAACCAGTTCAAGATAGTATTTAATGGTATACCTTTTACTTCGGAACAAATTTTTATTTTGAATTCAGTATCATAAATCGGTGTTTTTGGGCAAAATTCAAAATTGATACCTTTTTCCCATTGGCCTTTAAATCCAATGCCGTCTGATAAAAATTTACTGAGTTTACACTTAAAACTTTCAGGTATAGCTACAGGTGTAGTGACTGTATCTTGAGTTATTCCTTGAGTAGCTTGAGCATGATTTTTTCGTTTTTTAAAATATTGATATTTATCATACGTATATAGCTATGTTAAAACAATATAACCGTGACATAATCTAGCAGCTTTTCTTGTTTGTTCTAATCCAAAATAACCTACCTGATAGCTCATTGAAAAAAGTAGATAGATGGTATGAAACAGATTTTTAATGATCATAATTTTATATTTCATTTTTGTGAGTTTGTAGCACTGAATAACAGTGATATGCATAATCGAGGCTCCAAAGGACTATACAGATAAGTACAGTCCAGCTACTGTAAGCAAATAGTAAGTTTGGTTTGTCATTTGGAATACAGTAATAATTGTCAATGTTTGGATCTTCGGTTCTTAATGTCCAATCTTTAAGGTTGTTTGAAAAAATAGTTTTTTTGAGTTCATTTGTGTTCTGATCAAAGCTTACGTATCTTTTAAATGTAAAATGATTAAGGTGTGTCCTCAATTTGAAATGAGGTAATGACGTTGCATTTTCACTACAAAATGATAAGTTTTTTGTATCAGAAATCAGCAACGAGGATAAGCAATGGTACGTCGAGTTATTACAGACAGTATTTGGTCACAACTAGAAGAGATACTATGTAAACATGGATGCCACCTGTGGGGCAATGAGCGGAATATAATGGAAGCAATCCTTTGGAAATTGCGGACTGGAGGACCATGGAGGGATATTCCATCCGAATTTTGTCCGTGGCAAACAGCATTTAATCGATTTAATCGTTGGTCAAAAAAAGGGCTATGGGAAGGTTTTTTTTATGCTACGAAAAGAAGTTGATAAAGAATGGGTATTCGCCGACGGAAGTTATGTTAGAGCTCACCAACATGCGACTGGAGCTCAGCGTGGTCAAGAGCGAGCAATTGGAAGATCCGCTGGTGGACTTACTACAAAGATTCATATGTGCACCGATGCGCATGGAAATCCGCTCAATTTTAAAATCACTGGGGTCAAGTGCACGATTCAAAGGTTGCAAACGAATTAATCGACCTGGCCGAAGGAGCGGAATATTTTATCGCTGACAAAGGCTATGATGCTGATAGTATTCGTATCTATGGACGGACAAAAGGAATGCAAGTAATTATACCAAAAAGAAAAAACAGCACTAGACCAGATCCAGAATTTGATGCTCATTTGTATAAAAATCGACACTTAGTTGAAAATCTTTTGCACGACTCAAGCATTTTCGTGGCATTGCTATGCGTTTTGAAAAACTTGCTAGAAACTTCCAATCTATGCTCTACATCGCATCTATGCACATATGGTTGAAGCTTTTATGCCCTACTAATTAAATTGAGGACACACCTTAATCACTTTGCCGCTTGTCAAACAAATACAGCAAAACATAGTGATCAAAGAACCTGACAGAGTAAAATTATTATAAAAATACAAGGCCGTCTGATTTTCAAAGAACTTTAACATGACATGGCAGGCACAGAATGGTAAAATGTAAAACCCTGAAATTGCTGTACAAAAGCTATCAAAAAAGTCGCCAACTGTTGTAACCCGTTGAGTCCATATGAAGGTATTATAATCATCTGCAAGTTCATCTGGATGTGGCAGTGAAAGGCGAGCTTGTGCGCTTCCGTGTAAATAGCGATGAAAGAATTCGTATTCAAAGTTACGCTCATTTATTTCTTTACATAGATAAAAATATTTATCGAATACAGTTTTCAAAGCTTCATCTGATGTATTTTGATTTTGACAGAGATAATGAAAGGTAAAACTAAATGCGTATATGAACGCTGGTAGTTCTGGGTTAATTTTATTGTATGTGTCACAATCTGTTTGGCGTAAGGATTGTGCAAGCTTATGTACATTGAACATAATAAAAAAAGGTGTTTTAATTTTTGTATTTACTAAAGATGGTAACGTAGTCCATGTATCGAAAATTAGTTCTTGATCATGCTGTTCATCCTTGTTTGGTCTATTAGAATTATACTGTGCTGGTCCAAATAATTGATTTGATGATCTATTTCTGATAAGGAGTTTAATGCCTTGTATCCTGTCTTTGTTTTCTAATAACGCTTTGCTCCACAATTCTTTTTTGAGCGAGTTTTGTAAATTTTGTATCTGTTTGTTATATGTAAGTTTTTCACTGGCGACCAGCTGTATCGTGTGCACGGCCATCAAGCAAAGTAAAAATATGTTACCTCTTGTCATAACGGATCATTTCATAAGGCTTCTGTAAAAAAGTAATAAATAACTGTATTTTATAGATTTCTAAAAAATAACATATATTTTACTTTTTTTACACCTTTTTTTTTGCTATCTTTTTGAACAAAAGGATTTTAAAAAAAGAGTAGTATGAAGGGCAAGCATGTCCATTTTGTTGGAATTGGTGGCATCGGAATGAGCAGTTTGGCTCATATAATGCTCAAAAAAGGTTACCAGGTGACCGGTTGCGACATTAATTCAGATCAAGAAACAGTATCATCACTCAAAGCAGCAGGCTGTGTCATTGAAACACCACATGGATCAGCATGTTGCTTTGATGATTCGATTGATATGATGGTCTATTCAACAGACACCAGGCATCCAATGCCAGAAAAGGACAGGGCGTTACGTGGCGGTGCAGCTTTGAAGCACCGTGCAGAACTGTTAGCTGATATCATGAGTCAAAAACAGAGCATCGCAATTTCGGGTGCGCATGGAAAAACGAGCACGACAGCCATGATTGGGCATCTTTTGCAGGTGGCGCACGCAGATCCGACGGTGGTGGTTGGAGGCATCTGCCCGCAGTGGAAAACGAATTTTATGTATGGAAAGAGCAATATCATGATTGCCGAAGCGGACGAAAGTGATCGTTCATTTTTAAAGTTGCCGGCTCAAACAAAGATTGTGACCAATATCGATCATGAACATCTTGAAACCTATAGTTCATTGCAGGATCGACAAGCAACATTTTTACAGTTTTTAAATAGTAATAATCAAAACAATAGTACTCATGTCATCTGTGTGGATGATCCATCGATTCAACAGATACGGCATCTGATAGATATCAATTATGTGACGTATGCAATTGATAATAAAGCCGATTTTTATGCAAAAAATATAGATCTGCAGCCCTTATCTTCCTCATTTGATCTGTATGTGTATGGTCAGTGCGTTGCTCGCTGTACATTGGCCGTTCCAGGAAAACATATGCTTTTGAATGCGCTTGGCGCACTGGCTGCCGCACGTATGTTCAGTTCAGTTTCCTATGAATACTTGGTTGATGGATTGAAGAGCTTTTGTCCGGTCGAAAGACGATTCACCATTCGAGGGTCATTCCATCATGCAACGGTCATCGATGATTATGCGCACCATCCGCAAGAGATTGCCGTTACCATTCAAACGGCATGTAATTTTGCCAAAGGGCGAACATTTGTATTTTTTCAGCCGCATCGGTTTACCCGTACCGCCGGTCTGTGGGATCAGTTTGTCCAAACATTCAGGCGTGAGCTTGCCAATGCAAAGCTTCATTTTTTCATGACCACCATCTATTCGGCCGGTGAACCTGAAATGAGCGATGTCTCAACAGAACGAATGGTCAAAGAGATTGACAACGGTCGATGTGCATTTATTGAAAACAGGACTGAGTCGATCATCAAAGCGTTGCCCAACGATTTGTCGGAAGATGATACGATTCTTTTTATGGGCGCGGGCAATGTAAGCAAACATAGTACGGAAATTTTTGCCTATCAATAAGGTGTGTCCTCAATTTAATTAGCAGGGCATAAAAGCTTCAACCATATGTGCATAGATGCGATGTAAAGCATAGATTGAAAGTTTCTAGCAAGTTTTTCAAAATGCATAGCAATGCCGCGAAAATGCTTGAGTCGTGCAAAAAGATTTTCAACTACGTGCCGATTTTTATATAAATGAGGATCAAATTCTGGATTTAGCCCAGTGCTATTTTTTTTTTTGGTATAATTACTTGCATCCCTTTTGTCCGTCCATAAATACGAATACTATCAGCATCATAGCCTTTGTCAGCGATAAAATATTCTGCTCCTTCGGCCAGATCGATTAATTCGTTTGCAACCTTTGCGTCGTGCACTTGACCCCAGTGATTTTAAAATTGAGCGGATTTCCATGCGCATCGGTGCACATATGAATCTTTGTAGTAAGTCCACCAGCGGATCTTCCAATTGCTCGCTCTTGACCACGCTGAGCTCCAGTCGCATGTTGGTGAGCTCTAACATAACTTCCGTCGGCGAATACCCATTCTTTATCAACTTCTTTTCGTAGCATAAAAAAACCTTCCCATAGCCCTTTTTTTGACCAACGATTAAATCGATTAAATGCTGTTTGCCACGGACAAAATTCGGATGGAATATCCCTCCATGGTCCTCCTGTCCGCAATTTCCAAAGAATTGCTTCCATTATATTCCGTTCATTGCCCCACAGGTGGCATCCATGCTTACATAGTATCTCTTCTAGTTGTGACCAAATACCGTCTGTAATAACTCGACGTACCATTGCTCATCCTCGTTGCTGATTTCTGATACAAAAAAACTTATCATTTTGTAGTAAAAATGCAACGTCATTACCTCATTTCAAATTGAGGACACACCTTAATATAAATCAGTGCGCAGTCTTCGATTTATTGATTTTTGTTATTCAGATAGAATAGATTAAAAACATAGATTAAAAACATGGTCATTGAAAAAAGGGATTGGTATGAGTGGTAAAGGTTGCGGCTATTTTAAAGCGGTTTTGTTTTTTTTCGCATTTTCCATTGCACAGGTTTGGGCTGGAGAAACGAATGAGTTTGTTTTTGTAAGAAATGGACTTAATACTGACTTTTTTAAACAGGCTGATCAGATCAAACAGTTTTTGGTGAAGACGTACAAAAAAGTACCAACACGTTATTATATATTAACAAAAAAAGGACAACAGTTTGAATCAATGGGTCTTTTAACGCCAGGCAATGAAAAAAATATGATTTTTGAGTCCATAGTTTATACACCTGATCATGATATAAAAATGTTTCAGCAGTGGTTTGACGGAACAGCTGTATATCTCAGTAGTAATAATCAATTAGTGATCAATAATAATGACTTTTCAGAGTCTATCTGTACCTCAACTCCATACAAGCTGGAAATACTATCCGTTACAGAAGACGATGAATTGATCAAGAGCAAGCGGAAGGCAGTGTATATTGTTGCAAGTAGTTGGCCAAATATTCATTTTGTGTTTTCAGATTATATAAAGGGTGGGTGGTCGCGTCTACAAAAAACATTTCCAAGATGGTTCAAAAGAACTAATCCTGAGAAAAAATTAGCAAAATGCACATTAAAAAATGCATACCTTTTGGACGTTGGTCAAGAAGGTGAAGGTCAATACATTATTTATGCTCAGATTCAAAAAAATACTGAACAGGTTGAGTTTAAAGATTTTTTTTCTCGTCTTCGAAATATTAAAACTGACTATCGTACTGTTACCATAAAAAATGGAAGATTACAAAGGACAAGACTTTTGAAAATATTTGTGACGTTATTTCAGCACAGAATGGAGAGATTAGGTTTTCAGATGCAGAGGATGATAAAGACGGAAAGGATGATCCTTTTTTGAGCACCTTGTGCACCTTCCAAAACGTACCGGTTGACGGATCACATGTTCCATTCGTAATCGATTATCGCAACGATAATCAATGGGCTGTCGTGTGTAAAAAGAAAGATGGGTATTATTTACATACAAATGCCAAATCTGGTGAAAAAACTATTGATCAAGAAGATGGCGAGGAAGGATCTGTAAAAGAAACTCCAAAAAAATTAAGTTTTAGTAATAGCAATGGCCAAAAATCTTTGCGACCAACTCTCCTTGCGGTGCATGCTAAAAGTGATGGAGGGGTTACTTTTTATTGCAAAGAAGGGAAGGGTGAGCTGGAAGGTTTTGCTGTCAACTTAGAGCCGTATGCTTTAGATAGTGAAGATGTTGATCAAAAAAGAACATTTGTCGGCTGCTTTACCGATCAAAAGCACATCTATCTGCTGTTTGTTGAAAGTTTTACAAGCATTTGGACTAATGCGAGTCAAGGAATACAAAAGTTTATTGTGCAGGTAGTTCCCAAAGATAAAGCAGTGGAAAAAACAGTACAACTGCCGATTAAAAAATGACTGTGTCAACTTCAAAGTCTCCCAATCGTTCTTTTTTCTCAACAATCTCAGGTCGTAAACTGATATCTTTTCTGTTTGGAATCAAACCAACACCAGCAGTTTTACACTTCCTTTTATTTTTTCCTGAATTTCTTTTGTCAATCGATAGGACCTACTACTTGCAGCGCTTCTTCTTTTCTGCTTCTTTTCTTCCGCTTCTTGAAATTTGTAGCCTTTTTTACTACTGTTACGCTTTATCTCTCGTGCAATCGTTGAGTGGTGTATGCATAACTTCCTTCCTATCCCTCTTCTACTCATTCCTATTGAAAAAAATACAACTATCTGGCATCCTATTTCATAGGTTAGGTGTGCGCCAGCTTTTCGACTAATAAATTGTCTCCTCGATTGTTCTCAGAGACTAGTTTATGATCACCTGACTTTTTTTCTAGTCAGTGTCGCATTTCACCCTTGAATGGTCCTGCATTTATTGAAAACAGGACCGAGTCAATTATCAAAGCATTGCCCAACGATTTGTCGGAAGATGATACGATTCTTTTTATGGGCGCGGGCAATGTAAGCAAACATAGTACGGAAATTTTTGCCTATCAATAATATAAATCAGTGCGCAGTCTTCGATTTATTGATTTTTGTTATTCAGATAGAATAGATTAAAAACATAGATTAAAAACATGGTCATTGAAAAAAGGGATTGGTATGAGTGGTAAAGGTTGCGGCTATTTTAAAGCGGTTTTGTTTTTTTTCGCATTTTCCATTGCACAGGTTTGGGCTGGAGAAACGAATGAGTTTGTTTTTGTAAGAAGTGTACTTAATACTGACTTTTTTAAACAGGCTGATCAGATCAAACAGTTTTTGGTGAATGAGGTTCTAAAGCTAAAAACATATCATATATTAACAAAAAAAGGACAACTGTTTGAATCAATAGGTGCTTTAACGGCAGGCAGCGACAATAAGATTATGGCGGCCCATGATTTTGCATCTGATCATGATAAAAAAATGCTTCACATAGGGGTTGAAGGAACAGCTGTATATCTCAGTAGTAATAATCAATTAGTAAGCGGTAATAATGTCTTTTCCTCGCCTATCTGTACCTCAACCCCGTACAAGCTGGAAAGCCTATCTGTTAAAAAAAACAGTAAAAAAAACAGTGAAAAAAATAGGAATGAGACAGCGTATATTGTTGCAAGTAGTTGGCCAAATATTCATTTTGTGTCTTTAGATTCTATAAAGGGTGGGTGGTCGCGTCTACAAAAAACATTTCCAAGATGGTTCAAAAGAACTAATCCTGAGGAAAAATTAGCAAAATGCACATTAAAAAATGCATACCTTTTGGACGTTGGTCAAGAAGGTGAAGATCAATACATTATTTATGCTCATGTTGTAAAAGAAACCCAACAGGCTCGTGCTGACGGTCCTCGAAAGGCGCGTGCTAAGGATTTTATTTCTCGCTTTCGAAACATTAGAACCGAGTATCCTACCTTCACCATAAAAAAATGGACGATTACAAAGGATCAGACTTTTGAAAATATTATTGCATTTGTTGAATCAGAAAATCAAACGGCGATTCCAAAAAAAATATCCGGGAGAGTCACTGTAACTATTGAAGGTAAAGAACAAGCTGAAGACCAGCAACTGCAAATACCAAATGCAGTGCCTACAACTTTGTGCACCTTTCAAAACGTACCGGTTGACGGATCACATGTTCCATTCATAATCGATTATCGCAATGATAAGCAATGGGCTGTCGTGCGTAAAAAGAAAGATGGGTATTATTTACATACAAGTGCCAAATCTGGTGAAAAAGCTATTGCTCAAAATGATGACGAGGAAAAATATGTAGAAGAACCTCCAAAAAAATTAAGCTTTAGTAATAGTAATGGCAAAAAATCTTTGCGACCAACTCTCCTTGCGGTGCATGCTAAAAGCGATGGTAGGGTTACTTTTTATTGCAAAGAAGGGAAGGGTGAGCTGGATGGTCTTGCTGTCAACTTAGAGCCGTATGCTTTAGATAGTGAAGATGTTGATCGAAAAAAAACATTTGTCGGCTGCTTTACCGATCAAAAGCACATCTATCTGCTGTTTGTTGAAAGGTTTAAAAGCATTTGGGATAATGCGATGAACGGAATACAAAAGTTTATTGTGCGGGTAGTTCCCAAAGATGAAGCAGTGGAACCAAAAGCAGGCCTAGGTGAACCAATTGTTGTCGAAAAATAAAAATTCGACAACAGCTACTCAAGTGAGCATCTATAATAGAAAGAGTATATGTAATTCATAAAAATCAGTCGAAGCTTTCAATGTTTGAGGGCTTCGACCTCTTGCGAACTCAAAAATCGCCAGGTGCCCGGTCTGGTTCCCGCTTTTTCAATTCCTGCAAACGCAACGCGATCAAGTTTTTTGACCGTGTATCCAAAATATTCAAACAGGCGTCTGATTACACGATTTTTTCCGCTATGCAGTTCAACTAACAGGTCGCTTTTTGTTTTTAAATACCCGATATAATCAAGATTAAGCATGCCATCTTCAAGTTTTACGCCATGTTTTATCTCCATGAGATCTTCATGTTTTAATGGGTGGTCCAAGCTCACATGATACACTTTTGGTACTTCAAACTGTGGGTGTGAAAGTCGCTGTGCTAAGTTTCCATCATTGGTCATTAACAAAACTCCCGTTGTATTGCGATCAAGTCGGCCTACGGGAAATAACCGTTCTTTGAAAAATGGTTTGAAAATATCGGCCACGCAGTGTCGGCCCTTTTCATCGGACAATGTTGAGATGCAGTCTTTCGGTTTGTTAAGTAAAATGTAAATAACACGGTCTTTTTTGCCAATCGGAACACCTTTGACCAGGACTTTGTCATTCGGTTTTACGCGATAGGAAGGATCGATAGTACACATTTCGTTGATCCAGACTTGTCCTGATTTTATATGAATAACGGCCGTTCTTCGTGAGCAAAAACCGCTTTGACTGATGTATTTGGTTAAACAAGGCAGAGTAAGGTCGGTCTGGATTTTTTCTTTTTGTAATAGCTGTTTCATAAGGTACTATGCTCTATCAAAATATAAATATATACGCTATAGTTTCATATAATACCATAGTTTGCTTTTTAAAGTAATAAAAAATCGATTTTTTATGTCCAAACAAAATAAATCATTTGTATGTTATAACTGCAATTATATTGCTCCAAAATGGTTGGGAAAATGTCCAGAATGTGATCAATGGGGCACGCTTGAGCTGTCCATTACGTCGACTGGTGTTTCAAGTTCAAAAACAGTTAGTTCGGCAGCTAAGGCTGCTCCACTTCTGTTTGACCAGATTGATGCAATGGAAAACGAACGAATTGTGACCGGCATTGGTGAATGGGATCGTGTGGTTGGAGGTGGATTGATGGTGCATTCGCTTGTCGTTTTGACGGGTGATCCTGGCATTGGAAAGTCGACTTTGCTGCTTGCAATCGCTCACAAAATTCAGCAGCAGTACACCGTTTTATATGTTGCAACTGAAGAGTCGCTTGCGCAGGTAAAGGAGCGTGCGGTTCGTCTGAAACTGCATTTTGGATCGCAGGCATCGTTTTCAGATGGCGCGCAACTTGAATCGATCATTGAGCTTGCACAGACAACAAAACCGGATGTCTTGATTATCGACTCGATTCAAAACTGTTACATTGAAGGGGCTGCGTCGTTACCTGGAAGCATTGGGCAGCTGAAAGAGGCAACATTTCGGCTCATGCGACTTGCAAAAGAGGACAAGATTACGGTCATTTTAACGGGGCACATCAACAAAGAAGGATTGATTGCAGGGCCAAAAACCATGGAACACATGGTTGATGCGGTATTTTATCTGCAGGGTGATGAGCGGTGGCAGACACGGGTTTTGCGTTCAGTCAAAAATCGGTTTGGCACGGTCAATGAGCTTGGTTTTTTTGAGATGACCGCCCAGGGCCTTGAACAGGTCAACAATATTAATCAGCATTTAATGAGTGAACTGACGCCTGCAGCAGGATCGGCACTGGTGGCAATTATTGAAGGTAGTAAGCCGCTGCTGCTTGAATTGCAAGCATTGACGGTTGCGAGCAAACTGAATATGCCACAACGTGTCATTTCTGGGATTGATCAAAAACAGGTGATGCTCATTGCAGCAATTTTAGAAAAATATTTAAAAGTAAAATTGAGTATGCAAGATATTTTTTTCAAGGTAACCACTCATTTAAAAACGAAGGCCCATGGAACAGATCTCGGCATTGCCTTGGCCTTATTGTCTACCTATTTTCAACAGCCTTTGCCTGAAAAATCGATCGCAATTGGAGAGATTAGTTTGACAGGCAATATCAAACCAGCAAATCAGGTTACGCTTTTGATCAAAGAGGCTGAAACGTTTGGGGTCTTAAACTTTTTAATCGCAAAAAATCAGAAAATGCCAAGCATGAAATCGAATGTTATCGAGTTTTCTACTGTCTATCAACTCCTCGAGCTTTTTAGATGAGTGCATAAGTCTCACATTTTTCACCAAAAAATAGGGCATGTAATTTGCTTAAAAATTTCCCTTCTGTTACAGTAAAAATACAAGTTTATGTTTTGAAAGGTTTTTATGGGTTTTAGACAAAGGCTTTTTTTAATTTTAATTTCAATTGCACTATCGTTTGCGTGTTTATTTGTTACAATTCGATATATGCCACAGGTGTTTTCAACAGTTACTGTTTCCATTACTACGAATAAAGCTGATATTGAAAAAGCAAGTCAACAGAAATGTGAAGGCTTTGGTTTGGAGCCGTTTGAAAGATCGGTAACCTATTTTGCTTCAAATGAGTTTTTGCAATGCTTTGTTGAGTTGGAAGGCGGCGGAAAAGCTGCATTTGATAAGATGATTCAGGACAATGATTTTCAACCGTATATGTGGCATACCAGATTTTTTACTCCTTTAAAAATTGAGGAAGCACATTTTTATTTTACGCCGCAAGGTGAATTTTATGGATTGAGGCGTGCATTACCTGAAACGTATGCCGGTACCAATTGTACTGAAAATGAGGCATTACAAAAGGTACAGGCCTTTGTGAATACAGAGAACATAGATCTTGCTGGTTATGCTTTGGTTGAACAGACTTTTACCACGATGCCATCAAAACGAATTGATCGTTCATTTGTGTATGAAAGAAAAGATAGAAGCTTAGGTGATGGCAAATACAGAATTCGCTTTGTTGTTGCAGGCAACGAAGTTGCAGTGTATGAACGTTTTATTAAAATTCCTGAGGCGTTTGAAAGGCGCTATGCACATATGCGTTCGTATAATGGCCTTTTGGCAACGTTTGCTAATTTTTTGATGTTTTTACTCTATATTTTATGTGCAATAGGTGGTAGTATGCTACTGTTTTCACGACTATCATGGTTGAAGTGGAGACAAGCTCTTTCCTTTGGGTTTGTCATTGCAGCACTCTGTTTTTTGGTAGAGTTAAATGGAATCAATTTGTGGTGGTTGGGTTACCAAACATTGCATAGTCCACAATACTTTTTATTGCAAAATGGCTTAATAAAAATCTGGTCTTTCATTTTTAATTTCTGTTTTTTTCAACAGTTATTGCATGTGCTGAAGGCTTGAGTCGCATGGCATTTTGTCACCATCCATACCTTTTTTCTTCTTGGGCACCGGGCATCGCAAACTCCGACAGTATTTTTTTTCGAACCATCCTTGGCTATGTATTTGCCTGTTTTGCTACAGCCTTAGTTATAGCTACTTATTTTTTTACTACACAATATTATGGCTGGTGGACTCCTTCAGAAGTACTTTTTAATCCAAATATTTTAGCAGTGTATATTCCTGCATTAAACCCAATCGCAATCTCTTTGCAAGCGGGAGTGGTTGAAGAGTGCCTGTTTCGTGCAGTTCCTCTTGCTTGCGCAGCATTACTTGGAAGATATCTCAAACAAGAAAAGCTGTTCTTATGTATTGCACTCTTTGTTCAAGCGGCCGTTTTTGGTGGAGCGCATGCGCTTTATCCAACGCAACCGTTTTATGGACGTTTACTTGAACTTATGGTTCCTTCTTTAATATGGGGGCTTTTGTATATTCGGTATGGTTTGATACCAGGTATTATTGCTCATGTGATGTATGATCTTTTTTGGTTTTCAATGCCGCTATTTATTTCAAAAGCAGAGGGAATATGGATACAACAGTTACTTGTTCTATGTGCTGGCTTTATTCCGCTTATTGTCATTTTGTATCGCTTTTTAAAACAAGGGGTATGGCAGATATCGATAGAAACTGCTTTAAATAAGGAGTTGCAGGTTGCAGATACTATTCACGCTAAAAATGATTAATAAAAAAATTTATAAGGACACTTATTATGAATTATACTGAAATGAATCGAAATTCTACTGCTTTTGTCTGTGGTGCGATTATAGTACTCATCTGTATATTACTTGGTTCGTTTCGACGTGGCATGCACCTTGATATTGCTCGAACTGAAGCAATCAAACAGGCAGGCCTGCTTGATCAGAAACATAACAATTATGATTTTTTGACATTTACGTTTCCTAATAGTGATCTGTTACCCAATGACCTTACACATCGATTTGTTTGGCAAAAACATCGTCAACAGTATGATCAGCTAACTGCTGACGGATATGTACAAGCGCCACACTGGGTGGTCCGCAAAGCAACTTTTGAAGGAGATGTTGCAACGCGTGGTTCTGAATCGCATATTCATTTAAAAAATGATGGCAGTTTACATCACAAACAGTACATTGTTCCGCAAAATTTAGCTGGAAAGTCATTATCCGAAATGGATGCTGAAAAAATTGTGTATGCAGCACTATTGAAAGAATGCGGCTTTGAAAAAACTGATGTAACCAAATTATCAGCAGTACCTTCACAGCAGCCAGCTCGCATCGATTGGCAGTTTGATTTTCAGGTTTTAAAAGGTACTCAATTATCAGAAGGCCAACTGCGTGTGGTAGTTCTGATTGCCGGTGAAGAGGTGACACTTGTTCGTAAATATATACATGTTCCAGAAGATTGGCAGCGGGCAGAGTTTGCAAAAATCAGTATGGTATCACTTTTAAAATCATTAGCCTTTTTTTTGTGGCTGCTTTTGATACTGTTGTGTAGCTTTTTTGCTGGTGGTGGCATTAGATTGCATGAAATGCCTATCAGAAAAATTTTATTGCTTGCATGTATACTATTGTGTATTGCGGTTATTAATGCAGTAAA
The DNA here is from genome assembly GCA_016699125.1 of bacterium. Classification (NCBI taxonomy): domain Bacteria; species bacterium. Next base: position 396,399 of record CP064961.1, read on the forward strand.
TTTATGGCCATTTGTCTTTGCTTCATTTAGTACTGCAGTTGACTGGCATATACAGTTGGCGACCTCTGTGCCGATGCAGATGATAGGTCTATTAGTAACTGTTTTACCATTAGTGTTCACATTTTTTATTCTTATCAAAAATCGATTTTCTGAAGATAACGGACGTCTTGCTTATCATGAACGACTCTTTGCATTTTTAGCCGGTTCTTTTGTTGGATTGTTATTTTTTGTGGTAAGACATCTACTCATGATTGTATTGCCAGCTTTTGATACGTTTATTCAGCATGATACATTTCTTTATGCCAACGCCTATATTCCACAGTTTTTACTTGTTGGTTTATCGATTATAGGCCTTTTTAGATATGCGGTATCTGCATTTATGTTTAAATATATGTTTGATTGGATTGGTAAATTTAATATTTTTTTACAGCTGTTTTGTGGTATTTTTGTCTGTATGTTTATTGTGCTTGGTTGGAGTACAACAGAATTTGAATATATTCCAACGTTTGTAAGTCTCTTTTTGATAAGCTTGGCAATAATAGTGAATGGGAAAAAACCGCATCTTTTGCTTGCGCCTCATATGTTTGGTACGCAATACTTTTTTGCATATGTTGCAGGAGTATATGGACTTTTGTTCTGTTTTATACCAATGTTGAAAAATCATTTTCCAGGTGCATGGATAGGATACTTAGTTGGATTAATAATGGTGCTTTTGATTGGGTTATTGTTTCCGATTGAAAGGGAAGCTGCAAACTAATCTTTTTTCAATTTTCTCTTTCTGAGAAGGTATTTTACGTAATTTAGTTGTGCTATTTTATTATTCACGCCAACTGTCCAGTTGGCGTGATGCATTTTGGGATTGTTTGGTATAACCATAGAATTATAAGGATTCCACCGTTTGCCAGAAAAGGTACCTCCACCAAAATAGGTATCTGGTAAATAGGTCCAGGCAAGCTCGTAGGGGTTTTTGCAGCTGATTAAACAGTGGTTGAGTGCTGCCTGGTCACTGTATTCTTGCTTATTTTCCATCGTATTCAAAACGTCTTGCCAGAGTTGTAACGTTTTTTCATTGCAGCGACAGGCAAAAAAACCTGAACAGATTGACCCTGTCGGATCATCTTTTTGAATGACCAGATCATATGCGGTAAGTAGCTCCTTTATTTCAGCTGAGACGGGAGTAAAAAACTGAATATCAACATCAGAATAGATAAAAATCCCATTCCACTGCTGTTTTATTGCATCAATGATCATTTTCACTTTTTGCTTTGTTGTGTCTTTCCAGCCTACGTCTTTAAATGCAGTAGATCTACATGTCTGTTCATTCTGATACAGATGGAGATCAAAATTATCTTTTAAGGAGGGTAAAAAATAGTTTCGCAGCATAATCTCGTGTGATGGTGTGTAGATTGCATAGAGCGGTACCTTTGCATTAATGATTTGTGTTGTCAAAAGAACCGTTATTGCAATTATATTAATCATGGCTTGCTCTCTTTTTTTCTTTGATCAATGTATCGAAAATATATTCCAATTTTGTGATCACTGATTCAATATCAAACTCATCTTCGATTTTTTTGCGGGCATTTTTTGTCATCTGTTTAACCGATGTTTGATTTTCAAGTATCCATTCAATAGCATTTGTAATTGCTTCAACATTTTTTTCTTCAACCAAAATACCGCTCTGCATATGATCAATAAGTTCACTATTTCCGGCATGATCAGTTGCAATTACGGGAAGTCCGACAGCCATCGCCTCCTTTAATGCATTCGGGATACCTTCTTGATCACCGTCTTGTGCAGTCACAGATGGAAGAACGAAAATATCTGATGTATTCAGTTCTTTGATAATATCTTCAGTTTTTGCCCACCCGTAAAAAATGACATTTTCTTCAATACCTAGCTCTTTGACCAAAGCTTTGAGGTACCTTTTGTATTCGAGGTGATTTGGTTGCGCTTCGCCAATGACGGTGCATCTGATATGCGGATAGGTCTGCTTTAAATGAGCAACTGCCTGAATCGTATATTCAAGGCCTTTTTTGGGAGCGATACGTGCAACTGAGATGAGATTCAAACGTTGATCAGGTTTGATGGCACGTTCTTTAAAGGTAAATTTTTTTGTTTCAATTGCGGAGTGATGAGTGATGATTTTTTCTGCAGGGCATCCAAGGCTTATTAATCTTTCCTTAAAAAAATCACATACTGGCAGAAAAAGATCCGCCTGTTTGAACAGGTCATCGTACATGTGTGGATTTTTATTTAAAATTCCACTGATATCATTGCCTCTAAAACATACAACAACACCACCTTTGAACTGCTTATTTTTGATTTGAGAAAGGAGCTTTGCTCCAAGGTCGCCAAACTGTATGTAAATAACATCAGTGTTGTGTAAATTTTGAATATTCGTGCCGTATTTTGTTTTTTTCAATAAATTGTATTTAGAAAAATCTGATTGAATTTTTTCATGATTATTTCTCTTTAATGCCTGAATTTTTATCTGGTGCCCTCGTTTGAGCAAGGTAATGATCTGGTTTTGTATAAATGTTTGAGATATATGTGGAAATCTTAAAGTCACAAATAATATACTCGATGATAGCATTGGAGTAGTAACAAAATAAAGTATAACAATAGTTAAACTGATTAATTTTCTACTGCTAATTCCATTAAGACTTCGCATATTTTATATTCCTCAATACAAAAGTGTTTACCAAATGTTTCAATTAATAATTCTAAACCCAGATTCTGTGGTATAATGATGCCGTTAAACTTAGCTTTAATAAGTGCTTTATGTTTTATAATAAGATCGACTAATTTCTTTGTATCAGCATAAATAAAACTAAGGGGCTTACTTGGAACAAATTGGTTAATTATTTTATAATGTTTTGTGTACAATATTGAGTATACTTTTTTTTCAAAGCAATCGTTGGTCTTTTGTTTATAATAAAAATTTTTGACCTGTTTGTTCAAAAGGTTAATATGAAATCCACTTTCATGAAGTATATCGATTAATCTTTTTAGATTATTTGGTAATCGAAGCTTATCGTGATAAATAAAGTTAATTGCTAGGTTATGGGCCGAAGGCGTCCATTTAAAACCGTTTTTATTGTCAAGTTCTGAAACTAATTGCGCTGCGTATCCATATCCCAATTTATCATATGTTTTTTGAGAATGAGAGCTGCCTACTGCTCCGATATACTGCGCTCTACTTATGACAGTATTTAGTTTGATTATTCCTGATAAAAAAAGAGCAAGTCTCATTTCATAATCTTGACCTGACCGTATAAAAGGCGGTTTTTTTTTCATAATGCTTATTATTTCATTAAGAAATCCTTCCCAGTCTATTGTACTTTTTAAAGATGATTTTAACTTTTTCTGTAAATATTTTCTTTTTAGCTTAAGTTTATTGCTTATCCAGTCGGCTATAGCTTGATTGTTAGCTGTTTTATAGGAATTATCTAAATGATTTTTTTCGTGTTCTTCCATGATATCTTTTATTGCAAAATACGTTTTTGAATCGATGCAATATCCCCAATAATGGCGATACGTTTCAATAATATTATGAGCATACTTATGCAGCTTGTCTTTAGGAATAAAGGATCTATTAAATGCTTGCACAATGCCAACATTCGTATAGTTTTTTTGTACATAGTCATAAAGATTGAGGGTAACGGTTATGTACTCTGGACTGACGACTAGATCGTCTTCAAAAAAAAGTATTTTTTCAAACTTGCACCATTCAAACATAAGTCGTCTTGAGTCAATTAAGGTTTTGCCACAGCCATAATTTGTGGGATGAGCAAAAATATACTTATGTTTTATATTTGCATGTTTAATGATTTCAATGTTTTCGGCTTGTGTGGCATTTGGACCTCCGTCCAAAATGAAAACAAAAGGGAGATAGTGCGCTTCACGATTTTTTTCAAGCGCATCAACTACTTTTTGAAAATAATCAGGGCGGTTGTATGCAATAACTACAACACCAGTATCGCATTGAAGTTGATAAGCTAATTCATAAAGTTCTACTGGATAGTCATGTGGATTTTCAATGCCATGAGTATGTAAAGCAAAGCAATTAAACAGTAACAGTAGAATTCTTTTTATTTTCATATTCTTTATACCATTCATACATGAGTTTGATACCACTTCTAACAGTGTATTGAGGATTGTAATTCAAAAGATTTTGTGCCTTTGTAATTGATGCCTGGGTCATGTTAACATCTGCTGCAAAACTTTCTTGGAAGCTTATGATCGGTTCTTTCCCTACGATGTCTCCAATTAAAGAAATAAATTCTTTGATTGTGATTGTTCTTCCTGCTCCTAGGTTGAGCTTTTGATATCCTGCTGGTTTATCAATTGCTTTAATAATACCTTGTATAATATCATCAATATACGTAAAGTCTCTGATGGCAGATCCATCACCATAAATGGTGATTGGTTTTTCATGATAAATCGCATCCATAAAAATGAAGGGCGACATATCAAATCTGCCATATGGACCGTACACAGTGAAAAATCGTAGACAGGTCAAAGATAAATCATATAAATTATGGTATGCATACGCTATGAGTTCCAAGCTTTTTTTTGTAGCTCCATAGAGACTAGATTGCATATCAGTGGGTTGATTTTCCGTAAAAGGAATCTGGGTTGTGTTGCCATACACTGAGCTGCTTGATGCCAGTACTCCATGTTTAACCTTGTAATCTTTCATTAACTCTAGAATATTTATGGTTCCTTCGATATTTGTCTTTGCAACTTCGTTTGGAAACTGCATACTAAAGCGTACTCCTGCATGAGCTGCAAGATGACATACTGCATCAATCTGGTATTTCGAAAAGATAGCTCTGAGTGTTTCTTTATCTTCAATGTTGCATTCATAAAAATGTAATGTATCAGGAAACTGTTGTTGCAACGTAAATATTCGCTCTCTCTTCATTGCATTATATCTATCACCATTTATGCTATCAAGCGACAAAAAAGCATCGATAACAATAACACTATCACCCCTTTTTAGCAGGTTCTGTGTAACTGTTGCGCCTATAAAACCGGCCCCTCCTGTTATTACTATAGTTTTGCTTTCCAAAAGAACGTACGAAAAAAAGCAGGCCATTACTTTTAAAAAAAATGTCATTTTTCTCCAATCTTACTGTTTTTGATCTTATAAAATAGTTGCAGAACTTTTTCTGTCTGTTTTTTTGTGTTGTGTTCGTTGAGTACGTATTTTCTTGCTTCTGTTGCAAGCTTTGGCCAATCTGTAGAATGTGTAATAAGTTCTAATAATGCTTCTGCTGTTGCCTGGCTATCATATTCAGGAACCAACAATCCATTCTTTTTATCAGTAATTAATTCAGGTATGCCACTATGCCAGGTAGACACAATAGGCATGCCGGTTGCCATTGCTTCCATCAGTACATTGGGAATTCCTTCCTGTGAGCCGGTTTGAGTGGTACATGAAGTAAGTAGAAAAATATGATGATTATGTAATAGATTTACAACATCTTTGTGTGAACAGTAGTTTTTTAAATAAACAGTATTTTCTAATTTGAGCTCTTTGATCAGTTTAAGTAACGCGTTATGTTCCTTGCCCTCTCCGTAAATGTTGTAGGTTATATTGTATCCAAGGTCGGAGAGCATTTTGATTGCTTGAATTGAATAACTATGTCCTTTCATCGGATGAAGGCGACCAATTGTCAAAATTTTAATCTCTTTATCTTTTAAAGTCCTTGCATAATATGGAAAATTGTTTGTATTGATGGCAGAATGGTGAACGATAATTTTCTGTTCAGGATAACCATATGCGATGAGACGATCTTTGAATGCTTGACATACAACAAAAATATACATTGATTTTTCAAAAAGAGAGGTATATTTTTTAGCTTCCTGTTCGATTGTTTGAAATTCACATCCAGCCCTAAAAAAAGTAATAATCGAACCTTTTACCTTATTTTTTTTCTTCCATTGAATCATTTTGTGACCCATTGATGGAAATTGACAATAGATAATATCAAAGGCTCTTTTATTTTCTGGAAGTTTATTATAAAACGTTATATTTTTAAACTTGTATTTAGTTGCAAGTTCGTAAGTTTCATGATCTGATCGTTCAAATGCGAGTACGTTAACGTCTATACCTCTGTCAAGAAAGGCTGCAATCTGATTATCGATATATGGTCGTGATTCGTAAGGAAATTTATTAACGACAAACAATATTTTTAAATTTTCGCTTACAATATCATTTGTTGTTAATAAAAATAGAAAAAATGTTTGTGATAGTTTATACATATGCACCTATAGATTGTTTGGTTAGTTTTAGTATTGTAATCATAAGTTGAGTTGCATTTGCAAGGTAATGAGTGAATTTTTTGAAAAAGTATTTGAAAATAATAACTTCTTTATTGTTAGTGGGCTGTCTTTATCTATCAACTAATTCCATGATTCACTATACATTGTCAAAAGGTAGGTTCGGTGATCAGATTATTGCATACGCAAAAGCATTTTATATTGCAAAAACGTATCATTGTGGATTGTGCTTTACGCCGTTCAAAGGATCTGAGCTGCTCTGTCTGCATAAAAATAGTCATGTGGTCTGTCAACAAGCATGTATTGATCATGCAACTATTGTTGAAAATGATACTATTATTACGCCTGATCGCTTAATCTGTTACCATGTCACCTTGTCTACCAAACACAAAGAGCTAGATTCCATTGAAGCTTTGTTTTCCTGTCTTCAGAAAAGATCCGATCTAAAATGTACGCTGCAAAAACTTTTACAACCGGCTTGTCCAATTAATAAAATAGAGTGGCCACAAGATAAAGTGACGGTTGCTTTGCACGTGCGTAAGCCCAGTGGACATGATACACCATTGCAATCTGTGCAGACCTATGAACTTGCCGATTATAAGAATGTAGCTCCTGATATGTCCAAAGATCTGCAAAATAAGGCATGCTCAGATCGCCGATATCCACATAAGTTTCCGCCTGATCAGTATTATATTGATCAGATCAAACGATTGTCAGATAGGCTTGCCGGTCAACAGCTTTATGTCTATCTTTTTACCGATTATCATGATCCAGAAGAATTAGTTCAGCGTTATTCTCAGTTATTAAAAAATAGTTCTCACATAACATTAACCTGTCATTCAAAAGCGCAACAAAAAAAGATGCGATTTATTGATGACTATTATAATATGGCACAGGCGGACTGTCTTATTCGTGCGGCTTCAAATTTTTCTCGTGCGGCACAGCTTTTGGGGAATCATGCGTTAATAATGTTTCCACAAAAAACCTGCTGGTTTGACGATGCAGTTATTGTCAATAAGGTTGGTATTCTTACCGTTGAGTCTGATGATATCTTTCACATTGAAACTGTGGATGTCTTTGCTAATTTATAGATTCAATGAAGTTATTTTTTGTGCGCTTTGTATCCATTTGTATTTTGCACCAGCTCTTTAACTTAATCCTGCTTTCCACCATCCACCAAATACAGTTCCAGCTGCAAAATCAAAGATAGCACTGATTAAGAAAACACATTTCATTCGAAACCATGGCTTCTTTTCTCTGATTTCTTCTTGGGTGAATATTGAGTACTTTTTCCTTAAAGCTGAAAGCTTAGAGTTATTTTTTTTGGTTAGAAAGTTTTTTTGTTACATGATAATCATTAAGAAATCCATTGAAGTTCACTTTGAAGAATTCATTATTTTCAGTTGTGCCTACATTACAGATGACCTTTGTCGGAGGTATGCTTTTTTCAATATTTTTGCGAATACCCCTGTTTAAAAGTTCTAGTGAATTATTACCTGCTGTATTTGAAATTTTATGTGGCCATGTTTTGATAATAGTCGGTAGAAGTCCTACAAAATTTTTTTTGTGATGTAACATTAAAGCGATAGCAGTGTATGTTAGATGGTAATTATATACATCAAGTTCTTCTTTTTTTTCAATATCATTAATGTTATTAATGGTGAGTACCATCATACAGAGTAGACTGTTATTTAAAACGTTGTTTACGTGGTTGAGAGTGATTGGTATTTTTGAATTTTTTTCATTGTGTTTTGTGTGTAATGTATAGAGCATTTGCTTAAGTTCAATGATTTCATTTATTGAGATATCTGCACAATTGACTGCTTTGTACTGTTTTTGTAATACAAGTAGGCCGTAATCATCTCGAGATTGTTTGTAAACAGATTTTGTAAAAAAATTTTGTATAAGTAATCCAAGTAACTTTATTTTGAGATAATCCGTTTTTAATTCTAAGAAATGATTGAGGTACAGTTGGTAACTCTTTTTTGATGTTAGTATCAGTGAGTGGAAAAGGCTTACATCGTTTGAAAAATCATTCATCGACATAGTCGTCTGATTTAGGTTAAATTGTAAAAGGTTTTCTGTTTTGACGTCCTGATTCGTGATATTTGGATTGACTAAAATTGTTAAAAACTTTTCTTTATATTTTTCCAGCGGTAGTTGGTATGGTACTATCTGATAAAAGATCTGGTGACTATAATCAGATCCAGTTTCATTCATTGGTTGAGAAATATTCATTATCAATAAGGGTATAATTAAAAGCACGTTTTGTTTTACCATGGTTGTTTCATTCGTTTGCGTAATATATAAAGATAGTTGTACTGAAAACAACTTTGCATACTTTTTTCAGCACAACTATACGACTTTAGTTTTTAAAAAACTATATTTTCTTCATCTGGATCATTAAATAACAGCTCGATTGATTCGTCATTATAATCTGATGTCCTAATCCCAGCATGTTTGCTTGCATGGCTGTTGTCATTGCTATCGGTTGATTCGGCAATTTCAGGTTCGGCAAACGCAACCAATGCGGCCAACGTTTGACCTTCATCAAGCCTAATCAAGCGAACACCTTTTGCTTGGCGGCCCATTGTCCTGATTTCGTCAGCAGGAAGACGAATAATTTTACCAGCATCATCGATTAACAGAACATTTGAGTGCTCTTCAACCACAGCCAATCCAATAACTGTACCATTACGGCCTTCTGTTGGAATGGTACGTACACCAATGCCTCCGCGGTGTGCAGTTCTGAAGTCTTCGATGTTAATCTTTTTCCCATAACCGGTTTCAGTTGCGACCAAAAGATCTTTTCCGGCACTGACCACTTCCATGCCAACAACGGAATCATTTTTGCGTAAACGAATTCCAATGACACCTGCTGCTTGTCGACCCATTGAGCGTACCTCTTCCTCTTTGAATTTGATGCCCTGTCCTTTTGCGGTAGCAACAACGATATTATCTGAGCCTGAGCTCAATGCACAAAAGACGAGTTCGTCGTCCTCTTTCAAGGTTACTGCACGAATGCCGGTTGCACGAATTTTTGCAAATTCCATCGCGTCGCAGCGTTTTATGATACCCTTTTTGGTCAGTAATACGAGAAATTTACCTTCCATATTTCGTGCACATAACAGTTTGACGACTGTTTCGTCATCTTGTAGTTGTACAAGGTTGACAATTGCTCTGCCGCGGGCGGTTCGTGAAGCTTCTGGCACTTCAAAAACCTGCATGCTATAGACTCTGCCAAGGCTGGTGAAAAAAAGTAAGGTGTCGTGATTACGAGCGACAAAAAGATCCTGAACGACATCTTCCGTGCCTTCCAGGGTTGCCATGCCCATCTTTCCTTTTCCACCACGATGTTGTACGTCATAGACTTCAAGAGGAACACGTTTGATATAACCTTTCATGGTAATTGTTACTACAACCTCATCGTCTGGAATAAGATCCGACTCTGTTAAAATATCAAGTGCTTCTTCAATCCGTGTTTTGCGTTCATCGCCGTACAGTGCCTTTAGTTCTTCAAGTTCTTTGACAATCTCATTTTTTAAGACAGATTCATCATTTAAAATGGTGTTTAAAAAGGTTATGCGTTCTTTGATCATTGCCAGTTCTTGGTGAATTTTTTCTGTTTCCAATGCGGTCAATCTTTGTAGTCTCATTTCCAAAATTGCTTTTGATTGTACGGCAGTTAACAAGAACCGTTGGTTCAAACCGAGGCATGCATCATCTGCAGTTGCTGCTTTTTTGATGATTGCAACGACTTCATCAATATTATGTAATCCGATAATAAAACCTTGCAACACATGCTCACGGTCCTGCGCTTTTTTCAGATCAAACTGTGTTCTGCGTGCAATAATCTCTTTGCGAAACTGTAAAAATTCTAATAAAAGTTCACGCAATGTAAATACAAGTGGTTTGTTATCAAGCAGTCCAAGCATCAAGATCGACACCGAACTTTGCAATGCAGTATGTTTGTAAAGCTGATTGACAATGATTTCAGGGTTTTCATTGCGTCTGACTTCAATAATGAGACGCATTCCTTTTTTATTCGACTCATCTTTGATATTGGTAATACCATCAATAACTTTTTCTTTGACCAGGTCTGCAATTTTGATTGCAAGTTCAGCTTTGTTTACCTGATACGGAAGCTCTGTAATGATGATGCGTGGATTGGTTTTTTTATTATCTTCAATAACGACTGTTCCTCGCAATATCAAGCTGCCACGACCTGTTTTGTATGCTTTTACAATACCACCACGACCACAGATAATGCCACCAGTTGGAAAATCAGGGCCAGGAATGATTGAAAAGAGCTCTTCGTCAGACAGACCTGTATTTTTCAAAAGGGCAAGGCATGCGTTAACCAGTTCGTTCAAATTATGTGGAGGGATCGACGTAGCCATTCCCACTGCAATACCTGCAACACCATTTAAAAGAAGGTGCGGAAGTCTACTAGGCAATACCGTTGGTTCTTCTGTTGATTCGTCAAAATTTGGTGTCCAGCTTACGGTCTCTTTATCAATATCAGCCAAAAGTTCATGTGCAATCTTTTGCATACGAACTTCAGTGTAACGCATTGCTGCAGCCGTATCTCCATCAACAGATCCCCAGTTTCCTTGGCCGTCAAGCAATGGATATCGTTTTGAAAAATCCTGCACCATGCCAACCATCGTATTGTACACTGCTTGGTCACCGTGCGGGTGAAATTTACCGAGTACATCACCGACCACGCGAACAGCTTTTCGATGGGGTTTGTTGAAAGCAAGTCCTAACAGATGCATAGTGTACAAAACTCGTCTGTGCACCGGTTTTAAACCGTCACGAATATCAGGTAGTGCGCGCGATACAACAACTGACATCGCATAATCAAGGAATGAGTCTTGAAGCTCTTTTTCAATTAATACAGGGAAAATACCAGATTGCTGTTTTATTTGACTATTGGGTGTGGACATATGGAACCTTTGTCTACAGTGAATGTTATAATCAAAAAGTATAACACATTATTTTATCGAAATAAAAAGTATTATTTTATAAAGATAATTTTGAAACAAAAGTGATTTTTAAATGACTTTAATTTTTGCATTTACCTTGCAAATGGTTCGCCAGCGCCTGCTCAATATGATACAATGACTTAAAAAAAGAAAAAGGATTATGGTATGAAGCTGTTTTTGAAAATCAGTCTACTATGTTGTTGTTTGGTATTCTTATTTTTGCAAACCAGATGCGAAGAACCACAAAAATTTCTCAATAGATTACCGGTTGTTGGCATGGTTCATGAAGGGACGGATGTAGGTTGTGCGCCTTGGATTGGTAAATGTGTGGCGTTGCAGTCTGAGTTGGTAAAAAAGGTAAAAGAGCTAGCAAAAGAGATGAAAAAACGGGTTAAAGTTTTAACTGAGTTAAGTCTATTACAAGATGATTACTTTTCATTAAAAGAGCAGTGTAGTGTGCTTAAAAATGAAAACTCAAAATTAAAAATGGCTCTTCTGTTTTCAGGTTCAGTTCATCTTTTTTGTGTTGGTTTTCATTATTTGTTTCCTGAAAAAAATATGTTCGATTTTTTCAAATGGACACGGTTCGGATCCTAGCTATTTTATGTATCAACTGTTATATTGAAAAAGATTTGGAGCATACTATTTTAAGAAGGGGCTTTCATGAATAAAAGAATTGTTTTTCGACATATGGATCATTCTCCAGCTATCGAAGAGCTTGCAAATAAACATCTGCAAAAGATAGAACATTTTCTTGAAAATGAACCGACGCCAATCTATATTGATCTTGTGATGGAACCTTCAAAAACGCGTGAGCATTCACGAATTGAGTTGCGTGTCAAATCACCTCATTATGATAAAATTATTCATCATGAGTTTCAGGGTGACAAATTTTACGATGTATTAAATGACGTTATTGAAAAGATGCATAAAGAGTTATTGGAAGAAAAAAAGAAGGTTAAAAAAGATGACTGGCGACATCGGGGCGTACCAGAAGATTTTAAGAAATTTTAGCCGCACGTGTTTATAATAAATCAGTTTAAAAAGGGGGATGAAAAAAGTCCTCCTTTTTTTATAAAACAGAGTATGGAAAAGTGATATATGGATTATCGTTCATCCGTTGAAGCTTTGTTTCAGTTGTATCCAGCTGTCAAAAACATTGTGCAGCATCTGTATCAACAAAATAGCACAGCGCTGCTGGTTGGTGGCGCGGTACGTGATATTCTGTTACATCAGAAACCGCTTGATTATGATATTGAAGTATATGGCATGTCGCTGGAGCAGTTGCAAAACGAGTTGTCGCAGTTTGGTTTTGTTGATCTTGTTGGCAAATCTTTTGGCGTATTAAAAATTCGTGGATTGCCCGTTGATTGGTCCGTGCCACGTTTCGATGCTCAAGGACGCAAACCTACGGTGACTTTCAATCCATCGATGTCGTTTATTGATGCATTTGGCAGGCGTGATCTGACAATAAATGCGATGGGTATAGATATGGTGACTGGCCAACTGATTGATCCATTTGATGGTAAAAAAGATATTACAGAAAAACGGTTACGTGCGCCGTCAGTTGCACGGTTCGTTGAAGATCCCCTGCGTTTTTTCAGGGTGATGCAGTTTGTTGGACGGTTTGAAATGGAGCCTGATGCTGAACTTAATGATGCATGTGCGAATATGGATTTGGTAGAGGTTGCACAAGAAAGAATTGAAGCTGAACTGAAAAAGCTATTTTTGCTTTCAAAAAAACCGTCGTTAGCTTTTTTATGGCTTGCAAAGATAGGCCGGCTTGCAAGTTTGTATCCTGAACTTTATGTGACTATTGCAATCCGACAGGACCGGCGGTGGCACCCGGAAGGTTCGGTTTTTGTTCATTCAATGCAAGCGCTTGATGCGGCCGTGCAGATTGCAGTGCAAAAGCAGTATGATGCTGAAAAGCGGTTACTGTTGTGTGTTGCGGCACTTGCACATGATCTTGGCAAAGTTACAACGACATTTGAAGATGCAAAAGGAGTTCATAGTTATGGTCATGAGCGGGTTGGTGCACCATTGGCCGTCGCACTGGCGCGCCGTATGTTCAGTCCAGCTATCGTATGTAAAAGAGCATTATATAAACTTGTGTATTATCACATGACTCCTGGTGCACTGGTGAGAAATAAGGCACGATTATGCCGTTATCAACGGTTGGCCTCACAATTGGCGCCTGAAGTTTCAATGAGTCTTCTGGCAGATCTCTGCCTTGCGGATCGTCGTGGACGCAATGGTCTGTCGATGGATCCTTTGCAAAATAAAGATTGTGAAATCACTGAATTTTTAAAAAAAGCGACTGCTGCACAGGTGGCCGAAAATCCAATTAAGCCACTGGTGACAGGTGCAGATCTGCTTGCCTATTGCAAACCGGGCCCCGCGTTGGGAAAACTTTTGCAAAAGGCATATGAGCTGCAGCTTGCAAAAGCCATAACCGATCGACAGGTTTTGTTAGAACTGGTTTTAAAAATTTAGAATGTGACATGTAGCTTTAATGTACAAAATCTGCTATTCTTGCCCATATGGAAATGAAAGTATATCTTTTATTCTTTTTTGCTACCGCTGCTGCTTCGCATGTAGCTGCAAGTTCCTGGAATCATGAGATAGTGTCCACTACCAGACATTTTGAGTATCCTCAATCAGAAAAAAAGTTAGTCATTCCGCCTGGATTTGAAAAGCAGGTGCCAGGTGACATCTGGGCTGAAAAAATAAGATATAATCGTCCCGTTAACGACCGTTTAGATAAAGATGGTAGAGAAGTGATTCTGCCGTATCAATTTCTTGTTTGTACAGATACTATTGATCAGTTAGAAGTCGCGGAGGTGCAGAGACTTTTATTGTTTAATCACCTGCTAGCTCCAAGTATACAGAAATTACCTGATAATCGCATACTTGAAGCGAATCCGCGGCGGCCATTTAGAAATGTAAAAAATTATTATACTCCCTTTTTTTCAAGTAATGTTGAATCAGATATTTTTTTTAGTAATTCTGTCCTCTGCTTTGAACGAAATTCTAAAATCGAGTTTTGGCGTTTAAAACAGGGTTTGACTGGTCAATATGTGACCGACTATAAACATGAATCTACTCATGATTTGCACTATGATTTTTCGATTGATCCTCACATTGAGCACTGTCATTATTCTTTTTCTAATGGATATTTTCTGTTTTTCAGACCGGCAGCGGTTGATGAGTACTTAGGTTCGGTTGAGCTTTATAAATATGATTCAATCAATAAAAAACTTGATCAATGGTATGTATTTAATATTAAAAAAGAGGTAGTTGATTATTCTCATTATGGTAAACATTACCCTAAAATGCATTTAGATAGGAATGGCCACCTTCTTCAGATGCGCTTTAAAACTATGCCGTTGCGCATTGAAGTAGATATGTTGCATGATAATTTCTACTCTGCTGGAGAACATGATGAGTCGTGGTGTGAAACGTATGTGTTGTACAAAAAAGGTACTGGGATACCAGTCAAAATAGTATTTTTTCTTGAGGGTGTATTTGAATGCATACAAATACAAATATATAAATGTGTAAAATTTTTAAAAACGCTGGCCTCTTTTATGTTGATGGTTATTGAAGAGGAAACACTGCCAAGGCATTTAAAATGGGGAATTGCTTTATCAGTTCCTTTTTATTTTGCTAACCTTTTATTGCTCGCATTAATACTACTAAAGTAAACTATTCATCCATTTGTTTCATGGTTTTGAAAAAATAGTGTTTCGTTAATGTTCTTCGACGCAATCACCAAAATAGTTAGCATTCTTCTGAGAATTACTATTAAATTCTTCGTCAAAACTTGATCGTACCTCATCTGCTAGATTCGCTTGGCACGATTTTATAAATTTCGAATACAAATCAGACGTTGGTTCAACATGTGTGTCCAAAACAAAAGCATTTTCTTTTTCTTTATTTTTGTATTGCAAGTCTGAGAAAGTGTTTTTTAACCGCTTCATATCACTTCGTACGGCATCTTTTTGGTCATATTTGTATTCAGCTTTTATTAATACTGGTACTTTAATTTTACCTTCTATGCTTTTCAGGACGTCTGATAGTGGTTGAGGTGCTTCATCCTTAACATGTGACCAGCGTTGAATCCCTATACATGCAATCAGTAAGCTCATTGCGAACCCATCTGTTGTTGTATAACTGTAGATTCCTGCGTATGCAGTTTTGCCGGCTAAATAGACAGCCAAAGCTGCACAGAAAAGATAAGGGATTCTGGTGCTAGATTTTTTTTCTACAACTTCTATTTGAATAGGGCACCACAGAATTATTCCTTTTAAATACTGATATTTTGGGTCGTTATCGTTAACCATATTGTCTAGCAAACGGATCATAAGCTCTGCGCCTTTTGCATGCCCATGTAAAATATAATCGGTTTTTTCTGGAATTTTCTCCTTGAGTTGCTTTAGAGATTCAGAGAGGTCATTGGTAAATTTTATGATGTCACTGGTAAATCCTATTATCTTTGCTTTTTGTTTGATTGTTTCGTTCTTAAGATTTTGATTTCTAAGAGTTTCTATATCTTCCCAAGTATAGATTTTGTTTTCTTTATAGTTTTCTTGTTCTTCGTATGTGTATGTCCCAACAATGAGCTTTGTTGGTGATGGCCACCATCCGGTTCTTTTAACTTCGTGTGCATAAACAATTTTAAGCTCAGAGTCTTCCATTCCCAAGCTGATCATTGGTAACACAAGTAAAAAAAAGAAAAATTTCCGAAAAAAATGAACTATCATTTCATAACCTAATTAAGAAAGGATTTCATAATTTTTCAAATAATGTTGTAAAGAGTATATTTTTTGAAAGAAAAAAGCAAACTTTACAGTGCTTTAACATTCTTAAAAACTGCCAACTGATGACGGTTGTAATAAAAAATTTTCAGCTTACAGATTTTCTGCTATAATCATTGTACAGATCATTTTAAAGGGAGCGATGTATGGTAGTATTTGAAGCAAACTCATTGTGGTATTTAGTGCGGCAGTCTGATGTTATTTCGCAGTTGGTACTATTGATTCTTTTTTTACTTTCAGTTCTTTGTTGGACATTCTTTTTTGCCAAGCTTTTACGCATGAATATGGAGCGTAGAAGCATTGAAAAAATAAGCATGCATCTAGTTCCTGATACGAGTTTAAGAACCGTTTTATTGTACGCCAGTAATGGAGTAAATACTGTTGGTAGTGTGTTTGTCAGGCACGTTGCTTTATTTATTCAGCATGTTTTAAAACAGGGTGATCATATAAATATTTTGCGAGTCTATGATGTGGAGATTATCTCTGAGTACACATATCAGTTAGTTGATGAATATATTGAGTCTGAAAGAGCGACACTGCCTCTGCTTTCAACAGTTGCGGGTCTTT
Organism: bacterium; assembly: GCA_016699125.1. Lineage (NCBI taxonomy): Bacteria > bacterium. The sequence continues at coordinate 413,062 of CP064961.1, forward strand.
CGCCATTATTAGGTCTTTTTGGAACAGTGTGGGGTTTGGTGCATGCCTTTATTAGAATTAGTCAACAACAATCGGCAGACATTGTCACGGTTGCTCCAGGTATTGCAGAGGCTTTAATAACAACGTTGGCCGGTTTAATGGTGGCAATTCCTGCACTTGTAATGTTTAATTATTTACAAAAGCAGATGCGTGATGTTGAAAACTGTCTTCAAAAAGTTGCAGATACGGTAAAAATTATTGTGCAATGTTCGGTTTTGAAAGGTCACGATGCGCAGAAATAGACGTAAACAGATAGTTACAACCATGACTGATCTTTCGCTGACTCCTTTGGTTGATACAGCTTTGACGTTACTCATTATTTTTATGGTTGCCACGCCGATGATGCGACACGCGGTTCGAGTTACCTTGCCCAAGGGGTCAAGTCAGGATTCGGTCTCGTCAAAGGAGGGGCTGATTGTCTATGTTGACTATGAAAATAAGATAGTTTTTAATAATCAGACAGTATCTATTGAGTCCTTTGTTTGCCAAGTAAAAGAGCTCATTACGGAACATACAAAATCTTTTTTTATCAGAGCAGATAGTAGCGCTTCTTGGGGAGTGGTACTTGAACTTTTTGATGCACTACGTAGCGTGAAAGGGATTGAACATGTGGTATTGCCGATACAGAAAAGATCAGCTTGATTTTACTTATGAAAAGGTTTTTTTTGTTGTTGCCGTGCTCCATCAGTTATGTTTTTTTATCTTCTTTTTTATTCGTGATGCGTCTTTAAAGCGAATGGTTTTCCATATTGAAGCTAAAAGTATGCAGCTTTTTGAAAAAGATATTGTGCTTATTGATGACTTTATTGATGCGAATAGTGTTTCTTTGCCGGTCGTATCAGGCTCAGTTATTGTAGAATCAGTTCATAAAAAACCTGCTTTAGCCGTGTCTGGGCTGAAAGGTACAGTTGCCAAAAAACAAAGCGCTGTTCAAGTCAAAAAAACGACTCAAAAGAAAAAAGCGCCAGTGAAAACTAAACATACCAATTCTAAAATAGGTAAATCGTTAGCGAAAAATGAGGTAAAAAAAACTGTTTTAGTAGATAAAAAAATCAAAACAGCTCTATCCAGTAGTGCTTTAAAGGCTCAAAAATCACCTGAAAAATCTATTCAAGGGCAAAAAGTGGTATCAAGTGAGGATATTTCTAAAGCCACTAGTGCTACAGAGAATCAAAACTATTCTCATCAGCAGCTGGTGGATCAACAGGAACAGCTATTAAGGTCTGAATATATCAAAAATGAGTTAAAACGTGTTTGGAACCCTCCTGTTATTACAATGAATGGGAGTGAATGTGTATTTACTGTTGAAGTTGATTATAGTGGAGCAGTGAAGCATGTCGTTATGGAAAAATCGTCCGGTATTTTGATGTATGATGTGATGGCCCAGCAGGCTGTGCATGGCATAAAAATGCCATTGTGGGCGTATAATACCATAATGACCATAGTATTGAAAGTATAAGTATGAACGGTGTGAGAATATTTTTGTTGGGTATACTGATTTTTAATAGGGTAATTTTTGCTTTTGAATTGACAGTAAAAGCAGATAGTGCTGGAAAAATGCCATTATATATCTGTTATGTAAAAGGTAGTCAGCAGTATAAGCTGCCTTTTGCATACCGTGTTTTTGAATCAGATTTAGAGTTTATGGGTATTTTTGATTTTAAAAGTGAAGTAAAGACCGCTGTCTTAACCAAAAAAGAGAGGAAAGAAATACTTGGCAAGGGTTACGGACTGGGGCTATTTTTAGTTGAAACTGAAGATGTCATAGATGTATATGTGCACAATATGCTTTCAGATAAGACGGTTATCGGTAAAAGGTTTACAAAGTCTGTTCCGGCAAGAGTTATTGCACATCGTGTTGCGGATACTGTTTTTTCAACGTTATTGTCTGAGCCATCATTTTTTTTAACACGTATTGCATATGTAAAGGAGGTGCCAAGCCACCTGCATTCGTTTAGTCCAAAACGTATTTTGTGTGTTGTTGACTATGATGGTTCTTGTGAGCAGGCGGTTATAGAAACACCACTTGCTATTTTTGGGCCTCGTTGGAGTAGTCGCTTGAATGTTCCAATGCTTTTTTATTCTGAGCATACTGCCACCAATATTCGTTTGATGACCGTTGACTTGCAAAAAAAGAAGAAGATTTCATCAACGGTTGATGGTATGACTTTATTGCCTTGTTGTTTGCCAAATGGTAACGGAGTTGTGTATTGTTCGACTGGTTCAAATGGCTATACGCAGCTCTTTTTGTATACCTTTGAGGGGGTTAAGCAGTTGACTTTTTATCAGGGTAATAGTCTGTCTCCTTCCATTACTTCAGATGGTTCGCTTTTATATTTCTGTTCTGACTATGCCTCGGGTACGCCACAGATTTTTTCTTATCGTTTTTCAGATGGCATGGTGGAGCCTATTACGACGGATGGCTATTGCACCTCTCCGGCGGTCTGTCAAAGAACTGGTAATCTTTTATATACAAAGATGGTGCAGGGTATTATGCAAATTATGTTATATGATCCAAAGTTAGCAAACATCACTCAGTTAACTTTTGATCGTGCAAATAAAGATTGTGTTTCATGGTCGCCCTGTGGAAAGTATATACTTTATGGATTTGAATCTGGTCAGCAGCAGCGTATTGCCATGCTGAATATAGTGAATAAGAAAACGGTCTTTATTACTCCGACAGATGTACGGTGTTCGTATCCTAGCTGGTCACCCGTGTATAACCATTTCCCGATATTTGTGTAAGGAGCTATCGACAAATTAAGTTTTATTTTCTATAATGAACGGGTGTTTGTTCTGTTTTTGCTGTTGCTAGTTTGATAAAACAGTAAATCAAAATAATTACAATTAGTTGTTTTCTGAAAAATAGATTAGTACAAGGATAGAATGCATGAAATGGTTTAAACAGTTTTTTCGTTCAAATGGTGGTTCAAAGAATCTTGTCGTGTTTATTGTTGTTGTCTTTGTTTTGCGGCTTTTATTGCCTAAGCTTACTGATGTTACGCGTCAGATTAAACTTGTTTCATATTCAAGCTTTCTTGATTTGATAGACAAAAAGCAGATTAAGCATCTGTATATTGATGGACAAGATGTAAGGGGTATTTTAAAAGACAGTACTGTGTTTCAAAGTGTAATACCTGATAAATCGGTTGATTGGCAGCAGTTACGTGCTCTGGGGATTACCTTTGAAGTAGCAAATCAGGCAGATTATAGTTACGCATGGTACTTTATGATGCTTGTCTTTGCGGCAATTATTCTCGGTATGGTATGGTTCTTTTTTCGTCAGTCCCGTGGCGGAGGCATGGGGAGCAGTGGTAATATTTTTACCATGGGCAAAAGTAAAGCTCGCATGTTTATGCCTTCTACGATTAAAGAAACCTTTGCCTCAGTTGCTGGTGCACAAGAAGCAAAAGAGGAGTTATATGATGTTGTTGACTATCTGAGAAATCCGAAAAAATATCGCCGATTAGGTGCGAAAATGACACGCGGGGTATTGTTGGTGGGTGAGCCGGGCAACGGGAAAACCTTACTGGCGCGTGCCGTTGCGGGTGAAGCAAACTGTGCATTTCTTTCGGTTAGTGGATCTGAATTTATAGAGATTTTTGTCGGCGTTGGTGCAGCTCGTGTTCGAGAACTATTTGCGCAGGCTCGCCGTCATGCGCCGTGCATTATTTTTATTGATGAAATTGATGCCGTCGGGCGTCATCGTGGCAGTGGTCTTGGTGGTGGTCATGATGAGCGTGAGCAGACGTTGAATCAGCTGCTTACAGAGATGGATGGATTTGTGCAGACAACCGATACACCTGTTATAATTTTGGCAGCTACCAATAGACCTGATGTGCTGGATAAAGCATTATTGCGACCTGGTAGATTTGATAGGCAGGTACATGTGCCCTTTCCCGATCTTAAAAGTCGCCAAGAGATTTTGCAGGTACATGCTCAGGCTGTCAAAATGGATCAGTCTGTTGATCTTGCAAAAGTAGCTCGCGGAACTCCCGGTTTTTCTGGTGCTGACCTTGCCAATTTGATTAATGAGGCTGCGATTATTGCCTCAAAAAGGGAGGTTGATCTTATTGCTGTGGAGCACTTTGAAGAGGCGCGTGATAAGATTTTACTTGGCAAAGAGGTAAAAAGCATCATGCTGACTGAGGAAGATAAAAAAGTAATTGCATATCATGAGTCTGGACATGCTTTGGCACGCCTTTTAATGCCTGCGTTTACGTCACCTTTGCATAAAGTGACTATTATTCCACGGGGTAGAGCGCTTGGTGTGACGCATTCGATGCCTGAACGGGAAAAATATATTACATCCAAAGAGGAGATGGAAGCAGAGGTAATTTCTGCTTTAGGTGGTCGAGCAGCTGAGGAGCTCATTTTTCAGCGTTTGACTACGGGTGCGTATAGTGATTTTAAGGTTGCGACTGATATTGTAAGGCGTATGGTTTGTTCGTATGGTATGGTGCCGGCAGAGCTTGGTACTGTGTTATATCTGCAGGATGGGCAGTATGAATATTCTGAAAAAACGTCAGAAAAAATTGATGAAGCAGTGCGTATGATCATGGATGCATGTTATAAGCGATGCTTAGAAATGTTTAAACAGAATCGTTTGAAATTAGACATGCTTGCGAATGCATTGCTTGAAAAAGAGACGATGTATGCAGGTGAGATCTATGAGCTGTTAAATATAGAGCCTCGCACTGAACATACGTTTTCTTAAGTTGAAACTAAATAAAAAATGCGGTAAAGTTAACAACATAAAAATAAAATTTCTAGAGGGATACATTAATGGCAAGAATATGTGCAATGTGTGGTAAGCGGCCTCAAGTTGCCAATACAGTAAGTAATGCAAACAATCGCACAAAACGTTGGGTTTATCCGAATGTGCAGAAAATTCGTTATACTATTCCGTCTTCTGGGAATCGTTCTGTGCATCAGGCGAAGGTTTGTACAAAATGTATGAAAGCTGGAAAAGTTCAAAAAGTAATTTAATAATGAAAGTATACTATGCCACGTATTAAATCAGCAAAAAAAAGAGTTTTAGTTTCTGAAAAACGTAGAAAAGTGAATGTTGCTCGTAAGTCTGCTATTAAGACTGCGGTACGAAAAGTACTTGATGCCATAGATGCAAAAAAGCTTGAAGATGCACAAAGTCTTTTGAAAATTGCGGAATCTTCAATTGCAAGGGCCAAAGGTAAGGGTGTAATGCATAAAAATATGGTTGCACGTAAAATTAGCCGTTTGGCAAAGAAAGTTTCTTTACTTGCGCAAGCGGCAGTTTAGATTCTAGATTTTTATAAAATAAAAAGAACCAGGCATACTGAATTCTAATATGCCTGGTTCTTTTTATGTGTACTTTTCTATTGGCTTGTTACAGGTTAAATCCGCTTAGTTTATTTTTCTAACATCATTGGATCTAGCGTATATCCATTTGATTTTGCTTTTTGAATCCAAGAAGGGTGAATTTTTTTGTAATTTGTACTATTGTCAATAGAATCGGTGTAGAAAAGAACTGGTATTTTAAATAGTGTGAATGAAAGGTCTTGATGTTTAATAGAATGATTTTCAACATTTTTTTTTGATAGGGCGTAGAAAATTTTTGAGGTTTGATTTAAAGCGCATATAGTCTTTGCAGATGCATAGTCATAATTGAATGGTTCTTTTAATTTCTTTGTATTGGCGTTGTCCGTTGAGTTGCCTATCTGTTTTATAACTAAACGCCATATTGTATAGTAATTATCTACAGCTCTCAGAAATTTTTCTCTATCAAAAGTGTCTGTGCACGTTTGAATCTCTCTTGTGCAGTATATAGTGTTTAAGTCTATGTTCCAATTTGTATTCATAGCTATCAGATTGAAAACTGTTAAAGCGAGTAAAAGTAGTGGAAAAAGCATATATCCCTCTTGTATTAAAATTATTGATTTAAAATTTAAAGTAGAAAACATTTTAATAAAAACTATTTTAAAGTCAATAATTTTTGAATTAAATAGAGTTTATTTATTGAAATTGTTTTGAAAGATTAGATTTTTTATATATATCTGACAAGTCGTTTTCTTCTAATTACAATTTTAAAAATCAATAACAATTATGTTGTAATAAAATAGTTTTTTTATGTTCGGGTTTTTGCAGGTGATTTTTTAGTAAGCACTTTTTTAGAGGGAATAATTTTATGCAGCAAAGATTATGCTTTTTTTTTATAAGAGGGTATATCTATTTTCTATCTGGTCTATTTTGTACAACTGTTTATTCGGTAGAATCTGTTCCTCCCTTATCGATAAAAAATGTATTAGTTGAATGGAATAGTCGTGAAAATGCGCACTATGAGAATCAGTTAGGTTTTTCGCAAAATCTATTTTATTCTGAAGATACCTTGCCGCGAGCACGTGTTTTTTCTGGTATCATTACTCAGGATCAGGTAAATGATGTGCAGCTTTTAAATCCAGGTCGTTTGTGTGGAACAGCTTCGATGGCTGCAGGTATGGATTCATGTAGAAGAATGCAAGCTCATCAGTTTTCAGATTCTTTGATTGGCGATGTGATTCAGATTCAGCGTTATTCTGATGTTCATAAAACCTATGTATTTGATTATCAAAAAGATAAAAAAGCATTACTTCTGCCGTGGGCGTATTTAAAACAGCATGGTTTTAATGTCAATGTCATTCATTCTTGTTGCTATGGTGTGCAATCATCAATTGAAGCATTGTATGATTTGACTTCACAAACTGATCAAGCAAAGATGGTGCGTAATGAATGTGGTATCAGTGATCAATTGGCATCTGATATGGTGTCGACTTTGAAATTATATGATATTAATGTACCGATGATGTCATTGGATTATTCGGTCGAATCGTACTTTCGTTCGGCTACTTCTTTAGTGACAAGTGGGCTGGCAGCTGGAGCCGCTTACACTGTTGCAAAGGATGAAAATCTATCATTAGCAAAAAAAGTAGCAATATGTACAATTATTGGTGGATTTCAGTTATATGTTAGACCTCTTGTTGCTCGTGGACTTGGATACTGCTTCTATCAGACACTTTTTCAAAGATATTATACCGTTGGTGATACAGGTGTAACTGATATGAAGCAGGTGCTTGAAAAAATGGCCAGTCAAAACTGTTTACAATCTTTTCCGAACCTTCATTGCTATCTTTCTGGCGTTAAAAATGATTTTGTTTCTGGATCATTAACAGCAGAACAGATACAAGCTTTTTATGAAGTTTTTAAAAACAATCTTTTAGTTGTTACTTCCAAAGAGATTCATACGCATCTTGATCAGCGACAGCGAGATAGTAAAAATATGTTTAGAAAGCAGATTGGGCTTTTGTATCGTCCTACGTTTGATCGAAAAGCAGAAGGTGAATACAGGGATATCCTTGCTTTTCATCAAGTTCAAGATTGGGATGGACTGATTGATTATTGTCAAAAGTGAGGTAACTTGAAGTTGATTTGCGGTGCAATAAACTGACTGCGTGGCTTAAAAAGCTGGAAGAGCTTGATCCTAAACCGTATTAAACTATGCTTTGTGTTTTATTCGACCGTTTGATTGAAAGTTTGCGTAAAAAGATCCACGTCAAGTTCGATTTTTGCTTGATGTTTTTCTTTCCAAAGATTCAGGCAAACGGGAAAATGGGGCAGTGCAAGTTGTAACATTGCGTTCGCATACATGCGGATCTCTTTCTGCGCTCCCGCATGCAGACGAAGTCTCAAAAAATGCATTAATGAATGTAAATTACAGGTAAAAATAAACTGTGTGTACGTGCACAGCGGCAGTACCCCGCGGGCAAGTTCTCTGCATACCCCTTGTTGCAAAAGCTGTTCGTAAGCCTGTACTGCTGTCTGAATGGTATTTTGATAGATCAGTTCAAGCGAGCTGTCTTTGAATGCGCCGACCGATGCCTGTCTGTTTTTGACGTCCTGATGTCTGAAATAGGGTGGAGTATAAAATTCGAGTGGTGCTTTTACATAACGATAACTGATTTCGTTGTATGAGTTCATGCGATGGCGCATCCACTGCCTGACGACAAAAATGGGCGCTTTGACGCGAAATGAAAGCTGATTGTGCTCAAAAGGGCTGGTGTGCTCATGTTCAAGCAGAAATCTGATCAGCCCAGTGTCTTTTTCGCTGATCTGCGTGACTGTCTTTCCGTAAGAAACCCGTGCCGCGTTGACCACATCAATATCGCTTCCTGAAACTCGCACGAGTGAAATGGAGCTGATCCGGTCACCTAGCGGGTCCAAGCTGTGTAGTTCCTGTTCTTGGCAATACTGCTGATTATTATCAAAGTTATTTTTCTGTTCCATCGTTTTTTACTTTTGTGATTGTTTTGCAATGTAAAAAGTGTACCCGATAATAGATTTTAGGCAACTGTGAGAAGATGAGAAAGGGAGGAGGTTTTTGAAGACAGCTTTTTGTAGGATTTTGTTGGCGGGGAGTGTGAAAACTGCAATGGGTTTATAGTTTGATAGGAAGCTGCTGGATGTGCAACTTCCCATCAAACTTTTTTAAGTTTTTTATTATTTTATATTGTTTAAAACATATTTTAAGAGGTAGCCGTGTCGGGGGTCCGCCAAGAAGAAATGTATAGTTTTCTGTCTTTTTTCTTCTGGGTCTTGCATTGCTGCAATTTCTTCTATCTTTTTACGTGACTCTTGTGTTAACAGTATTTTTGTCTGATTTTTTGGTGTATAATCAAAAATTCGCTGTATATCATCAAATACTTGATCAAATGCTTCTACTTGTTTTTTTGTCAGTGTTTTTTTCCATTCAGTACACTCTGAACCTTGCTTGTTTAGTTGAGCAAAAAGTACTTGATTTAAAACACGTTCTTCCGCAGATAGTCTTTCATTGTCGTATGCTTCTATAATACCGAAACATCCACAATTGGGATCATCTACATAAAAAATTTCAAATTTTTTATTTTGGTCTTCTGGTTTATATTCTTTAAAACCTGTTTGATACTTTTTTGCAGGAGTTTTTTTCGCTGCTTCTTTGCATATTGTACCGATCCCTATGGCAACGTCACCTGCAATATCTAACTCGTTGAATATTTCTGGAGGCATTTCTTGCATGAGTTTACTCCATGGAAATTCATCTTTTTGCTTTTTATCTTTTTGATTTTCAGGTTTACTTGCCTGCATCATACTTATTGTAAGCGCTACTGCTAAAAATAGCAAACTGTACTTTTTAATCATAGATTCTCCTAACTGTTTGGTCCCTGAGAATTATGGTGTATACTACGAAGATAATGATTTATGGAGAAAAAACTTATGGGACAAGTATTGCATCCAAAGGCCAGAACGACAGAGGCTGTGCGTAGAGAGATCCGTAATAGTAAAGAAAGTATAGTAAAAGCAGCAAAAAGATTTAATGTCAACCCAAAAACAATAATGAAATGGAGAAAGCGAAACGATACAAAAGATCTGCCAATGGGCCCCAAAAAGGTAAAATCCACGGTTCTTTCAGAAGTTGAAGAGGAAACAATAGTAGCATTCAGGAAAACGACGGGGCTGCCTTTGGATGATGTTTTATATAGCTTACAAGAAACTATTCCTCATTTGAGCAGATCGAGTCTTCATCGTTGTTTGAAGCGTCATGGCTGTTCTGTTTTACCTAAACAATCGACATCAGCTTCTGCGACAAAAAGAAATTTAAGCAGTATCTCATCGGTTATTTTCATATAGATATTGCAGAAGTAAGAACAGCTGAAGGTAAGTTGTATCTGTATGTCGCAGTCGATAGAACATCAAAATTTGCGTATGCAGAGCTTCATGAAAGTCCTACCAAATTGATTGCGGCAGGGTTCCTACGCAATCTTATTAAAGCCGTCCCATACAAAATACATAAAATACTTACAGATAACGGTATTCAATTTACTAATCATGCTCATCATACAAAGGCATTGCCTCACATCTTTGAGCGTGTTTGCAATGAACATCAGATAGTACACAGAAAAACCAAAGTGAAACATCCTTGGACCAATGGGCAGGTTGAGCGAATGAATAGAACTCTCAAAGATGCTACTGTAAAGACTTTTCATTACGCTTCAAATTGCGAGCTAAAGCAGCATTTGCATTCCTTTTTAATGGCCTTTAACTTTGCTAAACGCCTCAAGGCTCTCAAAGGCAAAACCCCTTGGCAGTTTATTTTAAATGAGTGGACAAATCATCCAGAATATTTTACACTCGATCCAACCCATTACTTATTGGGATCAAACAGTCTGAAAGTGTTGGTTGCATAGTGGTGTGGGTTGCAAGCTGTAGCACAAGAAATAGTGTTAGTTTGTGTGCCAGAAAAGGTTGCTTTTTCATGATGATCACTTTCGTAAAGTTATGGTTGTGCGATAGTTTTGTTATTTGAAATAAAATTATTCATGAGTCCCAGGATGGTACATAAGACGACCAGTCCGCTGTTTCCATAAGAAATAAACGGCAGGCCGATTCCTTTTGTTGGAACCACGCCAACGGTGACTGCAATGTTAATGCAGGCCTGCAGACTTATCAAAAGGGTGAATCCAAACAGGGAAAGTGCGCTGAATCTGCTTTTCATCTGCAAGCTTGCTTTTATGCCGTAGTATAAAAATAGGATGAATAAACAGATAATAAACAGTGCACCCATAAATCCTATCTCTTCTGCAATGATTGAGAAGATAAAATCAGTGTGTTGCATGGGAAGATAGAACAGTTTCTGTTTTGACTGGGTCAGGCCAACGCCCCACAATCCGCCAGATCCGATGGCAATAAATGATTGAATGATCTGAAAACCTTTACCTTGCGGATCCTGCCACGGATTTAAAAAGGTGATGATTCTTTGCATGCGATATTCTTTTAAACTGATCAGTTTTAGTGCAATTGCTGCCATAATAACGAGCAGGCCCGCTGTGTACTCTATTGATGGATAGATAATGAAAAAGTAGACAGATGCGATGGTGATTAAGGTCATTGCCAGGCCAAAGTCCGGCTGTTTTAAAAGAATGAATGCTGTGATTGCGCAGTAGGCAACAAAAGGAAAAAGCGTTCTGAAGGTGTACTCTCTTTTAGAGTGTGAAAAGTAGTGTGCCAGTAATAAAATAAAGCTGATTTTCAGAAGTTCGCTTGGTTGAAAGATGAGCTTGCCGATTTTTGCCCATCTGCGTGAACCGTTTATCAAAACTGAAGTCGGCTGCCAGAGTGTAAGCCCGGTCAATCCAATTGAGCCTAACCAGCATAAAAAACTATATTTTTTCAATAGTTCAAGCGGAATTGCGCGTGCGACCAAAAATGAACAACAACCTATCATAAGTCCAAAGAGGTATTTTTTAATAAAAAAGCTACTTTTGTGATGCATATTAATGGCAAGTGCAGCACTTGCCGAATAGATAAAAATGGCTCCAAAGCAGATGAGTATTAATGGAATAATAAGAAGGTATTTTTTTAAAAAGTGGATTTCGCCTTGGTTTGGTGAGAGCATGGATTCCTTTTTTAGGTATGTTCGCGTGATATTTTTTCCAGCATTAAATAACGTGTGGCTTTAGTGTAAAACAACGAATGTATGTTGCAAAATCGTTCCGATGTTTTTGATCAAAAACTGTTATAAAATCAATTTGTTCTGATAATCTGACGCATCATTTCAATAAATGTATGGCCTCGTTCTTTGTAGTCAGAAAACAGGTCAAATGAGCTTCCGCTGGGGGAAAAAAGGATGACCATTTGTTTGTTGGTGTTTAGACTTTTTTGATATGCAGCTTTTATTGCGGGTTCCAGTTCGGCACATGCGGTTGATGCAACATTGTGTGCGATGCAGATTTTTTGCAATGTGAATGCTTCTTTGCCAAATGTGATGATGTGTTTGACCTTTTCTTTAATCTTTTCGATGAGTGGGGTTCGGTCGACCCCTTTTGAAAGTCCCCCCAATAATAAAATTATGTTTGAACCTGTAAATTGAGTAACGGCTGCTTCTGTTGATGCGACTGTTGTCGATTTTGAATCATTGATAACGTGAAGTCTGTCTGTTTTTATAACGGTTTGCATGCGGTGTTCAACGGGAGTGAGCTGTTGTGCTAACGTGACAAAATCGTTTTTTAATAGGTTGAGTTCTGAAAGCGTGGTTGCAATAATGAGCCAGTTGTGTGTATGTGTAATGGCGGGTAAAGAATAAAGGTCGATGACATGCGTAGTTACTGTGCCCGTTTTTTTAAATAGTTGTGAATCGCGTAAAAAGTAGACGGTACTATTTTCGGGTGTTGCAGTGTCATCGTCTTGCAAAAAAACATACCTGCTTTTGCCATATCCATATTTTTCAAGCCACGGGATAAGTGACGTTGGAACGATTGTCAGATCATCTTCTGTCTGTCTTTTGATCAGTTGGTATTTTGCCAAAAAGTAGTTTTCTGCCGTTTTGTGTCTGTCTAGGTGGTTTGGGTAAAAATTTGTCCAGATTGTAACGTCCGGTTTGAACTGTTGTGTGTGTTCAAGTTGAAAACTTGAAACCTCAAGCAGGGCTGTCTTTGCCGTTTTATCTTCCAAAAGTTCAAGCATCGGTTTTCCAATGTTACCGCCAGTTGTCACGTCACTCCTGTATTGTTCCAGAAAAAAGCTCAAAAAAGTGGTCACTGTTGTTTTTCCCACGCTGCCAGTGATTCCGATTATTTTCTTGTTCCATGTTTGATAAAATAGATCGAGTTCAGTCACCATTTTTTCAAGTGGAATCTTATCAAACTTTGTAACATCAACGCCGGGACTTGGTATAAAAAAATCGACTGCATCAAAAAATGCTCCCCAGGCATCCTCATCATACCACCGGCCAGAACTGTTTTCTGTTTTATCTGCTATGTCTGTATATTTTTCATCCATGATATGGATGGTTGCCTGTTGATTTGTGAAATATTTTTCGACCGAGGCACCAACAACTCCGTAGCCCCAGATTCCAACCGATTTCTTTTTCATACATTGTGCTTGAGTAATGATCTACTGTTTTTATTGTAGGCTTATTTGTGCAAAAAAGGAAGATCAATACTGTTTTTCTTAAAAACCGCTAATGTTTTCTATTTGTATTTAGCTAATAGTTTTTAGGTAAAAAAACGATAAATAATGTGTTTTTTTTGACTAATTAAATATTTTAAAATAAGATATATTCATAATTTTAGTAAATTTTTTCTTTAATATTGGAGGCTATTTTATGAAGAGTAAGAGTGGAATAGTGCTGTTGTTGTTAACAGCAGGTGTGATACATGCGCATGAGCAAGGTCAGAATGTTGGAAAAGGTGTTTTGATTGATCCACCATCGCAAGAAAAAAAATCGTTAGATCAAGGCCAAGGCTTTGATTTGAGTCCAATCTTTGACAAAATAAACGACTTTTGGAATAAACGCGTATCCAAGCAGTCTCCTAATTTGTCTGATTCTGAAGAACAAAAGCAAGAAAAATTATACAAAGCAGCAAGCAAGGAAGTACTAGCTTCAAAAGAAAATTCTGATGATAAAAACCCTGTAGAAGATATCGAACAAATGAACGTTCCAGATGGTGCAATCGGTGAAGAAATCAAGCAAAGTGAAGAAACTGAGCCAGAAGTAGTGACGAGTAAAATAGAAAAAGTGATTGAAGTGTTAAAGTCAGAAGAAAAGTCTGAAGATCAAACGCTAGAGACCGTTGCAAAAGAAGAAGTGATTGAAGAACAAAGGCAAGGAATAACGGTCGATGATAAAAAGCTTCCAGAGGATACCGAACAAATAAAATTTCTGGATGGTGCAGTTGGTAATGCAATCAAGCAAGATGAAGCATCAAAGCAAGCTGAAGAAACGCAAGAAATTAAGTCAGAAGAAAGGCCTGGAGATTTTAAGTCGAATGAAACAGTGCCGAATGCTGTAGATCCTGTATCGGCTCCTGTAGATCCTGTAGTAAGTCCTAATGAAGAAACTAAACCAGAAGAAAAGCCTGAATGTCAGACAGCTCTGATAGATCCTCAAATAGTTCCTACGCCGATTCAAACAGTGCCAAATCATGATCTAACTGATCAGGCTCCAGATCTAACTGGTCAAAATGTAAGTGGTTCAAATAGTGTGCTTGAAGCAGTTGCTACATCTGCACCGACTTCTGTAGATCCTATGACAGCTCTTGATGAAAGAAGCAAGCAAGTAGAAGCACCAAAACAAACTGATGAGTCAAAACAAGGTGAAGCACCAAAGCAAGATGAAGAAACTAAGACAGAAGGAAAGCTTGAAAATCAAGTGAATTCAAATGGTATAGATCCTGTAAATCCAGTAGTGACGCAGACAGATACCACGTTGGTTCAAACAGTGCCAAATCCTGATGATGTGAAGATTGATAATGGACAGTCAGATGGAATTGCGCAATGTAGAAATGATATTCCTGCTCCAATAGGTTCAAATTCTGGTGAGCTTCAAGTTGCTGGTCAGACAAATGGAGTTGAAAATGCAGGTGATGGCAATTCTGGTGGTGCTAATGTTGCTGGCTCTACTGGACAATCGGAAATCCCAGCTAGAGACACTGTTAATGTAACAGAGGAACCAAAGCAGCCAGGTGAAGTTATCGCTCCTCCTGTGCAAGAGCAAACAACGGTAACGCAACCACCTGTAGTAACTGTTGAACAACCAAAGTCAGAAGTAAAGTCTGATGTTCAAACGAAAGCAACCGAAGAAGTTCCAGCTCCAGTGATTGAAGAGCCAAAGCAAGAAGTAAAGCCAGAATTTCAAGCTGTGGTTGCGGCTGATGATACAACTCCAGCCGTGATTGATGCATCAACATCAGATGAAGCACAAAAGCAAGAAAAAAGATCGATATTGAATTCATCACTATTTTCTTCAACAAAGTTCAAGATTGCTGCTGGTATGTTTCTTGCGTCAGCTGTGAGCTATGGCATTTATAAGCTATTGAACTATTACAAAAAGTTGCCAAAAAATGAAATTGAAAAGCGAAACAAGGTTATTAGATTTTTATTGGTACAGTTTGAAAAAGCAGAAATACAGACCAAAAAAGCTGGTTCAAAGATAAATGAATTTGGATTACATTGTCTCGTCAAAATGAATGGCTTTAAAAAAAGTTAAGCTAAGTTTTTAAATCTTTTTTAATACACTATTAAGAGCAGAAAGAAGCTATTCTTTCTGCTCTTTTTTTTATAGTGATCTGTTTTGTTTGTTGTAAAAAGCTTTTTTCTTTTGAAAATCTGGTACACTCAATAAAAAGTTTTTTAAAGGTTAAAACGATGGAACAAACGGGTGCTGGAAAATCATTTAAAGCTACATTGAATCTTCCTACGACTGCATTTCCGATACGAGCAAATCATCCCATTGATGATGCAAAAATACTTGAGGAGTGGCAAAAAGCTGATCTGTATAGAAAAAGTTTTGATCTCCATCATGGTTCACCGCAGTTTCTGTTGAGTGATGGACCGCCGTATGCAAATGGGCCTATTCATTTGGGGCATGCGTATAATAAGATATTAAAAGATATTGTTGCCAAGTCGCGGCGTATGATGGGTTTTCATGTGCCATGTACTCCAGGTTGGGATTGTCATGGGTTGCCTATTGAACTAAAAGTTGCGCAGGAAAATAAAGGCCTTGATCGCATTGGTTTGCAGACTGCGTGTCGTGCATATGCTGAAAAATGGATCGGTGTGCAGGCTGATGGTTTTAAAAAACTTGGTGTTCTGATGAACTGGCATCAGCCGTATAAAACCATGGATTTTCAGTATGAAGCGAAAGTTATCCGGTCGTTTGCAGATCTTGTAGATCGTGGGTACATTGAGCGTAAAAACAAGACTGTGCCGTGGTGTTACTCCTGTCAAACGGTTTTGGCAACTGCTGAAATTGAGTATGCGGAGCGAAAAGATCCTTCAATTTATGTTTTATTCCGTGCCGATGCTGCTGTTTTTGCTCGATTTTGTTCAACCTTACCTTCTGATGCCGAGCTTTTTTTAATTGTGTGGACGACCACTCCCTGGACATTAACGCTTAATCGTGCTGTTTTGATGAGTCCGACGGCATCATATGTTATTATTCAGTTAGCCGAGCAGCGGTTCGGTGTGATCGGCGCCGACCTGGTTGATACACTTGTCGATCTGTTGGGTATTGAAAAAAGAGTTGTGGCAACTTTTGCAGCAGCTGATTTTTCTGTTGACAATCTTTTGGTTGACAGTCCTGTAGTGCCTGGGTTGCGTGTTCCGGTGATTAAAGATCTTTCAGTGCTTGTGGCCGAAGGTACCGCGTTTGTGCAGAATGCTCCTGGTGCTGGTCCTGAAGATTATGAGGTTGGGGTAAAGAATGGGCTTGAGATTTTTTGCCCTGTTGGACCAGATGGTAGTATGCTTGATGGTATTAATCCTGTCTTTTTGAAGGGGCAGTCGATTGAGCAGGTGCAAGGTTGGGTTTTGAGTAGTTTGCATGAAAATGGGTTATTGTTGTTCAAGGGTTCTATTAAACATAGTTATCCTCACTGCTGGCGTTGCCGAAAAGGGCTTATTTTCCGTGCGACCAAGCAGTGGTTTTGTTCGTTAACCCATAATGCGCTCAAAGAAAAAGCACTTGCTTCAATTGGTCATATGTTGATGTTACCAGAAGGAAGTAATAACAGATTATATGCGACTATCGATGCACGGTACGAATGGTGTTTATCACGACAGCGTGCATGGGGAACGCCTATTGTTGCCCTCTTGTGTAAGCAGTGTGATTATGTCTATTGTTCAAAAGCTTTTGTTGATGCTGTTGCTGCTTTGGTTGAAAAACATGGTATTGAAGTATGGACACAGCTTTCTGCCGAAAGTTTAGTACAGCAGGGTTTTTGTTGTCCTGTGTGTCAATCGCACCTGTTTGAAAAGGAGCAGGATATTCTTGATGTATGGTTTGATGCTGGTCTAACTCATGTTGCCTCGATATCGGTGCCAGGCAAAACACATGCCACGTTTGATCTTTATTTGGAAGGAAAGGATCAGCACAGAGGATATTTTCAAAGTGCTTTATTGACTGGTGTTGCGTTACATGGTGAGTCTCCGATGCGTGCAATTATTACGCACGGTTTTACCGTTGATGCGTTGGGAAAAAAGATGTCAAAGTCGTTGGGCAATGGGGTAAGTCCTGAAGAGCTTGTTGCAAAAATAGGTATTGATTGTGTTCGTTTGTGGGCTGCGACTATCGATCTTTCTGGTGAGGCAGTGGTTTCTGAAGTATTATTGAATAATATTTCAGAAGTGTATCGAAAGATCAGAAATACCTGTCGTTTTTTGCTTTCAAATTTGTATGATTTTTCTTTTGAAACTGATGCTGTTTTGTTTGATGAGCTTCGCATGATTGATCGGTATGCGTTAGAGATGCTTGATCTGTTTCATAAAAATGTAATGGCTGCTTACCAAACGTATAATTTTACAGCACTTGTGCATGCATTTGCAGATTATTGTACTGTTGAATTGAGTTCCTTTTATTTGGATATTATCAAAGATCGCTTGTATACGGATCAAAGTAATGGTTTATCTCGTAGATCGGCACAAACCGTATGCTATCTGATACTTGATACATTGACTCGTGATATGGCGCCAGTACTTTCAGTGCTTGCGCAGCAGTTGGCAGTTTTGTATCAGAAAAACGAAGCAGATTCGATTCACTTGCAACTTTTTAAAGCGCCTTTTGTGGCTAATAATCAACTTTCTTTTGATAAAAATCAGTGGGATATGTTGAAAACAATACGTAATACTGTTTTAAAAGAGATAGAATCGATTCGTCAGGCAGGACAGGTAAAACATTCTTTGGAAGTTTTGCTTACTATTGCTTTCAATAGTGGTTCTGAACTTGAATCGGTGGTTAAAAAGCTACAGATGAATCTTGTAAAAACGGGACAATCTCTTGAGGCATTTTTGGCAGAATTTTGTATTGTTTCGCAGGTTGAATTGATTGATTCTTCAAGTTTAGTTGATGTTTCCTGGAATAATGATCTTTATGTTCGTGTTTTGCATGCCAGTGGTACGAAATGTCCGCGGTGTTGGCAGTGGCACGTTGTTGAAGATCAAGATGGGCTTTGTGATCGTTGTAGTCAAATAGTGCGTTCTTTGTGACGTGATTTTGCTTTGTAATAGTTAATTAATGTATTTTTTGTAAAAACCTTTTACAACAGTTGTTTGATGATGTTACTTTCTGGGTATAGCGATGCCTGGGCGGTTATTATGAAATGTGTAAAAGGTTTTTTTATTTTTTTAGTATTACCTCTTTATGCTCATTGTTCTGTTCTGTCGACAAGTGCTTCTAAGATAGATGATTTAATGCATCAATTTTTGCAAAAGCAGTCTGAAAGAGAGCGTGTTTATCGTTTATTTTTAAATCAGTTAATTAAAATGAGGCGTAATTTATTAAATGATCATTATTTTAAAAGAGGAGCGTAAGATGTCTGGAAAAAGTGTACTGTATCTGTGGGTGGTTTTATTGGGTGTTTGTAAGGTTGCTTGTAATGAGCTTGCTTCGGGTAATCTGGCAGTTCAAGATATAGGTTTATTAAATCAGAGTGTAGATTTGGGGAGTGCAGCTGCTGAAGGTGAGCTGCAGTTTTTTACTGATGCTCTTTGGAGTGAAAATCAGGATCTATTGGTTAACTGTCAAGAGGTAAGGAAGCAGTTTGATATTGATGCTGATTATCTACTTGGTGTGGAGCAGTCATTTGAGCGACTTGTTGGGGCGCTTAATGAGTTGGCTGTTTATCGACGAGATTCTTATGGTCAGTTGATACAGACGATTAATAATTATGAGATTGCCTTGCAAAATGAGAAACAGAATCTTGAAACAGCAGTAGCTCAAGCTCAAAATGAAAAGGATGATTTACAGAATCAGATTGATGAGTCACGTCAGCAAGCACAAGCTTATATCGATGCGTTAAGTCAGTCGATTGCAAATGTGAAAGATGCGATTACGCAGTTGCAAGAGAACTTGGCAACGGTTGTTAACGTTGATGATTCACGCTTGATTACAGTGAAAGATATGTTGCAGTCATATTCTGTTTTTAGTGATCGCAGGGCTTCTGTTGGCGTTAAAACTCGTGAATTTGCTGATCAGATAAGGATCTACTTGGGTTCGCTTGATCAGTTGATAAGTCAGTAAAAGTATGTGTTATGAAGAAGGATGTGTGATGAAGAAGCAGTTTTTTTCTCTTGTTTTATTAGTGAGTACTTTATTAGAATGTGTGGATTCTACTATTGTGTTGAGAGACGGGTGGCAGTTGGCAGCTGAAAATGTTACAACTGCCTTGAGTTCAATGATAACACAGTTATCCGAAGATATAGATGCTTTTGATTCGATGTACGATGAGCTTTGTAAGTTAGATGTTCTTGTGCAGGAGTATGATGAGGCTGATAGGGTGTTTTTATCTGGCTTACAGCAGCGTTTTGATGCTGTTTGGCAGGCTTATAATGACTGCTTGCGGCAGCAAGATGATGTCAAAACTCAAGCTTCCTATGATGTTCAACAGTTAAAAATTGTTTTGAAGAGTATGCCGGTTATTTTTCAACAACGGGTTGATGAATTAAATGATGTTTATACTGATGCGCAGGTTCAGTTACAAAAGCTTATTAACTGTTATAATCAGCTTATCAAAGATAATTCTAATGATGTCGATAAGCTTGTAACTTTACTGAGAAAAATCTGTGACCAGTATGTGTTAATGACTGAGCGTAAACAGCTTGCCTTTGGCGAAATAGATTCATTAATTAATGTTTTGAGTAGTCATATTGATGGTGAACAAGCAAGGCTTCAAGAGATAGTTGCAATTAAAGGGTTTGCTGTTAAATAGTTGTGATCTGTTGGTCGAGAGGGAGCAGGGCAAACCTGCTCCCTTTTTTGTTATATTATTTGTTTAGTGTTTTTAGTAAAGTTCCAATAGTTTGGCCTAGTTCTGTCAGTGAAGTGTGTGCTTGTGGAATCTGTTTTTCTTTACTAATAGTGGCTTCTTCTTTAAAGTAGGCGTACCTTTTTTCGTTAGAAATTTGTGTTTTATATGACATGCTTCCACTGATACTATTTCTTAGTTTGATGAGTGGTCCTTTGACCTTCTCAGCACGTATTATGAGGTCATTTTTGTGTTTTTTTCCAAGTTCCCCCAAATCAGCAATTTTTCTATGAAAACTTTTTGTTTTATTGATAATTTCGGTTACATTTTTATCGATTTTTGATAAAGCATTTACTGTTTTTTCACTGATGGACTGATTTTTATTTTTTAGATGTTTTTCAAGTTCGCTTAAATAAGGGTCTTCGTTGATTAGATCTGCGGTATCTCCGAGAAGATCAATGATTTGTGTAATTGATTTTTCATGCGGATTTTTCTGATCACTTTTTGTACCTTTATTTTGATCTGCTTTTGTAGTGCCACTGCTGGAGGTTGATGTGTTTGGTGCTTCTTGCTTTGATGTTAGATTATTAGGTTTGTTGCTTTGTTCGTTTGAAAATGAGCGATTTGTACCATAGTTGTTGCTGTCATAATATCCATTTTGATGTGAGTATGTGTTACCATTGTAATAGTTTCCATACTGTGCAAAGTCGTCCTGGGGTTCGTTTTTTCCTGCAATCACTGTTTTGCCTGGTTGTGGTTTGGTTTGTGCTTGTCGTGATGCCTGCGTCGCTATTTTTTCTTCTGTATTTTTTATTTTTTGTGCTTCAGGTAAGAATTTTTGTAGAATAGCATCTATATTTTTGATAATTTCTTTTTGGATTATGTTTTCCGCTAGATTGCTGATACTGTTTTTAAGCTCATTTTTAGATTCTTTGTTCATGTCGGCAATGCCAAATGTTGGAATGATTATTTTTGGTACTGATTGATTGAGTTTAGTGTTCAGAGATTGTAATATGCTTGTAAGTTTTTGGTCTTCTGAAACCGCTTTGAGGTGCCTGAACTGGTCGGTAGCGCTGTCTTTTTCTTTTATGTTTGCAAGTTTCTGTGCCAAAACATCAAATTCATGGTAAAGTTCTGACCATTTTTTTGTTGCAGGCCAGCCTGAAATTTTATTTTTTTTACCCCATCTTTCAATGCTGATCTGTATTTCTGGAGCACTATTGATTTTTACTATGCATTCATTGATGTTTTTGATGAGGTTGTCAATTGTTGTCAGTACCGTAGCCTCTTTTTCAGAAAGGTCTTGTTTTTGTGTTTTTGCTACCGTAGGAATTTCTAATGGTTTGATCTTCTCTGGTTGAGCCAGTGGTTTATTCATTGCTTCTGCTGGTAGTCCACCCAGAACTTCTGGCATGTACTGTTCCATCTCTTTGACGAGTTGGTTGAGTTCTTCTTCGCTCATGTTGCTGAGAATTTTCTGTGCTTCTTCAACCTGTTTTAAAAATTCAGCCTGTTCTTCAGGAGGGAGCGAGTTGAAGAATTTGTCAATATTTTCAAACTCTTTTGTCATCTGGTCTATCTGTTCTTGTGTGAGATTAAATCCGCCGGGGCTTTTTAATGGTATGTTTGCTAGTAATGGCGTTGAATTCAAAGTAATAAAAGCCATGATAAGCATTATTAGGCTTTTATTTGAAGGCTGTTGTATCATGAAATATCCTTTGTTTATCATATGTTTGTTACATTTTACATTCAATGTTTTATGGATTTTTATATGTTTATGCGTATTGCGCCATTTTACAGAATATATTTTTCCAGTCTTTTTTCTAATTTTATCATTGAAATTTAAAATGTTGTAGCTATAAACTTTATAATTTTTGCGTTTTATTGAAAATTATCTTTAGTTTAACATGGTATTTTTTTTTATAAAGGTTAAGAAGTGTTTTTTTTGTTTATGGCCTTTTTTAAACGGATTTTTTATAGGGCTGGTTTTTTTTATTTTGAGTTTTTTGTTGCAATAACTTTATTATTATTTTTGATAACCACTGTTTTTAGGTTTCAATTTGATATTATTAAAAACTGGTATTCGTTGAAGGCTGTAGTTCAGCGGATTGCAGTGTTACGAGTATGTAAGTATGATGAGCTGAATCTCTTTTTGCAACAGAAAATTCAGGGTGAGTCATATTGTAAAGAACATGATATGAGCATATCTTTTATGATGCAAGATGGGACGGTGATAATGGCTGATATTAGTATGTTTATTGTTGAGCCTGCATTGAGGGGTATAGTTAGGGGAGATCGTTTGTTGATACCATTTCTAAAAAGGGTTTATTAATGTTTTGTAGAGGGTTTGTTTTGATGCATTTTCTTGTGTATCTTGTGTTTTTCTTATGTTTTTTTTCGGTTTTTTCAAAATTTCTTATTTTATATGTGGGTTTTGATGTTGTTGCAAAGAATATGCAGGCAGATTGTTTTGCCTTTGTGACCGCGCAGGAATATTTTTTATCTGATTGTATGAACTGTGACCAGTGTATTTTGAATAATCAGGGACTAACGTTTTTTTTTCAAAGTTATCATGTTGATTGGTTTGTTTCTTCTGTACTGGTGCGTAAGCAGAGAAAGTCTGCTGTACGGGTTCCTTTTATATCATTCTTTTCCTCTCTTAGATCTGGAAGCCCTTTTTTGGAATGTTTTGATGGCATGTCTTTTGTTGGTTTTGATCTTGTGAGTGGTGATTCTTCATTTAAAATTATTGGACAGGTAAAGTAATGTTTTATTTTCGTTGTAAGGTTGCAAGTACCGTTTTTTTTATTTTGTATAGTGTATGTTTTTTTTCAATTTGTTTGTCTTTGCTTTTCCGCATGTATCTTTTCTCTATGGAATCGTTTAGGTCATATTTTTCTGTGTTTGTTCGTAAACAGTATGTTTCTTTAATGGAGAACGTTGCAAGGGCTTACATTGATAGGCATGCTCTACGCGAACTTGAGCAGCAGATGGTTATATTTGATGATACTGTTACTTTTGATACAGATTGTTTTTTTAGATCAAAAGTAACTTTACTACCGGTTGGGTCATCTATTGAAATTAAAGTTGATTTTTTTGAAAATAATGATGGGGAGGTTACTTTGACTTGGTAGAGAGATTTTTTTAAAAAAGGTATGAATATCTCTATTTTCTTGTATACTTTTTCCTGTAACTTTTTAGGGTAAGGAACACAATGAAAATTTTTATGCGTAAAGATCTGGTACATGTTGGTGTAGCGGGCGAAATTTTATCAGTGGATGATGGGTATGCACGTAATTTTTTGATTCCTCATGGATATGCGGTGATTGTTACAGAGGCGAATGAGTTGTCCTTTAAAAAACGATCTTTACATATTGAAAAACGGCAGGAGGTGATTGCTACGCATACCTCTTTATTAGCTGAAAAAATAAAAAAAACTAAGCTTTTCTTGAAGAAAAAGGTTCATGATGATGGTAAATTGTATGGAGCTGTCCATGCGAGTGAACTTTTGGAATTGCTTGCGCAAAAAGGTATTAGTCTGAATAAAAATCAACTTAAATTAGATAAGATGGTCAAATTAGGCGTGTATGTTATTCCTGTTCAGTTGACTTCTCGTTTAAAGACTGAACTTACTTTAGAGATAGTTGCTGAATAAGTGCTTTTTTTAGAATTGCAGAAAGATGTTTATGCAACGTCAATCAAGAGATGGAGGGCCTCTTTTTAAAGATGGCTTTTCAGAGGTTGTTTCTTTTAATCAGGTTCCCGTTTCTCAGGATGCGGAGCGGGCAGTTTTGGGTGCTATTCTTTTGAGCGATGAGCATTTGTATCAGGTTGCTGAGATTCTTGTTGCGAATGATTTTTACCTTGAGCAGCATAAGTGTATTTATCAGCGTATGTTAGAGCTGTGGAAAGAAAGAAAACGAATTGATTTGCTTACATTACAGGATGATTTGACAAAGTGTGGTGAGTTAGAAAAGGCTGGAGGTATTGTCTACCTCATGTCTTTGCAGGAAGATGTTTTGAATCTCGGATTGCTTGGGCAGTATGCTTCAATTGTTAAAGAAAAGGCTGTGCTTCGCGAATTAATATATGTCAGTAGTCAGATTATTAATCGTTGTTATCATCAAGGTGATCGTCAGTTAAATGCGGTGATTGATGAGGCTGAAAAGTTAATTTTTCAGGTTTCTAATAAACGTTCTGATAAATCATTTGTTCAGATTAATATCTGGTTAAAAAAAACTTTTCAACATTTGTCTGATATAAAATTGCATAGCAAGGGGATTACTGGTATTCCTTCTGGTTTTCGTATTCTGGATGAGATGACTTCAGGTTTTCAGAATGGTGATCTGATTATTGCTGCTGGCCGTCCTTCTATGGGAAAGACTGCGTTTGCTTTGTCAATTGCATCGTTTGCGGCTCGCAATGGTTTTGTCGTTGGTTTTTTTTCATTAGAAATGCCAGCGGAGCAGCTGACCGTGCGTATTTTGTCTGCTGAGTCTGGCATTTTGCATCATGATATAAGGAATGCAACTATTAGTTCTGATGAATGGATACAGTTGACACATGTGGCGGCTGAGCTTGCAAATACTAAAATTTTTATAGACGATACTGCTGCTTTGAATATTATGGAGTTGCGTGCAAAAGCAAGAAAATTGAAATCTGAACATAATTTGCAATTTTTAATTGTTGATTATTTGCAACTAATTCATACTGATAAACAGTATGAAAATCGCCATCAAGAAGTATCTGTTATTTCTCGTTCATTGAAGGCTTTGGCAAAAGAGTTAAATATTCCCATTATAGCACTTTCTCAGCTTTCTCGCGCTGTTGATTCACGAATGGACAAACGGCCACTACTTTCTGATTTGCGTGAATCAGGTGCGATAGAACAGGATGCAGATTTGATTATGTTCTTATATCGCGATATAGTTTATAATGCAGATACTGAAGATGATACGTTGGCTGAAGTTATTATTGGTAAGCAGCGTAATGGTCCAACGGGTACTGTTATGTTGCAGTTTGTCAAAGAGTTGACCCGGTTTAAGGATCAATAGTTTTGGGGTGACAGGTAAGATGAAGCTACTTTTTTGCAAATACTCCTTTTATGAGTATGTTTTTATGTTTTTTGCGTTTGTGTTGGTTTCTTCACTTTTGTTTCGTGGTGTTCTTTTTTTGTATTTGCCGTGTGATTTTTATTTTAAGTGTTAGTTTTGACTAGTGATTTGTTTGGGTATTGATCCTGGAACGTTAAAGCCAGGTTTTTGTGTTTTGTCTTTGCCTTCTGAAGCTCGTGGTAGCTGTAAAATTTTAAGTGCTGGGTGTTTAGTTTTAAGAACTAAGGACCCATTGCCTGTGCGACTTATGCATATATATGATTTTTTTGAAAACATGATTGTGACCTGTTCAGTTTCTTCATTGGCCATTGAAACGCCTTTTCTTGGGAAAAATGCACAAAATTTTTTGAAGCTTGGTTATGTGCGAGGAATTTTGTATTTGTTAGCTCAGCGCAAAGGGCTCGAGATACAAGAATTTACACCGCGTCAGGTGAAGCTTGCAGTTTCTGGGTACGGTGGAGCGGACAAAGAGATGGTAGCGCGTTCTTTGTCGAAGCTTTTTCCTGTTTTTGATCCATCTGCTGTTGAAATGTTTGACATCACCGATGCGATAGCAGTTGCCTTTTGTGGGATAATGTCTTTGAGGTGATGCTTTTTATGAAAGAGCTCCCTCAGAAAGTTCTTCTTTTTTTTGAGGGAGTTTCTCTTTTTCAGAACTTTCTTCGTCCTCTCTTTCTTCTTTGATCTCTTTTATGTTTTCTGCTAAGAAGTCTTCGATCTCTTTTTCTATATTGATTTCCTCTGTTTCGATGCTTTTCTCTTTAAAAAAGAAGAACTTTATTTTGTTGCTTTTTTCCTTTCTTTTCATATTTCCTTTTATTTTATTGTTACCTTTATATTCCTTTTTTATCTTTGTGTACTGTTTTGTGCTTAGATCAAATTCGAATTTGTACATCATGTCTTCTTTGTCGAACGTTGTGCCAATAATGCTATTTTGTTTTGTTAAATAAGGAAAAATGGTATTTATGTTGTTATTTTTTAGCAGTTTTTTGTGTAGTATGTTTCTTGGAAGTGAGAAGTTGCATAACCATTTGTACGTCCATTCATTAAGATTTTTCACTAACAGGAATACCGACATCTCCTTCTCTCCCGCAGCACATTCTCTTTTTACAGTTATTAATATTTTTTCTTTGGAGTATACTTTTATATCCTGTATGTCTTTTGAAAAAAAAACTGTATCTTTTATTTCGTTTTGCTTTTCTGTATTTATAAGTTGAATGTAAGCTTCGTTTCTTTTTTTTCTGTATTTTTTATATGCTAATACATTGTCCTTTAATTGTATACGGTTTATTTTTGTACATTCTTCATTTTTTACTGAAGTAATTTCTGCTTTTTTGTCCTTTAAAATAAAGCGAAAGACAATCTTTTCTTTTTTATAGGTTGCTATTCCGTAGCCTGTTGTATTATTTTGCCATAGTATTTGCTTGATTTTTGTCAATGGCAGGTCTAACGAGATAGTTTCTGGTGTCCGCTTATTTGCTCTTTTTATCTTTAAAATTTTGTTTTCTAAATAAGAGAAGTCTTCTGTTCCCGGTATTATTGCTATTTTTTTGGGATTATAGATTTTTGACAGAGCTTGTTCTAGTCTTGCATTTTTTGTGTCATACCACCATATTGAATTTCTTCCTGATTTATTGATAACGCACAGAACTTTCTCCTGGAATTGTCCTGCTGAAAAAAAATGATATTCCTGAGGGTACAGTTCTCCTGTCACAAGAAATAACATTGTTTTAAGAATAGCGTTTTGTAAATGGTGTTGCATATGGAGTCCTTTTTTGGCTTTTGATTTTCAAGGTAGTATAAAACAAAAAAATCCGTTACACCAGTCTTTCGACTAATGTAACGGAAAAAAGGAGAGTAGTAATGAAGCCTAGATTAAATTTTTTTTATTTAAAAGTATTTCATATTGCATACACATTGATAATGATATCAAGGCTATTTTATAAGTCAAGCATTTTTTTTTAAATAAATGCTTTCTAAAAAACACTTCACCATTATTATTTCCAATTTAAAAAAATACATGCAACTGATTTGAAAACACTTACTCAGATTGGATTGGTTTTACTTGCGCAATATTTTTTTATTTTAATTTTTAAATATTTTCTTCTTTTACTTTTGTCAGCTTACATATCTCGGTGACATGGTGTGTTATCTCTGATGTTGGAGAGGTGATAATTATTTGTGTTTTTAGTTTAAAACATAATACTTTCAAAACTTTCTGTATATTCTCTTTGTCAAGATCTGTAATAAAGTCATCAAGAATACAGATTGGTATGCATTGATTTTCATTTAGCATTTTAATTATACTTAATTTTAAAAAAAGTAGCAAGACCTTTTGTTCTCCTCGTGAGCAGAAAGCTCTTGCGTCTATGGTATTCATTTTAATTGCAAAATCATCAAGGTGATGGCCAAATAAACTTCTTTTGTATTTGTCTTCTTGCAATCTAAGTTCTTTTATTTTTTTTGTATAAATAGCCTCGTCTTGTAGTAGGTCTATTCTTGGTAGGTAGGCAATGTCAACTTCAACATCTTTTTCAAAATATTCCTTTAAAAAAATATTGCTATATATTTTTATTTCTGACAGCGCTGCTTTTCTTTCAAATTGAATTTTTTTTACCACCTCAATGAATTGAGTGTCTAAAATTTCTCGCAGCATCCTGTTTTTTTCAAATTCTGTTTTTTCATTGAATAGTTGGTTTTTTTGATTTAGAATTATTTTCGCTTTTTTAAATAGGTCGATCGTATTTGGCTTGAGCATAACTATCATTTCATCTATCCAATTGCGACGATGAGAAGGAGAGTCTTGTACTATTTTTAAGTCATTTTCAGCGATTGTAATTATTTTGATGATGCTTTGTAGTTCTTGTATTGAGCGCATGTTCCTGTGATCTACTTTGATGATTTTTTCGTATGTATTTATACCTATTGTTATCTGTTGGTTATTCTTTAGTACTGCTTTTATAAAAAGAGCTTCACTTCCCTGCTTTATCATTTCTTTTAAATGGGATGTTTTAAATGATCGGGCATTGCCTATCACATGCAATGCTTCAACTATTGAGGTTTTACCAGTACCGTTTTTTCCTCTAATAACTGTAATAGGTACTTCAAATTTTATATGTTTTTCTTTGAAAATACGCACATTTTTTAAAACAAGTTCGGTAACTATTATTTGTAGATTGTTGCTATACATGTGATGGAGCTACTGGCATAACAAGGTAGACAAAATCTATATTTTCTTGCGTAAGTTTGAATATGATAGGTTTGCTTGCCGAATGGAGAGCGAAGTTTATTTTTTCTGTCGTAAATACTTGCAGACCATTCAAGAGATATGGTGCGTAAAATCTTATTTCAAAATCGGCACCATCAAAATTCATGATTTCTAGTGTTTCATGGAGGGTTCCAACTTCTTTGTTTTCCATACTGACATCCATCTTGTTTTCTTTAATGTGTAACTTGGTTGCGATAAATTGGCCGGATAGTAAACAACTAGCTCTTCTTAATGCTTTTGTTAAGTGGTTTCTTTCTATTTTTGCTGTTTTAAAACCAATTTGATTGACTATTGATTCATATTGTGGAAAATTTTCAACCATTAGTTTAGTGAAAAAATTGAAATTTTCACCTGAAAATACAAGGTTGTTTTTACATGTTCCTATGAAGAGCTGTGTTTCTTCTGTTGACTCTATAATTTTTTTAAGCTCATAAATAGCACGCCTTGGTATAAGCCATTTTTTTTTATCTGTAAGTTTATAAAGGTCAGATTTCAGTTGGGCTAAGCAGTGGCCATCTGTTGTTGTCATAATTAGGCCAGTTTGGTCAATTTCAAGGAGGAGTCCATTTAATGCTTGATGAACATTGTTTTGTGGAATGAGAAATGATACTTTTGATATCATATCAAGTAGTTCTTTTGGTTGAAATGCCATCAAGTTTTCAATTCTTTCTGGAAAGACTGGGAATTCCTGTGGATCTTTAATATTGAGACTCAATGATACTGAAGAGGTGTTCAAAAAAATCATACCATCTTTCACAGAACAGGTTATTTGGCCATCCATTTCGCGCACAATTTCATAGATTCTTTTTCCATGAACCATAAAGCTTATTTGATCAATATAAGTCGAGTGATTTATTTTGTAACTTGCTTGAAGGCTTATTTCAAGGTCTGTTGTTTTTAATACAAGTTCTTTTGGCGAAAGCTTGAAGAGAATATAATTTGTAGTTTCAATCGTTGTGCGCCTTGTACACACTGGTTGCATTGAAGATAAGATATTTAAGAATGGTTTTTGTTCAATGAAAAATGTTTCCTGCATAAATGGCACTCGAAAAAGGTTTTCATTGTAGTATACAAAAGTAAATTGATTTATCAATCAGTAATGTTTTAAGTTTAATCTGTTTTTTATACCTTTTGACATAAATTGTATAAGTAGGATAAAAATTTAAAAACAGTAAGAGTATTTAAAAAAAGAGGTAGGTGATATGTTGTGTTTTCTGTACAGATTTAAGTATCAAGTTCTGTGTATGCTTTTTTTTGCTTTGAATATAGTATCTTCTCCGAGGATCGATAGTACTTTGAATCCTATAGTGCATTCGAAGAATACACATCCTGCCTCTCAGGAGAGAGTGTATGGGCACCTTGACAAAAAATTTTTGAATAAGAAAAAATTTGGAAAAAAAAATATAATTGTAACGCGGCAACGACGAAATGACTCTGTGAATCAAATTGTTAATTCTACTGATGCTGTCGGTAATATTGTCGGTGGTCCAGGATTGTCTGGAACAACTGGAGTTACAGGCTCCACCGGACCTACAGGGTCAACTGGTGCTACTGGATCTACAGGTAATACAGGAGTTACAGGAGTTACAGGATCTACGGGTGTCACGGGTCCAACAGGAAACACTGGCGTCACGGGATCTACGGGAGTTACAGGTAACACAGGAGCAACTGGTTCAACCGGAGTCACTGGCAACACTGGAGCCACTGGTAATACTGGCAATACTGGAAATACTGGCAATACTGGCACTACAGGTGATACGGGATCTACAGGTGCTACAGGTGCTACGGGAGCCACGGGTGTAACTGGTGCTACGGGTAACACTGGAGCTACTGGTGTCACTGGATCTACAGGAGTTACAGGTTCTACTGGTGCCACTGGTTCAACGGGTAACACGGGTCTAACAGGAAACACTGGCAACACTGGAAACACTGGTGTCACGGGATCTACGGGAGTAACAGGTCCAACTGGAACTACTGGTAACACCGGTAATACAGGCAATACTGGAAATACTGGAAATACTGGTGCGACTGGTTCAACCGGAGTCACTGGCAACACGGGAAACACAGGTGTCACGGGATCTACGGGAGTAACAGGTCCAACTGGTCCAACCGGCAACACAGGAAATACTGGCAACACAGGAAATACTGGCAATACAGGTAATACTGGTCCGACAGGAGCAACTGGTTCAACCGGAGCCACTGGCAACACGGGAAACACTGGTGTCACGGGATCTACGGGAGTAACAGGTCCAACTGGAACTACTGGTAACACCGGTAATACAGGCAATACTGGAAATACTGGAAATACTGGTGCGACTGGTTCAACTGGTGTTACTGGTAATACAGGTAACACAGGAGCTACTGGTTCAACTGGAGCAACTGGTAATACTGGCAACACTGGCAACACTGGCAACACTGGCAACACAGGAAATACTGGCAATACAGGTAATACTGGTCCGACAGGAGCAACTGGTTCAACCGGAGTCACTGGCAACACGGGAAACACTGGTGTCACGGGATCTACGGGAGTAACAGGTCCAACTGGTCCAACCGGCAATACAGGTAACACAGGAAATACTGGAAATACTGGTAATACTGGTCCGACAGGAGCAACTGGTTCAACCGGAGCCACTGGCAACACGGGAAACACTGGTGTCACGGGATCTACGGGAGTAACAGGTCCAACTGGTCCAACCGGCAATACAGGTAACACAGGAAATACTGGAAATACTGGTAATACTGGTCCGACAGGAGCAACTGGTTCAACCGGAGCCACTGGCAACACGGGAAACACTGGTGTCACGGGATCTACGGGAGTAACAGGTCCAACTGGAACTACTGGTAACACCGGTAATACAGGCAATACTGGAAATACTGGAAATACTGGTGCGACTGGTTCAACTGGTGTTACTGGTAATACAGGTAACACAGGAGCTACTGGTTCAACTGGAGCAACTGGTAATACTGGCAACACTGGCAACACAGGAAATACTGGCAACACAGGAAATACTGGCAATACAGGTAATACTGGTCCGACAGGAGCAACTGGTTCAACCGGAGTCACTGGCAACACGGGAAACACTGGTGTCACGGGATCTACGGGAGTAACAGGTCCAACTGGAACTACTGGTAACACCGGTAATACAGGCAATACTGGAAATACTGGTGCGACTGGTTCAACTGGTGTTACTGGTAATACAGGTAACACAGGAGCTACTGGTTCAACTGGAGCAACTGGTAATACTGGCAACACTGGCAACACTGGCAACACAGGAAATACTGGCAATACAGGTAATACTGGTCCGACAGGAGCAACTGGTTCAACCGGAGTCACTGGCAACACGGGAAACACTGGTGTCACGGGATCTACGGGAGTAACAGGTCCAACTGGAACTACTGGTAACACCGGTAATACAGGCAATACTGGAAATACTGGAAATACTGGTGCGACTGGTTCAACTGGTGTTACTGGTAATACAGGTAACACAGGAGCTACTGGTTCAACTGGAGCAACTGGTAATACTGGCAACACTGGCAACACTGGCAACACAGGAAATACTGGCAATACAGGTAATACTGGTCCGACAGGAGCAACTGGTTCAACCGGAGTCACTGGCAACACGGGAAACACAGGTGTCACGGGATCTACGGGAGTAACAGGTCCAACTGGTCCAACCGGCAATACAGGTAACACAGGAAATACTGGAAATACTGGTAATACTGGTCCGACAGGAGCAACTGGTTCAACCGGAGCCACTGGCAACACGGGAAACACTGGTGTCACGGGATCTACGGGAGTAACAGGTCCAACTGGAACTACTGGTAACACCGGTAATACAGGCAATACTGGAAATACTGGAAATACTGGTGCGACTGGTTCAACTGGTGTTACTGGTAATACAGGTAACACAGGAGCTACTGGTTCAACTGGAGCAACTGGTAATACTGGCAACACTGGAAATACGGGTGTAACCGGATCAACTGGTCGAACAGGCAACACCGGAAACACAGGTTCAACCGGAGTTACTGGTCCGACAGGAAACACTGGCAATACAGGAAATACAGGAGCAACTGGTAATACGGGAGCCACTGGAAACACTGGAAACACCGGAAACACGGGGAATACTGGTGTTACGGGAGTAACAGGTGCTACTGGCAATACAGGTAATACAGGAGCTACTGGAAATACAGGCGCCACTGGCTCAACAGGAGTTACAGGAATCACTGGAGTAACAGGGGCCACGGGTGTCACTGGCTCAACTGGTGCTACAGGAAATACTGGCAATACAGGAGTAACAGGTGTGACTGGAGCTACTGGATCAACTGGCAATACTGGCAGTGGTGGTAAGGGAATATTAGCTTTTCCAGCTGCTGCAATGTCATGTGCAAATGCTACTGTTCCTAATGCTAACTTTTCGCCTTATACGACAAACGCTACGACCACCCAAAAATCATCTGTGTATGGATGGAGGCTTTATTCTGTGAGTGGCGCTGGTACTTCAGGATCTACTTCGATACCGCCCGTTTGTCTGTCTTTTGGTATCCCAGTAGACTTAGACACAACTGTTAATCCAACCGTAGATTTATACGTATTTTCTGCAAAAAATAGCGGAGCTGGTACTTATGCGCAGTTTCAGGTATATGCAGATTATGGTATCAATGCTACAGTGGGTACAGGTTTTTCCGAAACAGTTCCAACTGGTGATTTTGTTGTTACAGAGCCTTCAATATCAGGGCGAGTAAAGTTTTTTTGTCTTTCTGTTACCTTAAATGCATCCTTGATGAATCAAAGTTATAACTGTGTTTTAGTTATTACTAGAATTTCTCCAAATGCCGGCCCTGCAAATGAGTATAACAAAAATTTATATTTGAGTTCAGTTCAATTTAATTACACTAAAATCTAAAAAGGAGTCCTATGAATAAGTCTTTTTTACTGTTACTATCTTTTGCGGTGTTTTCTTTCAATACTCAAAAAGCTGAAATGCATGGTAATCTCATTCGTCAGGAAACTATTTTTCCGGGTTTTATTCAAAGCAGTAATGCATCATGGTTTAATGATATCCAGTCATATGTGAATGGAGGAGTAACTTTTAATTTTCAATCAGATTTATTTGTTGAAAATCCATATATTCATGTGGAATTAGTTACGTCGAATTACAGTGATGAGGTAGTTTACACACCGATTATTACTTCCATGAGTACAACGTCTGTAACTATTCGTGTAAATGCATGTGCGGCTACTACATTGGGAAATGTGATTGCAGAAGCACCAACCAATTCAGTTCAGGTACTTGTTTGGGCAACTGGCAAAGCTGAATAAATTTTCTATAAAAGAGGGAGCAGAGATTTTCACATCTCTGCTCCCTCTTTTATTATAAATGTTTTTTAAGCAACTGTTTTACTGAGTAGATTTTGATAAAAGATCACATTGTTTTCAAGCGATGTCGCATTGTGAGGTCCATTCTGTTTTGCGATCAGCGCAGCTTTATAGCCTTTTTCAAATTGTCCTACATAAAATGCTGAGCAGCTTAACAGATCATAACAAACCCAGTCATAAAGTTCTTTTTCAATAAAAAGAATATCATGTTCTGGATAGGGAATCATTGTTGCATGCAGGGCATACAGATAACAAAGTGCATAATCTTTCTGTTTCCAATAGTGTTGTGCCAAACGAACAAGTGCTTCTGCGCGTGTTGGCCTTGCTGAAAATGATTTTAAAAAGTAATCGACTGATTCATGCCAGCAGTTAAGCTCTCCATATAAAATTCCCAGTCGATAAAAACACACTGCATCCTCCTCGGTTTTTGTATTCATCTGTGAACGTAGCAGATAATATCTTATTGCATTTGCCGTGTCTCCAAGGCATTCGTACGTTTGAGCTAAATAAAAAAGTGTTCGTGAATCTTGTGGGTTTTTTTTATGCTCTGCAAGTAAAATTGCTTTATCCCATTGCCATCTTGCCACAGACTTTTGGCGACCTTTTTGTGAGGGCAAAAAGGAAAAGAAAACATCTGGAACGAATCCAGCTCTTTCAGCTGCGATTGCTTCATGGACTTTGCCTGTCCAAACATCCTTACTTTCATTCCTTACCAGTCTGATCTGATCTAAAACAAGGTCGTGTGCATGAAGTTTTACATAATAAGAGGTTGGGGCATCAGAAGCTGCTTTTTCAAGTTCTCGCTGGCAAAAAGGTAAAAGCTGCTCAAGATTATGGCCTTGGTATTCCGCATCGATAATGAGAAAAAATCCAGCATCAGAAAAACGTTGCCTTGCAAACTCCATTGTTTTGTTCCTTGAAAATTCAAAATCAACAAACTGATCTTGATCAACATAACCAATACAGTCTGGATGTGATTTAAAAAAATTTTGAGTAACTTCGATTGTTTTGTCTTCTGAACCTGTATCAACCACTTCGAACCATTTTATGCCTGCATTGTAAAATGGTTCAATAGTAGAAATTATTACAGATTCTTCATTTTTGACCATTAATACTACAACGAGTGGTGGATTGTATGTATGACTTTCTATCGCATGGGCGCAGAAAATAACTAAAGAGAGTACAACTGCATAGATTGATTTTTGATGTACCATTACTATTCCTTTTTGATTATTTTTAACAAGAGAATAGCACTGATACATCAAAAATCAATGTTATTTAGTTCCAATAGCTTTCTTTGTATGCAAAAAATAGATGACTTACAAAAAGTGTTAGCATGTATCTTTTTAGCCTTGCTTTTAACTGTCTTTGTTTTAGCTGTGGGTTATTTCCGACTTGACTTGCTCCCATTTCATCATAATCAAAATGTTCTAGTGGTTGAGTTTGTAGCTGCCTTAGTTTGCTTAGTACATCAATGGCTAGTACACATAAAACAAAGTCTGATGGATACGTATTTTTTATCAGATATGCACCACATTGCTTTGGGATTCCAAAGAGTGTTTGCGGGATTTTTGAAAAGGTAAAACAGCTTGCATTTCTACTTCCGCTTAATAAACTGACTGTTAAAAAACAGAAGATTTTGCTTTGTTTTGCAAATAAGTTTTTTATTACCATGGCTTGCTCCTTCAATTTATAATGACTTATTTCAAAGCTTTCTATTATATTTTTTATCAAAAAGTAGTGGTGCCATGAAATGGTCGGTAATAAGGTCTTAAAGCAAGCGATTTTTTAATTTTTTTAAAAAATCGCTGCTCAGAAAATATGCTTTTTCTATTCATTTGAAACTTAGGTAAAAGCATGTTAATAGATACCATACGTTTATTTCTTGAATGGATGTTACATGAAAAGCATAAAACTAGTTTTTTTATATGTATTGTTTTCAAAGCTTGCTGCTTTTGCTTGCGCTGATCAGAAAACAGATCTACTGGTTGCTGTTCTAATGATTAAAAATGAGGCACCGGTTATCTGCCAAACATTTCTGCCGCTCATTGAGGCTGGTATTCGTTCATTTTTTATTTTTGATACCGATTCAACTGACGATACGATCACCGTTGTAAAAAACTTTTTTGAAAATCATCGTGACTGCGCCTACGGTTTGGAGAGCGAACCGTTTATTGATTTTGCAACCTCAAGGAATCGAGCATTAGATCTTGCAGAAGATTATTTTAAGCAGGGTACCTTTATGTTGATGCTTGATGCTGAATGGCATCTGGTCAATGGAAACAGATTGCTCGATTTTTGTGCCGTCCAAGCAGAAAAATCTGATCCAGTGTATCTAATTCGCATTCTTTCTTCGATCGATTTTTATACAAGCAGATTAATCAGAATGCGGACCGGTGCACGTTTTGCCGGTGTTGTTCACGAATGTATTGCGGCATCGGCAAAAGTACCTGCTGATATCTATTTTGAACTTAAAACTACGCATTATGGAAAAGAGAAAAGCAAAGCTCGTTGGATACGCGATAAAAAACTGCTCAAAAAAGAGTGGAAGAAAAACCCACAAGATTCACGATCAACCTTTTATCTTGCTCAAACATGTGAATGTCTTGATCAACCGCAAGAGGCACTTGAGTGGTATTTAAAACGGCTTGAACTTGCCGGTTGGGATGAAGAAAATTTCATAACGCGCTATAGAATTGCACAATTGTATGAAAAATTAAGTGTTTCGCAAAATAATCCAACGCTTTGGCATCATGCTGAACATTTTTATCTTGATTCATATGCGTATCGCCCCGTTCGCGCAGAACCACTGGTCAGACTTGCAACTGCCTATCGATTGCAAGAGAAGTTTCAACTTTCTTATCTATTTGCGCTGCGTGCAGCATCGATGCCCTATCCGACCAATGATACACTGTTTGTTGAAAAAGAGTTGTATGATTATGATCGTTACGACATTCTTGGTATTGTTGCCTGGTATTGCAAAGAGTATGCGATTGGAATGTGGGCAGTGCAGAAAGCGCTCGCACTGTATCCCGATCGGCCACATCTTCTGTTTAATCTTTCATTGTACGAAAAGGAATATTACGACCTCTCTTAACTTTTATGAAAAATCTGGTGGTCGATTAATAAAATAATGTAAAATCTCTGTTGCAAAATGTGCATACCCAACATAAGAGTTAGAGTTATGGTAAAAAAGTGATTGAAACAAAAGTCCGTGATGCACAATACTGAGTAGATTGACTCGATTATTATAGTCTTCAAATTTCTTATACTTATCATTAAGGTGTGTCCTCAATTTGAAATGAGGTAATGACGTTGCATTTTCACTACAAAATGATAAGTTTTTTGTATCAGAAATCAGCAACGAGGATAAGCAATGGTACGTCGAGTTATTACAGACAGTATTTGGTCACAACTAGAAGAGATACTATGTAAACATGGATGCCACCTGTGGGGCAATGAGCGGAATATAATGGAAGCAATCCTTTGGAAATTGCGGACTGGAGGACCATGGAGGGATATTCCATCCGAATTTTGTCCGTGGCAAACAGCATTTAATCGATTTAATCGTTGGTCAAAAAAAGGGCTATGGGAAGGTTTTTTTATGCTACGAAAAGAAGTTGATAAAGAATGGGTATTCGCCGACGGAAGTTATGTTAGAGCTCACCAACATGCGACTGGAGCTCAGCGTGGTCAAGAGCGAGCAATTGGAAGATCCGCTGGTGGACTTACTACAAAGATTCATATGTGCACCGATGCGCATGGAAATCCGCTCAATTTTAAAATCACTGGGGGTCAAGTGCACGATTCAAAGGTTGCAAACGAATTAATCGACCTGGCCGAAGGAGCGGAATATTTTATCGCTGACAAAGGCTATGATGCTGATAGTATTCGTATCTATGGACGGACAAAAGGAATGCAAGTAATTATACCAAAAAGAAAAACAGCACTAGACCAGATCCAGAATTTGATGCTCATTTGTATAAAAATCGACACTTAGTTGAAAATCTTTTTGCACGACTCAAGCATTTTCGTGGCATTGCTATGCGTTTTGAAAAACTTGCTAGAAACTTCCAATCTATGCTCTACATCGCATCTATGCACATATGGTTGAAGCTTTTATGCCCTACTAATTAAATTGAGGACACACCTTAATGAATCCAATTTAAAACTAGGACAAACGCTAAATTCCGTTATGTCCATTTTTAAAACTTCTTCCGAAACTTACTATCTTAATGATAAGATGTATCTTTTCGATCTTGAAAATAAAACCGTTAAATTACTGGATCCTTTGCATCATGATTCTAAAAATAGAAAAATTATTCAAAACACACGAAAAGATCCTGCTTTGATCTTACAAATAAACAGAATGGGTTTTTTCCCATCTCCGGACAGCAAAACTGTTTTATGTTTTTTTAATGGTCAATTATGTAGCATTGATTCAAAAGGAACAGTTAAAAAATTCGACATTACACTGCCAACTGTTTATCGTTCAAAAAGTTCTGCTGAACGCATTTATCAGTTTCCGGGACGAATTGTCGCAACATACAAAGATGAGGAATCAATAACGCTCATTTTTGAGGACATGAAGCAGTCAAGAATATATTTTTACAAGCAAAAGGAGAGTGATGAGTATGTTTATTCTACTTAAAAAAGAGGTCCATGGGTGAATAATAAAGCTGCTGATATCAAAAAGCAGCATGCTTTGCATGGTGGAGGTGAGCCGCAAAATGTTGAACGAGTGAAAATGGAAACTGGTGAGAACATAACAGAAGAAGAAGCAAAAGCCAAAAAGAAGAGGCAACGAGACATGAAGAATGTTTTGAAAAACAAAAAATAAAAGTATAGAGAGCATATTATGATTTTTCAAATAGTTTCTTAACGAAACAAAAACTTTTAAAAATAAATCTTTATTTAAAATCTTTTTCTGATACTTTTTATATAAAAAGAGTTTTTTGCGTGATTCTTGTTACATCGATTGTTTATTAAAAGAGGTTTTTCATGAAAAAATTAAGCATCTTATCAGCGATTTTGTGTACGTCGTTAAGTGGAATGGAGGAGGTGAGTTCATTAACAACCGGATTTTTTCCGTTAGATATATGGCGCAATGTACTTGCCATTATTATTATTACAGATAATACTTTTCATGTAAAACAGAAGAGCATTAAAAATAATATGACAAAAGAAGAGATCTTTTTAAGTGAATTTAGTTTTAAGGCTAGAGACGTTACTTTGTGTCGCTTATCTGTCACCTCAAAGAATTTACAAAAAGTAGTACACGATGAGATGCTTAATCATGAATATAATCAAAAGAATCATTATAACAAGTTTTTAGAGAACAAAGAAAGACTGTTTCTTGTTGATGCACTTGAAGACGTATATTGGATGGAAAAATCATTGAAAACGAAATGGATTTACGCAATCGATCCTTTAAAATCTGAAATAGGTTTGGAGACGTTATTTTCATATTTAGAATATTTTGATGATACAAAGAGGGCAGCATTGAAAATTTTTTGGCCAAAAATGGAAAATCAGGCATTTTTTAACAATGGATCTTTTGGAAGCTTTTCTACAATCTCTTACCATGGAACGTTAGCTGCTTATTTTGAAGAACATGGAATCGATTGGCAGCTTGCTCCAGAACTCCTTTCTACAAAGGAAGAAGGCGATTTTAAAATTCCGTATAACTTGGAAGATCGTATAATCATTACAAAACAGATGTTGCCTTTAAAAAAAACAACAGATTCAGCAGTTTGTACAGTTTTGTAAGGGATATGAGTTGTAATGTGAAATACATTTGAAAATTTGATTGACATAAGAAAGTATTGTCTCAAAAAACATATCAAGTTATATTCAACATATAAAAAATAATCTTTGAAGGGTTGTGAAGTATGTATTTTCTAAGAAGTTTCTCTTTGGGGTTGATGCTGTTTTTTGTTTGTTTCGGTTGTGCTACTTCTCGATTTTTAAAATCTATTTTTTCCACTACTCAATCTACTGAACAGCATGATAAAAGGGACTTTTTAGGTATTTTACAGGATGGTACGAGCCTTCAAAACTGCTCTTCTGTAAATGATGCTTTGATAACTAAAACAGCAAGTTTTGTAAAAAAATATCCATCAATCAAACTACAAAAAACAAACACGCTCGACTATTTTATCAAGAATCAGTCAAAAACAGATGTAGATCAGATACAAAAAGATATCGGCTTTTTTGCTCAAACAGCGACGATATTTTTATCAGTAAAAGTAAAAAAGCTGATTGCACTTTTTCTTGAACATAAAAAGATACATGGCAATCAACAGGAAAAACTGTATTACAAGTCGATGGATGAAAATGAGTTTATTAAAAAACTGATGCTGAAAAAATACTTTGTTTACGCGCGACTCGGAGGCGGTCTATACGTGCATACTGGGAAAAAACTGTCGGTCTATCCTTCAGGTTTAAATGAAAAGGGGTTTGACATAAATAACAACTTGACTTTGGATGAAGTCAAAATTGGCGCATTAATTGGAACCATCAGTGGTACACATTTTATCAATGATGGCAATCGAATGAATAATGCACGGTTTGAAAAACTACAAGATCGTCTGAGCAAAGGATGGGTGGCTGCGCAAGTCGGTGCCTGTTTTGAAAAGGAAAACATACTCGAATGGCAGGAGGTTTTCATTACGGAAAATCAGAATACAGTTGAACATGGCTATGGAAAACAGCATAAAAGTGGGGACGCTGCTCATGACTTTAAAAAACTGTGGCAGGAGTTTTATGAACTGAAAGAACCGTTGCCAACTTTTGGCGAAGTCAAGCAGTTTTGCACCGCTTCGCCAGCAACTAAAACTATTGAAGAAATAAAATATATTAAGCTTGATGCAAAGGGTACGTTATATTGTAACCTTGAGGTTTACAAAAAACGAATGGAAGCGGTGTTAATTCCATTCTTAAAAATAGCTGACGAACTTGGCATCCATCATGAAAAAGATGTATGTTTGTATGCAACGGGTCTTGGGCTGGGCGTCTGGGCACAGGTACCCGCTCCCTATTCAACCTTACAAAATATTGAAACGTTGCCGAAAGCAATTCAGCATGAGTTTCGCTCCTATTTTAAGATTGAACAGAATCAGGTAATAGACGTTTTAAAATATCTGTGTTCCTATGTTCAGATCAAAATTTATGAATCATACTTTGCAAAATACCAGGCTTCACGCATCAAAAAAGTATATCTGAGTTGGTTTATGAATAATCACCACAATAAAGATACCGTGTTGCAAACGATCGACACAAAACCAACGCATTACAAAAATGATGTTTCAAAAAAACTAACCACATGGAACAAAACCGAGGTTTTCTGGACAACGTTGCCACCGGCTTCGCCATTCTTTGAAAATGAAGCTATGATAAATGTTTCAAATTTTGCATGGGATGGAGCAACACAGGTCGGAAATGAATATTGGATTGAGGCGCTTACCGCTTCAGCAGATCCGGCAGCTGCTGCAGCTTCGCACATAACCACCTATCAAAATCCACACGTTAACGAAAAACTACTTGAAAACATCGTATTTTTCACAACTTCTGATTAAAAAAATTTGACAAAATTAGGTTTTGCATTTTTAATTAAAGCATTATTTTTTAAAAATTGAAAGCAAACTAATATTTGAATGGCTAATGGCATTTATAAGTATTCCTAAAAGTTACTTTCTTCAAGTACTTGTATGGATTGGATCGTTAATTTTTCCTATTGAAAAGCAAAACAATAGTAATCTAATCCCAAACCTACTCCGA
Organism: bacterium; assembly: GCA_016699125.1. Taxonomy (NCBI): domain Bacteria; species bacterium. The sequence goes on from CP064961.1 coordinate 454,426, forward strand.
GAAGTGAAAGTTAAGTACGAGGATGTTCAGAAGAATATCAAAACATGTGCAACCAACAATAAGCTTTATTTACACAAAAATAATCATCCTGACACTTACTTGAATCAATTTAAAGAAGCAGCAGAGAGCAAGAAGGCAGAATTTTTAAATCATTGTAAATCTGTGGAAATTGTTTATAGCGATAAGGTAGATCAGTTAATTCTTGATTACATTGATTTTAAAAAAGGTTATGGATCAGCAGAAGAAAAAAAGCTATTTTAAAGCGTTGCCAAACGATTCTCATCGAATAAGAAACTACATTTTTAGACTACTTACAAAAAGAAATCAGGTATATATGTGGGACTCTCTGCCGAACAAATTGCACATCAAAGATCGCGCAGGACAATACAGCTGTTTAAACGTTAATGATTTTAAGAATTTTTCACAACAGTTCAATGAGAATATTTCTCAAGAGGAGCAGCTGATCTCAGCATTTTTATCAATTGGCAGCGACACATTTTTTATTAATGATGGCCAAAGATTCAATAATGCTCGAATGGAAGTTGATAACTGCATTGAAAGTGGGTATCAGGCTGGAACCGTGGGCGCTTCATTTGAAAGAGCAGAAGCGCTTGAATATAAACACATGCTGATTACATCATCTCAAAATACAACCACAAAAGGATATGGGCAAAAAAGTAGATCAATTTTAAAACATGTCTTTGCAAAGCTTTATCATGTTTTTGGCAGAGCTCCTTTGTATGAGACGAACGCAATTTGCCGGTGATGGAGCGGCATTTTCAGGAAATGAATCTTGGCTTAGCAAAGACATGCTTGACAATTCCGGAGAACCTGCAGCAATAGCAAGTGGTTTAAGCGGGGTCATTCAAAATTCGATGATTAATCCTGCGCTGAATGATGTGAATAGAATGAAGCTAATTTCCTATTCAATTCATTCAGCAAATTCTTGAAAATAGTTAGGTAAAATGATTTCTTTTTAAAAAATCTAAATCTGTCGTAAAACTGGACAAGCTGTTGGTATTCTTTTGATAAAAATAAAGATTGTGCCTATAAAAAATGTTTATAAAGATGTTACTACCATCTGCCTTCTGCCTTGCTAGTTTGGATGCTATGCAAACTAATATACAAGAACAGCAGCTCAAGGTTCAGCTTCATTCGTCAAAAACTAAGTTTGAAGAATATGAGAGTAATAAGCCTAAAGTAACTCCGTCAAAAAACAAGATTACATTAGATTTTTCTGAATATAAACTTGTTGGATATACAGTTACGCATAACACGGATATTATTTCTGCGGGTATTTTGCAAGAAAAACTTAGCATCCCCATTGTTTTGACATGTTCACAATGGCCATCAATAAAAATTACCTATAAACAACAAAGTAACCAAAGGTATGCTCATGGACAGTATGATTGGAAATTACCATTTAATAAGAAACAGATTGATCAATGGACGACCGAATCGTTTTTAGACAACTGTTTTTTGTTAGGTGCATGTGAAAATGGAATGGTAATTGCAAAAGTGAACACAAAAAACAATTTTGATTTTTTTGCGCAAAGACGACTCAATCAAATATTTGGCAAGCAATTTAGTGATGATCTTTTGTGCAATGTTACTTTATATGCAGTATTTTTTGAAGATGTAAATAATGTCAATAAACAAACAGGCAGAATTATTGAAAAAACAATGGCAGCTTTTGAAGAACAGAAGATAGAAAAAAAATTTCATTATGACAAAAATAATAAACTAACAGTTATCACACTTGCTTCGAATGCCAGTTTTACGGGAGATGAGATTGAAAACTATCAACATTATTTTCCAAAAGTTGGAATTACGCAAAACAGTGCAGTTATTATTCACACGCAGGATGCGTTTCTTAAATTAAGAAACAAAAAAAATATACGCACTTTTTCATATCAAAAGCCGGCATTCTCATATTGCTATAAAAAGCAGAATGATGAGTGGCATGTTAATACAGCTTTTACTGATGATTTTATAAAAGATGGTACCACAGATTTTGATTATATTAAGAATATTCATATGCTGAATCAAATAAACTGTTTGATTGTTTTTGACGATCATGTAGAAAAGATTGCGATTAATGAAAAGAGCAGTAGCAGCGAAAAAACGGTTGTTCATGAGTTAGTTAAGTTTTTTGATACTGAGAAGAATGAAACCTTTGGTACAAAAAAACATAAAATCATTGCAACTGCCTTCAATAAAGAGAATAAAGAATTACATGTGCTGTATGATTACAGGGATACAGTACAAAAGCTACTTGATAAAACAGTTGCATTTAAAACAAAATTTCCTGAACTTGTCATGCAACATGCGAATCAGTTAGAGCAGTTTTTGCAAAAAAATAAAAACAAAAAAACTGAAGTTAAACACTATGCTCAAAATGCAAAAATATTTGTACATGCACATGTAAAAAATCTGATTAAAGATTTTATTGCGTACAAAAAAACTCATGGCACACAAAAAGAAAAAGAGTATTACGCGCACATGACAGAAAAAAAGTTCATACAAGCTATTGTGGAAAAGAAGTATTTCATATTTTTTAACGCTAACGTGGAAAAAAATAAGTTTATTATAAATGATGGTAATCAAGAAACAACATTTAACAATTTTAATGAATGGAAAATGTATCAAACAAGTTATGAACAGAGTGAGGACTTTAACCTTGAAAAATCTCTGACTATTGATGAAATAAAGATTGCTTCGTTGATTAGCATGATGAGTCAGACACATTTCATTAATAGAGGTGATCGTCACAATAATGCAAAAATAGAAAGCGAGCATTTAAGTCAGGGATATGTGGCTGTTCAGGTCGATTGCTGCTTTGAAACAGAAAACTGGCTTGAATGGCAAGATATTTTAATTACTGCAGATCAAAATAAGATTGAAAATGGATATGGTACAAAGTCAGTTCTTGATACAACAACTGTTTTTAATAAAGATGATTTTTCACAAAAAACTCTGCTCACAATTTGGAAACAGTTTTATCAGCTTATGGATCGCATGAGTCGCATGCAAAGCCGTATAATTTTTCCTACTTTTGATGAAGCACAAAAGCATTTTGAAGAAAATCAAAGAAAAGATATAACTCAACTCAAATACATACCGTTGGATCGGGAAAAATCCATCTATTTTCATATTTATGTATACAGATCACGAATGAAAGCAGTTATTGAACCATTTTTAAAAGAGGCTGAAGCGGTAGGAAAAGCTGAAAATAAAGCGGTTTTATTGTATGTCACTGGGCTTGGACTGGGCAACTGGTCATATTTGCCAAAACCATATAATGATTTGCAAAGTTTGGATGCACTACCCAAAGCATTGCAGCAGGAGTTTAAGCAGTACTTTGATTTGCAGGATAACCAAAAAATTAATGTTTTAAAATATCTGTGTACCTATTTGCAGATAAAAATCTACGAAGAATATTTTGAAAGCAACAAAGCTACGAAAGTCAAAAAACTGTATTTTGCATGGTTTTTAAATAAAAATGAAAATAGCGACACTGAATTAAAACTCAAAGCAAATGAACAGAATACAGTGGTTGCTCACCAAGATGAATACAGCAAAGCTTTGAGACAATGGAATCAAACTGAAGTATTCTGGACAACGTTGCCACCAGCGTCTCACTATTTTGAGGATCCAAAGTTTATCACTGTTTCAAATGTTTCATCGAATGGTACAACACAGGTTGGCAACCAATACTGGTTTGGGAAAGCTTATTTGTCACAACTAGAAGCGTCTGCAGCTGCGTCTTGCTCATACATAACGACCTATCTTAATCCATTCATTAATGAACAGTTACTTGAAAATATTGAGTTTATTGAATAGGAAAAACTATACAAAAATAACATTTATGTAATAAGAAACTAAATCTCTTGTACTGCCCAGTTGCACATTGATAGAGTATGAAAAAAAAGAGAGCGTACAATGAAAAAATATATTTTACATCTGATAATGATTCTTTTTTGGTCTTCAGTGATAGAACCAATGGAACGTGAAGAAGAACAAGAAAATAAACAAATTGAAATAAGCATTGTCGCATATCATTCAAAACGTTCAATTGATGAGCAAGATAATGAAGCAAAACAGTTACTCCAACTTCATGATGGCACTGTGTATTCTTTAAGAAATAAAAAACAAGCATTTCAGCCTCTCGATCAGAACAGTTCTGGCAAATCTCTATTTGACGAAAAAAATGGCAGTTTTAGAACCCAAATGAACGATTTTTCAAATATGACTATTCCTTTTCAAGAAGGTAATCAGGATTATGCCTTGGTAGTATCAGATAATAAACTTGAAAAGAATAAGGCATTAATAAGAAAAATAATCGATGAAGATGCTGACGATCCATATTCAATTTTGCACAACACGGAAATTATTTCTGCAAGAATTTTGAATGCAAAAGATGAAAGGCCAATACTTGTCACCGGTTCACAATGGCCATCGATCAAAATTACCTATAAAAAGAATAATCAATGGAAAACCGAATCGTTTTTAGACAACTGTTTTTTATTAGGTGCAGATGCAAATGGAATGGTTATTGCAAAAATTAATGAAAAAAATAATTTTGCTTTTTGGGTACAAAGACGGCTCAACAAAATGTTTGCCAAAGAACTTAACGATGATCTTGTATGCAGAGTTACTTTGTATGCAGTGTTTTTTGATGATCTGAATACTGTAAACAAAAAAACTGGTAAAGTAATCGAAAAAATAATAGAAGAGCTTGAAAACAATATAAGTGAGAATCGGGTTAGGTATAACGACAAAGCAAATATAACTATATCTAGACTTTCTTTAAACGTAAGTTTTACAAAAAATGAGCTTGAAAATTATCAAAACTATTTTCCAAAAGTTGGAATTACGAAAAACAGTGCAGTGGTTATCCACACGCAAGACTATGCCGAACTCTTGCAAGACAAAAAAAACAGACTTAATTTGTCATATGAAAGCCCAGCATTTTCATTTAGTTACAAAAAAGAAGGTAATAACTGGATTGTTAATAGAACTCAAACAGAAGATATTTTCAAGAATGATGCTACAAGTTTTGAGTCTATTAAAAATATTCATATGATCAATTCAGCCGAATGCATTGTTGCTCTTCAAAATGATATAAAAAAAATAAGCATTAACAAAGATAGTGGTCAAGCAACGTTAATAAGCGCTTCAATCGGTAACCTGCCAAAAAAGGCTAACATTATCACAACAGTGTTTAGTAAGCAAAATAACACGTTGCATGTACTTTTGGATGGAGATGGTTCAAGCCGTGCAAAGACTGAAGAAGCAACTGTTAAAATAGAAAAAGATGAAACTCAACACCTTGCTGATTTTAAATATTCAGAAGAAATCAACACAATTTTTCAAAAAACAAGCGCTTTTCAAGAAAAATTTACAGCAATTAAGATGCAAGATAATAATACTATTAAAACTTTTTTTGAAAAGATAGATAAGAATGAAAAAGGTACTGTTCAAAATGAGATTGTGAGCTTTGCACAAGATGCGAAAATCTTTGTTGATGACAATATTCTAGATTTGATTAGTGAAATTCTTACCTTCAAAGTTCTTGCCGGCAGCAAAAAAGAAAGAGAATATTATAAAAAATTTCTTTCTAATCCAAACGAGCTATCATTGATTGATGAGGATACATATCGTAAAGACGGTTATAAATTAAGAGGCGATACTACAGCTACATTTCAAACTAAATTGTTTTTACAATCACTCATGAAAAAGAAATATTTTACTTTTTTCAATACTAGAGAAGAAAATGGTACATTTATTGTCAATAATGGCATAGCTTTAGAAGGAAACTTTAAAAATTTTCAAGCATGGAAAGAAGTGCAAATTAAGAAAGAATCTGAAGGTGATTTTGACATTGAAAACGTGTTGACGCTTGATGAAATGAAAATCGCTTCATTAATAAGTACAATGAGTCAAACACATTTTATCAATAATGGACGTCGGCAAAATAATGCAAGGTTGGAACTAGAAACGTTGCGTTTGAACAAAGGATATGTTGCAGCGCAAGTTGGATGTTGCTTTGAAACAGAAAACTGGCTTGAATGGCAAGATATATTGATAACAAAAGCTCAAAACACAAAAGAAAATGGATATGGCCTTGTATCTGAAATAAGTGTTCAAGTTAAAACTCATCAAATTTGGGAACAATTTTATTCTGATATAAATAAAGTAAAATGGAATGATAAATTAATGTTTGATGAGGTTAATTCAGTAATAAAAAAATTTCAAACGTATCACAAAGAAACAAAAATCGATCAAATCCAATATGTAAAATTGACTGCTAGCGAAGAAAATCCTATCTATTTTTATATCGATGCATACAAAGCGCGAATGAAAGCGGTTCTTGTGCCATTCTTGAAAATGGCTGAACAAATTGGCACGAAAGAAAAAAAAGATATAGCACTTTATGTTACCGGCCTTGGTCTGGGCGTTTGGTCTGAACTTCCAGAACCGTATAAAGAAATGCAAACTATACGGATTCTTCCTTCCGCATTGCAACAAGAGTTTCAAACTTATTTTGATGTAACGGTTAATGACAACATCAATCTGTTGCAATATCTATGTGCGTATCTTCAAATAAAAATATATGAAGCTTATTTTAAAAATAACAAAAATACGAGAATAAAAGAACTTTATTTTGCATGGTTCTTGAACAATAAAGACTCAACAAGCACGGTGTTAAAATTAAACAGTGATGCAAATCTTAAAAATGAAATAAACGTTGAAAAAGATGGTCGAATAAAAGAACTGACAAAATGGAATAAAACTCACGTTTTCTGGACAACCCTGCCACCAGCTTCATCATATTTTGAAAAAGAAAACAGAATAAATGTTTCAAATTTTGCATGGGATGGTGCAACCCACGTTGGTAATGAATACTGGCTGGGAGAGAAGTACTTGTCTCAATCAGCAGATCCTGCAGCTGTTGCATGTTCACACATTGGAACGTATCAAAATCCATGGATCAATGAAAAGTTGCTTGAAAATATTGAGTTTGTTGAATAAGCCCTTTCAAGTATCAAATATACCATCGAGTAGCAAAAAAATCAGGTGCGCATAAACTAGTCTCTGAAGCATAATTAACCAGGCTTCTTATGAGCCAAACAAAGGGCAAACACCTGATTAGATACCAGATAGAAGTGCTTTTGGATAGTGGTACTTTAACAAGAGAGATTGGAAAAATCTTAGGATTGTATTACTCGACGGTTTCCAGAGAGGTGTGGCGGAACAGAAGTAGAAGTTGCTACCCATGCGATTTACAGTTAATATTTACAAAAGAATATTTCAGTTTGGTATTGAAAAAAGGCCTGCAATCGCCCAGCTGGAAAGGACTTCTAGCTAAACACTCCTCGAATACTGCTTAAAATCATATTCGCAATCCATTTCAATCCATTTCCAATTGCTTTGAATAAACTAAAAATAGGATTTGATGGCGAATCGTTGGATGATGATGGTTTTTTTGTCAAGTTTAAGTCACTCTGCCCAATTGGTGTTTTTTGAACTTCGTTAAGAATTGATATTTCTTTTGGATTCGGATTATCCTTCGTAGGATCAATCTCCTTTTCTTCATCTAACGGAGCATTTGCTTCATCACCATCGTCTTCAAGCGTATATGAAGAAAGCCATTTTTTTGATTCATTATCATACTGAATTGTTAAAAATGAGTTATAACGCCCTCATAAAATGAGGGGCTTAGCGGATGGGAGCAGTCTCGAAGACTGCCAGATAAAAAATATACTAAGTCGTTTTAAAATTCACCGGATTCATCGTAACCAAGAGAATCAAGTTGATTTTGGTTTTTGATGTAAGCGTATATCTGTGCTTTTTCAAAACCAACAGTAGAAACAGCATAACCTCGTGCCCACAATCGTTCACCGTTAAAATTCCTTGCTCTTCCACCAAACCTTCGCGCAACAGCTATCGCACTTTTACCTTTGATAAATCCTACAACTTCTGCTACAGAATATTTTGGCGGTATACTTATCAACATATGAACATGATCCTGAACCATATTCCCTTTCTCTATTTTACATCCTTTTTGACTCGCCAATTCATGAAATACTTCCGCCAAAAATTGCCTGACTTTTCCGTACAAAATTTTCTTCCGGTATTTCGGAACAAATATTATGTGATATTTGCAGTTCCATTTCGAATGACTTAAACTTGCATATGATGATGTTGTTCTGTTTTCCATTGCTAATTCCTATTGTTGGCCCGTCAAGCCCAACAATAGTTTATCATTTCTACAACATCATCTTTCTTCTTGAATCCGGGGGCCGAGCCTTGACAGTCTCACCAGTCTAACTGGTGGTTTACCTATCGATCAATTAATAAATAAATCTTGATACTTCGTTTGCAACGCTTTAATTAATCTTTGCTGGTTTTTTTCACTTAATTTATCTAAAATCAAACTCAATTGTTCCTTCGATTCCTTTTTATATTTATCCTTCAAAAATGTAACCATAGTCTGGATATTATCTTCCTTATTTAATATGTTCTGAACAAACGTATCTTGTATTTGAAGTTGTGTATTTTTGTTAGGTATTATCCAATGAAAAACCTTAAAATTTTTTTCTGTAATGATGCCATTATTAAAATAATTTTTTTGAGTATTTGTCATTTCACTTAAATAATCTTGATACAACTCTTCTGCTGTTTTGATTGGTTTTCTATCTGTATTTGAGGTTTCAAGCGAAAGTTTTTTCAAATTAAACTCTTTTTTAAAATTAATTTCGCTTAGTGGGTCATTATCACCATTTGGTTTAATTTTTTCAAACCATGATTGCAAAAGGCCTATGTTATCACTCACAATTACTTTTTGAACATTGGCCTGATCATTCCTGTTTAAAAGACGTATAGTATCTTTTAGCTTTTCGACATTCTGTTCAGGATTTTTTAAAATAGTTAAACAAAATGTTAAGCATGATTCATTAAGTACAATTTTTTGATTACTAAAAAATTGTGAAAGGAAAATAAAAACAGCCTTGTTTTCTGCACTAATTAATTTATTGTTAGTATCGTTCTCATCAAGTTCAATTACATCTATGGATTCTTTCTGATCAGTCAAAACGTCTTTACTTTGTTTCAGATCAGAATCATCACTATAGACAAGAAACACATACTTCGCCTTAACATAACAGTTTCCATTTAGATTATTAATCCTAATGAATGGTTTGTGACAGTCTCTTGTTTTCGAATCATCTTCTTCTATACGCAATAACAAATTCGTCATATTAGAGTTCTTTGAACGATTATTGTCAATTTCATTTAAACGATAACCCAAAGGCTTTAAATCCTCCATTGCATATATTGAAGCACTGAACAGTAGAAGCAAAAAAATCATCATCAAAAACCTCGTCAAATATATTTTCTACTCTTAACAAATTATAACACAAGGCTTTTTCAAAAGACAAGACTCTTTCAAGTGCCAATGGCAAATACCAGATCATGCTGCATGAGCTGCTACACACATTCCGGTATATTTAAATCCATTTATTAATGAGTAGTTTTGTTAAATAACCTCTAAGCAAGAGTGTTTTTCAAACCATTTTTGCTTGCAGGGTATTTAAAGTATACTGTTTCTTCAAGGTTAGCTGTTTTTGAAAGGTAATGAATATGAAAAAACTGTATGTAAGTGCCTTGCTCTATAGTTTTGTGCAGCTTCAAGCCATAGAAATTATAGACATTTTAGCCCTTTTGCCACTGCCAGATGATCAGATGTGCAGTCAATATTGTCAGGACAATTTCATTGATACATTGATTACACGAAAAAAAGAGAACGGTTTTTTTGTTGATATCGGTGCGCATGATGGAAAAAAATGGAGTAACTCATATTTTTTTGAAAAGGTCAGGAACTGGAATGGGATCTGCATCGAGCCTATTCAGGAGGTATACCAAGAGCTGGTCAAAAATCGAACTGTTTTGTGCATCTGCGGTGGTGTAAGTTCGTATGATGGCATAGCTGAATTTTATCGAGTGCAAGGTGAACCGGAACAGCTTTCAGGACTTGTTTCAACGTATCATCCCGACCATAAAAACCGAATGTCATATGAAATTAGACGTGACAATGGTGGGCTTGAAATTCAGCTTATACCAGTTTTTACATTGAATACTATTCTTGAAAACTATAAGGTTTTTTCAGTTGACTACCTTTCTGTCGATACCGAGGGTAGCGAATTTGAAATTATCAAAGCGATCGATTTTGATCGGTTTCACATTCAGGTGATGAGCATTGAAAATACCCATCATGGCCAAGCTCTCAGAGACTTTTTAAAATCAAAAGGGTTTACGTTTGTTGCACGTCTTTTTAATTGTGATGATATTTTTATAAATACAAAGCAGGTTCAATGAAAAAAATAATAAGCATTTTCATTTTGTTGCGGCTTGCTTGCTTAAATGCGCAATACCCAAAAAAAATTGTTGCACTCGTTCCTGGACATAACGATGCTCGCTATCTGTCTAACTGTTTTAAAGCGTTAGCATCTTATGCAGATGCAATTGTCTATCTTGACGATGCTTCCACTGATGATAGCGTTGAAGTTGCGCGTAGTTTAAAAAAAGAATGTAACATCGAACAGATTATTCTTAAAGAAGAATGGATTCGTCATGCAGGACTTGACAGAAATATACTTCTGAATGCAGGACGAGCGATCGGGGGCACCCATTTTATTACTCTTGATGCTGACGAAATGTTTACTGCAAACTGCTTGGAAAATAACTATTTAAAAGATATTATTTTGAATTTAAAGCCTGGTGAATCACTTTTCATGATCTGGATTCAGTTGTGGCGCTCGCTTGATCATTACCGGTATGATGAATCAGTCTGGACTCATAACTACAAACCATTTGCATTTTGTGACGATGGTGTTTGCGCTCACGCACCACATTGCTTAAATGAACGAAGAATTCCAGATAATCTGCAGGGCAAGCAATGGTTTTTGGAAGGATATCGGTATGGGGTACTCCATTTTCAGTTTGTTAACTTTGAAAATTTACTGATAAAACAGGCATGGTATCGCTGTCTGGAGCGCGTTTTAAAAAAGAATCGTTCTGTCGAAAGCATCAACCAAGAATATTTTCCAAGCAAGGACGAATCAGGACTGGCGACAGAACAATCAGCTGCTTTTTGGTTTGAAAGGTACGCTTTTTTTGATCCAGTTGCACCAAAAAAACAGGAAACATGGCGTGTCGAAAATGTTATGAACTGGTTTGAGAAGCACGGATTAAACAGATTTGCAGGTCTTGACATCTGGGATGTGCAATGGCCTTTTGCAAAATGGATTTCAGAGGGTAGCACTTTTCTTGATACTTTTATCACTCAAAAAAAATATAACGGTTACTTTGCGATTTTACATCAAACTGGCAAGACCTTTTTTATGAAGGTTTCTTAAAAACTGTACGAAACTGGACACAAGTTGACGTGAACGGAGAATATGAGATTTTATTGGTTGAAAAAGAGATTTTAGAAGCTGATATAACAGATGTAACAAAAATTATACAAAATAATAATCAATTGAAATCCGTAGTAATTCAAAATGGTGTTTTGACAGGACAGCTGAAAAATCTATGTATAAAAAATGGTTTTTATCTGGTGCCATTTCAAGAACAAAATGCATCCTTCTTTATAAAATGTGTTTAATAAACTATTGAAAACGTCTCATTTTTAAAATATACTGGAAATTGTTTATACGTAAAGATAGGTGCAACATTGCTCAAAGTTAAAACTGTGAAAACATTTTTTAGTTTGAAGATTCTTTTTGCCTTGGTTTTCTTGTTATCATCTAACCGTAGTTTTGGGAAGGAAGAAGAAGTGAGCCGTTTGCTAGCCGAGCCACCAAAATATCCAGTCGACCAGGCAGTGAGGTATTTCAGAAATAAAGATCATGGATACTTTCTCAATAATGATATTACAAGAAACAAACTGGAACAAAATTTTAAGAAATATAGTGAATTACATACGAGATTTTCACATTCAGATCTTATCGGATTAACAATTGTAAATGCTCTGTGCGCATCAGCTATTGGGCTTCTCAATTATTACTTTCCAGATCAAGTATTGTTTCCAAAATGTGGCAATGTGCTCTTTCTTTTTACACCGCTAGCAACAAAATATGTATTACCTTATTTGATATAGCGGAACCATTTTAATGTGATATTCTAAAAATAAGGAAAAAACAACTAAGCAAAGGCAACAATGGCATATTCATTAGATTTTAGAAGAAGAGTATTGAAGATAAGGGAAGAATTAAAGTTAACAGCTGAACAAACTGCAGAGAAATTTCAGGTTGGAAGCGCGACATTATTTCGATGGATGAAAAAGGTCGAACCGAAAAAGAGAAATAAGAGAGCAACCAAGATAGACATGAAAGCGCTTGAGGAGGATGTTTTGAGATGTCCAGATGCCTATGAAAGAGAGCGTGCTGTAAAACTGGGTGTCGCAAAATCAACGGTTCATTATGCATTAAAACGACTCGGTATAACTCATAAAAAAAACGCTCAAACACCCGAAAGCATCCCCAGAAGAAAGAAAAAGCTTCTTAAAATTAGTATGTCGATATAATCGACGGGGACTGCCGATCGCCTATCTTGATGAAAGTGGATTCTGCAAGTCTGTTTTACGAACTCATGGATGCTCAAAAAAAGGTTCTCGATGTCATGGTTCATACGATTGGGGAGCAAAAGCACGAACCAATGCAATTGCTGCTTTAATTGGATCATCACTCATTACCGCTACGCTTTTTGAATGTAGTATTGACAGCACTCTTTTTTACCACTTTATTGTTGATGAGCTTCTGCCAAAATTAAGTTCAAAAACGGTGATTGTTATGGACAATGCAGCTTTTCACAAGGTCAAGGGTATCCAGGATGTGATCAAACAGGCCGGGCATATCCTACTCTTTTTGCCACCTTATTCTCCAGATCTCAATCCCATTGAACATAAATGGGCCCAGCTTAAATCTCTTCGTAAAGAATCAGGAAATTCAGTTTATGATCTTTTTAAACAAAATATCTCTATCAATGCATTTTGACTTTGCTATAAAGCCGGAAATCAGAGAACATGCTATTCCTGAAGACATGCTTATACCAATTGCTTCGTACACAAAATGGGAAATTCAAAATGGCTCATGGCAAAGTCACCCAGTAAGACAGACGATCGATAACATTCGTGGAAATAACGTTAAAATTACACAGTCAGGTGGCGGTAACAGTACAATTACCAATATTGAGGGAAACAATATTACTATTATAAGAAACGGGAATAGTGCAACTCAAGAAACATCAATCCTCATTCCAATTGCCACAGATGGTCGTTTCCCTACAAAGAAAAATTATATTCATAAAGATTATATTCTCTATTTCTTCATTGTTTTTTCAACTTCTTTAATTTCGGCTGCCAGAGGGACACCTTACTATCTTTTACTGTCACCTTTATACGCTTTTTAACTTGTCCACATATCGCGATAGATCTGCACAATCCAGTTATCTTCAGCTTGGCGACGTGCAACTTTTTGTGGATTACTATTTGTTGAAAGACCGTTGGGATTATAATAATAGACACCGCCAACGCCCGGAACCTTTGCAAACTCAAAACCATCATTAGCAAGCCGATTCCAGAATTCCCAGTCGCCTGAATACAAGAACTGTTGATTAAAGTATCCGGATCTTTGATGGACTGATTTACGCCACATCGGCTGGGGGCCTGCAACGCAGCGTTGGACCATTTTTTTGGTCGGCTGTGCATCATCCGCAGAGGCACGAGCAACCAGTTCACAGTTTTCAATGCTGTTGACCGGATCGTAACTGACAAAATAATCTGAAAACACAAGTGCAATTTCAGGATGTGCATCTAAATAATCAGCATGTTTTTCAAGACAGTCCGCGTATCGCAGATCATCAAGATTTGCATTGGTAACATAAGGTGCATGTGCAACAAAACAGCCAAGGTTCCATACCCCGTACACGCCCGGATCATAGGAAAGTTTGATATATTTAATGTTTTCTGGATACTGTTTTATATATTCATTAATAACCTCATCTTCATTGCCTGGAGAGTTTGCATTAATCAAAAGCAGTTCGCATTCATGAAAAATTGTCTGCTGTACAATGTTTTCCATGAATCTTTTAATATACGCGTCACCATCAAAAACAGACGTGATAATTGATACTCGAAATGGTAACGAAAAAACATCCAATGAGATACATAAAAAAGACAGGGCTAACGAAAAGACTTTCATGTTTAACTCCTTTTTTTGAAAAAAAGGTAACACGGAAGGAAAAGAATGTAAATAGGAAAGGAAAAAGAAGAAGCTTATCCAAAGAAATATTTATTTGATTTACTACCAAAAAACCGCCCCTTTAGATAAGCTTCTAAAAAATTCGTACTATTTGTGAGTTTAGCGCCCAGATAACCTTAATTACTGAATGGTACAGACTGACCAGTCAACAGACCTTTCTTCTGTTTTGTTTTCAGGAGCCTGTTTTCTGATAAAAACATAGTTCTTGTTTTCTTTCAAACTTGGTGAGCAATGAGCAGGCATTCCATCATTTTCTTCATGATTAGTCAAGGATATGAATGATTCAAAACACATTCCATTTTCTTTGAGTACTTCATCCAGAACTGTTTTGTTTTCGTTTAGTTTTATGCCAGAGATAGAGAACTTTCTGTTTTCCATTTTTGGCATAAAAATCTTTAGCAAGGATTTTCTGGTCTCATCATGATTATTTCCGTAATAATGTAACGTTTTTTGAGCTACAGTACCGTCCCCTTTGCCGAATACTGGATTAATCTTTTCAATCCATTCAGTGTTCAATGACTTTTCAAGCAGGTTATTAGATTGTGGACAATCATAGTCGATATAACTCCACAATCTAATATACTTCGAAATAAAAAAATTTTCGTATTTCTCTTTACGTTTCACTTGATCAACCTGCGAATGAATTAAATCATTTAATTCAAGCGATACCATACTCAATGGACGTAGAACCTCATAGGCGTATTTAATTGTGTCCTGTTTATAATTAAGTTCCTTTAAAAAATATTTTTCTATCTTTTCGTCACTCGCTTGTTCGAGGTCTTTGACATTCTGTTCTTCGTTTTTCACTGTAAATCCAGCATCCCCAATCCAGCTGCTAATTACAATGGGCCATGCAATTTTTTGAACTATTGGAAGGCCTTTCTCCTCCATTCCATGTAGATATGAAAGCATAATAATAGGTAGCAAGTGCACTTTGTTCATAAAAACCTTTGAAATTAATAAAAATAGACGCGTTAAAAAATATTATTATATAAGAATATCAAAAAAACAGATTAAATAAAGCATTATTTTATAACGAATTTCTTTCTATTAATAAAAACTTGTAGCAAGGATTTACCTGATGATTCTATGAAAAGCCCATTCGATTTTAAAGTATTAATTGTTTAAAATCCGACAAAAAACTGCTTTTGCCACTGTTGCGTTCTGTACGCTTGAAACGACATGCAGATGGTTGATGGTGGATACAAGCGAAAACCTCGCTTGCCACCCTGAAAATTGGTAGATACAATAGCATACGTTTGTAGTTCTGATTTGTTGATAATGAAAAGATGCTGCTCATGTGCATCTTCAGAAGCAAAAATTACGAAAAAATCAAATATATCTGATGCATCAAAAGGTCTCGTTTTTTGTGTGAATAGATCACGTATCCAGATCGCTACAAAAAAGCCATCTTTTTTAGGTGTCTTTTTCGCTTTTCTGAATAAAATGATTCTATTGTTTATTACGAATGAGCATGCATCATACTCACCACCTTCTTTATCAATGATCATATTTTCAAGACTTGATGAAGAAAAGTATATTTTTAAAAATTCAAAAGCACCAAGCAGATTTTCAGGACTGACTTGATTATTCATCTAATATGCTTTTGCAACAATAATGGTATGTACGGGTTTATTGGTGCAAACAAAACATTCAGGGTTTTCAATCGGTTCTTTTATGATGCATCTGACTGTTGCTTTATACAACTTGACTTCTGCTTCACATGCTGAAGATCCACACCATGCTGTTTTGAATACACCGTTTTGCGCATCCATCAATGGTCCAAATTCAGCAAGCTTGGCACTACTGTTGATTAAATCCGTAATGCGTTTTTCTGCTGCTTGTAGCATCTGTTTGTGAATAGATTCAAGCGTTTCCTGTATTGATTCACGAAGCTTTTGAAAAGGAACAAACTGTTTTTGCCCAGTCAATCGTGTTACCATGCACACCTGAGAAAGCGCCACATCTTTTGGACCACATTCGATACGAATCGGAACACCTTTGAGCTCCCATTTAAAGAATTTTGCGCCTGGTGTCTGATTTTCAGATAGATCCACCAAAACACGAACATTCTGTGCCTTGAGCTCGGCTGCAACATTTTGACACGCATTAATAATTGCTTCGTTGTTTTCCTGTGCTTTCAAAATGGGGATAATGACCACTTGAATTGGGGCAATGCGTGGTGGCAACACAAGACCTTTTTGATCGCCATGTGTCATAACCGTAGCACCAATTAATCGTGTAGTTACGCCCCAACTGGTTAAAAATGGATAGGCAACAGACCCATCTTGTGCCTGAAATTTCATATCAAATGCATGAGCAAAACTTTGGGACAAAAGGTGCGAGGTGCCCATCTGAAGAGCTTTTCCATCCTGCATCACCCCTTCGAAGGTAAATGTAGTAACTGCACCGGGAAATTTTTCACTATCAGTTTTTTCACCAATGATAACCGGGATTGCAAGGTAATTATGTGCAAACGAAACATATTCGCCCAACATCATCTGCGCTTCCTGCTCAGCTTCTTTGAGCGTTGCATGTGCGGTATGCCCTTCTTGCCAATAAAACTCAGTTGTTCGCAAGAATGGCCTTGGTCGCATCTCCCATCGAACGACGTTTGCCCACTGATTTATTTTTAATGGTAGATCGCGCCATGACTTGATCCATTGCGCAAACATATAATGAATAATCGTTTCTGAAGTTGGACGAACCACGAGCGGTTCTTCTAACTCTTTTCCGCCTGCATGAGTGACGATTGCAAGTTCGGGGGCAAAACCTTCCACATGCTCAGCTTCTCTTTTTAGAAAGGATTCTGGGATAAATAATGGAAATAAGGCATTTTCATGCCCTGTAGCTTTAAATCTTTCATCAAGGACTTTAACCATCTGTTCCCACAGCGCGCAGCCATACGGACGTACAACCATTGTTCCTCGAACAGGAGAACGATCGACCAGTTCAGCTTGAAATATGACTTCCTGATACCATTCTGCAAAAGTATCTTTTAAGTTTGGCAGTTGTTTCATACATCACCATGGAAAAGATTTAAATAAAAAAAGCTACTTTCTTCAGTATATATATACTTTTGTAAAATTCCACCTTATAATACTATAGTATTTCAGAAGTTGCCACACAAAATAGGTTTTACCATGCAAGTTCATCTATTCTTCTTACTTTTAACAGGTCTTATGAGTTCATGTAATGCGCAATATGTGACGTTTTATGCACACGGAGTCGCCGCAAATAGCCACCAGCTATTCAGGTTTTTTGTTAAAAAATACACAAAACCGAACGGTCAAAAGGTTGTAAATAAACATCATATTTTTTATCCACCCTACGTAACTTTTAATTTTCCTGATTCAAATTATGCAAAACATCGAGAAAAAGAGCTTTTTTTACCCCTAAAAAAAATATTTCGCCTCATGGTTCGAGGCAATTATAATCACACAAGTCTTGCACAACTTCCCGAGGTTCTGCATATGAATGCGATTTTCAAAAACAAGCTTAAGCCAGATGACAAGGTGATTTATGGTGGTCTTTCGCGTGGAGCGTCTATATTTTTTACATGGATTACCGTTGCAAAGCCAACCAATGTGGTTGCAGCAGTCCTTGAGTC
Organism: bacterium; assembly: GCA_016699125.1. NCBI lineage: Bacteria > bacterium. Next base: position 472,360 of record CP064961.1, read on the forward strand.
GCCTTTTGCTCGGATGGAAGATGTTATAAAGTTAAAGATAAAGCAGTTTGGTTTGGACGGCATATTTCCTGTTTCATATGGCCATACCATTATGGAGACGATATTCAAAAAATATAAGCGAAATGGTGCAACTCCGTTGGACTGTGCACCTTTTGTGGACAAAGAGATTCCTATTTTAATCGTTGCTTCAACAACTGACTCTCTGATCTCATGGAAAAGCTCGTTTGAACTCTATAAAACGCTCAGAAAATCCGGTCACGAAAAAGCACATTTTTTACTTCTGCACAACGGTTGGCACGGCTTTTTGATGGAGGGTGCAGATGCACCGATTTATGAAAAAACGGTTCATGCATTTTACAAGGCATACAACTTGCCACACGACCAGAAGCTTGCCGAAGCTGGACAACATCATTTTGAAAAATGTACACCGGCGTGGCAGTAGATGCTTTAAATACCAGCTTTAATATAAAGACCAAAGTAATTTTTTTGGCTTTGCCCCGTTTTGAAACCTTTTTTGTATGTGTATAAACAGTACAATGTATTATTTCCTTGATCAAATATGGATTTAACAACAGAGATGTCATGTGTTTTTAACGTATTCTGCGGCTGAATGGAGAATGAAAACTGAGTAGGTTGTGATGGTTGCGATTGTACAATTTCATAGGTGAGCATTTCTTTCTTTTCAAGTTTCCACTGCTTTTCATGCTTTTTAATAGTACAATAACAGTCATCGTAAACAAGTAGATAGCCATCTTGAATGTAATGAATGTCAACTGGTGTTCGGTGATCAAAAAATGAACGAATATACTGATTTGGTGTTTTGTCTTCTGTAATTTTAAAAAATGGAATAAGGCTCTTTTTGCCTTTGCTGCTAATTTCTATAATACTTTTCGTGCTTTCTTGAAAAATCGCAACTTTACTTCCATTATTGTCAATAACAGCTGCGGGCAACATTTTTTGATCTATGTTAATCGGTAATTCGAATACATCATACTCATTTTTAAAATCATATTTTTCTCCCCTTTGATGCAATTGAAAGCCAACTTTTACCATAATAGTTTTATTAAAAAATCCATTTTCTTCTGCAAAAACCACTGTTTTGTTTTTAGCGTCAATCAAATATGCATTCTTAATCTCTTTTACGTTCTTTAATTTAGCTTTACCAGTTGCTTTACTGTTTTTCCAAAATCGTATGTTCCATCCACTGTCAACAAAGGTATTTTTTCGTCGTTCTGATTGTGTCACTAGTATGTCAGCATCAACCTTTTTTGATCCCACAATCAACTCATTATGTAAGTCTTTTTCATTAGTATCGACGTCTTCTGCTTTAACCAGGCTGTCAGTAGCTTTTTTTTTTACTTGAAACAAATTTGATAAATCCACGGTCGCTTGAGTAAATGACTTTCCATTTCGAAAAATAACTTTAATCTTATCATCTTTAAGCAACATATCCATAAATTCAGAGCTTTGATTTATTACCCCATTCATTTTACTCCCATCAAAATCAATGTATTGGGCATAAATGTAAGGTATCCACGACCAAACAACCATCAAAATCACTGATTGAATCGAATATTTTATCATTTTCAAATCCTCTTTTCCTTCATTTCTTCTTACGCATGTCATTACGATTTTTTATTCTTCATCCTCTATTTCTGCAGCTTCTTTATCTTTCAATACATATTTAAAAATATGGAAAACGTTTTTCTTATTTTTAAAGCGAAAAAAACTACTTTTCTCTTCTTTTTCTTTTCCTTTTTCAAACAGTTTTGCATATCCTATTCCATATAACGTATTATTTTTTTCATCAAACAATGACTTTTGCATTGTAATAATGGTATCACTTGAAGAAAAGAGCCTGTAATCTATCAATTCCAACCTATTTGATGATTGTTTTTCCAAAACATAGTAAGAATCATCATATAAAAGCATATATCTGGTACCTGCACAACATATTGCAATGGGAGTTCGGTGCAGCAGCACGTTTTGAAGATAGGACCATTCATCTTTGATCATTACATTTGACATGAAAAGAGCATTTTTTTCAATTTTGTGTGTTTGAATATCATAAGAGATATGCACAATTTTTTTTAAACTATCTTGAAAAAGCAGCACTTTAACGCTATTTTCATCTTTTCTTATAAAACAGGCTGGCAAGAGTTTTGAACTGGTACCCGCCGGAAACTCAAAAACTGTTGTTGTATCTTTGAAAGTACCATTATTTTTATTTAATTCAAAACCGATTTTTAGTTCTAATGAACCATGTAATGCTTTTTTTTCAGCATAGACACAAGTATTATGTTTAAAGTCCAGTAAAAAAGCTTTGGTTATTTTTTTAAACGGTTTTTTAGGATTTTCGTCACCAGTCACATCCCACGCGTGAATATTCCAGCCCAAATTAAAACCAAGCTGCGACTCGATATTAAAACGCGATTGAGTTAACAGCAGACCATCATCGTAAAACATTTTTTCAATCGGTTGATTATGCGCTATGAATGGGTTTGATTGAGTGGTTTCCGTATCAGTTACTGTTACTTTTTGTACAATCGACTCATGTTTTGATAATGAAAGGGTATTGTTTTGCTTGCTTTGTTGGTCAGCTTTAAAAAAACTGTTATTGATAGTATCAGTTTCAAGGACGTAGGGTGATCCTGAAAAAGATTCAATGTCCCCTTTTTTTAGCTCTTTTTGCTCAGTTAATTCTTCTGGATCGAGCGTTTTGCTAACATAATCATTGCTCTCATTTGCATTTCTGTTTCGTGATTTTAAGATCAGCTTTAATGAGGTTACATTTTTGTCTGCAGTATAATTACCAAGTAACTGATGAATCTGTAATGGATCTTTGTGAGATACATATATGTAATTATTCCTAATTAATTCTTTTTCTTCTTTTTCCATGCCAGAAATCGAAAAATATGATATTACAAGAATAAACTTTACCATTGTAAACTGTTTTATGGTCATCAAGGCTCCTTTGGGTCGATTATACTTACAACAAAACTACTCAAGTTAAAAGAACAAAAACAATGATTTTTCTTCAAAACCAACTTAAACAGGTATCTAAAAACCACTATTCATTTTTTCTGTTTTTTTAATTTTCTTTTACACAAAATATTTTTTTAAACGCTCACGTTAAAAAAACACAATCTTTGAAAAGGACCTTTTAATGGTACTTTCTGAATATTTCGTTCAATCAGCATTACAGTTTAGAAAATTTTTTTACATTATTTTTTTAAAAAATTTTGTTCAAATATTGATTTTCATTTTTGAATTCGTGTACGATAGTTAATGAATATAGAAATGGTTACAAAAACCAGAAAACAAAAAAGGAGAAGTTACTATGTCAGAAATGCTAAAAAGCGCAGAAGAGCTTGCAACCAAAAAGCCAGCTCGTCGCAAAACAGCTGCAAAGCGTAAAGCAGCAACAACGCGTACCAAGACGGCGAAAAAAGCAGCTCCTAAACGTAAAGCAACTGCCAAAAAAGCTGCTCCTAAACGCAAAGTTGTAAAAAAAGCAACTGCAAAACGTCGCACAGTTGCAAAAAAAGCAGCTCCAGCACGTAAGCGAGTGGTCAAAAAGGCTGCTGCAAAGCGTAAAACAACTTCAAAAAAAGTCGCGTCTAAGCGTAGATCAACCACTACTACTACTACTACTAAAGTTGCTGCAAAGCGTCCTGCTAAAAAGCGTATGGCAAAACGCCGCATGACGGTAGCAAAAAAGGCTGCTCATTCAGCTAAAGCTCATGCAAAGCACGCTCGATAAATCACATTGCTTCTAAAAATTAAAGGACCAGTAAAGTCTAAAAAACTTTACCGGTCCTTTTTTCTTCTTCATAATAAAATAATAAAACACAGATGCTCATCATCAAAAACGATAGCCAAAATCCGCTCGGTAGCCGCTCTTTTAAAAAAAACCTACCAGCAAAAGCAGAAATTAATGGTATGGTGCATCCTGAAAGGGCAAGAAGGGTTGCGGAATACCTTTTCAATAAATAACCATATAATGGATATCCGATTACATGAGTTATTATAATTAAGACGACAATATGAAACATGGCAGTAATAGCAATTGAGCTGTCAACTGAAAAGAAATAGTTGAAAAAAAGATAGATCTGATCATTCATATAACTCGGATCTAACTTAAAAAGTGGCTGCTGATATGGGGATACTTTTTGTACCGCAATCTGCAACAAACTGAGACATCCCGCACCCAACAGTCCAATCATGTTCAAATTTAAAGGGCTATACTTTTTTTCAATGATAAGTCTTTGCATTAAAAGCCAGCCATATGCCCCAAAGAACACCGAGAGCAAAATTGCAAGTCGAGCATACAAAGTAACCTCAAAAACATTGATTAGATCTGTGTTTTCAAAATCAAACTCAAGAATAGGCCACAAAGAAGCAAAACCAAAAAATAGTGTTAGTGATTGCAAAAGGCTAATCGTTTCTTTGAACATAAAAAAACCAATTAAAGCTGTTGATAGTGGCATTAAATTGTATATTAGAGAAGATTCAGAAGACTTAACAAACTGTAATCCCCAGTTGTCAAAAACAAACGATAAATAAAATGCAATAAAAATAAGTAATGCAAGCTCTTTAACGTCAGATTTTTTTATCTTTGGTAGGTTATTAGTAAAATATTGGTAGAAAAATAAAACAAGACCTCCAATAAGAAACCGTGCACACATAAGCATGATAGGACTCATGTACCAGAGGGCTGCTTTTGAAAAAGTAAAGGTAACTGCCATAAGTAGGTTAAAGAGAAAAATATAGATAATCATCTTGGTGCATTATTCGTTTTTGCCTTCTGCATCTACAACCAGGTCATTTTCGATTACCCGAACTGACTCAATACCGATTGCTTTGCCCGTTTTTATATCAACAGTAACAACGACTCCTGATAAAACTGCTGGTACCGTGGTATCTACTTCAAACTTTGAAGGCATTTGTGTAACAAATTGGTTAACAACTGAGTCTTTCTTCATTCCTAACATTCCATTGAGTGAACCAATCATGCCAAGATCAGTTATAAAAGCGGTACCTCCAGGTAAAATTCGATGATCTGCTGTTTGTACATGTGTATGGGTACCAAAAACAGCGCTTACTTTTCCTGTAACGTAATGTGCAAGCCCCATTTTTTCAGCGGTCGTTTCTGCGTGAATATCAATAAAAATAATATCCGTTTTTTGCTTTACAAAGGGAATTAATGATTCTACTGCTTTGAATGGACAGCTGAGCAGTTCCCGCATAAATACCCGCCCCTGCACATTTATGACTCCAACTGTTACGCCATGAGCCGTATTAAAAAAAGCAGCTCCTGTTCCGGGAGCTGCTGATGGAAAATTTGCAGGACGCAAAAGATCCTTTTTTTGATCAAGGTATGCATAAATATCTTTATTTTGAAAAATGTGATTGCCAGATGTAATAATGCTAGCACCATTTTTTTGAAGAAACTGGACATTTTTCGTTGTTATGCCTCGGCCAGTGCTACTACAGTTTTCGCCATTTACAATAATACCATCCAGTTGATACTTTTTTTGTAACAGTGCACTGTGTTTTTGAAACATCGTTCTACCGGTTATGCCGACAATATCTCCAAAACACCCAATATTAATACTATCCATACGTTACCTTGCATACTCAACTGATCTTACTTCTCGGATGACATTGACCTTAATTTGACCAGGAAAATTCATCTCTTCTTCTATCTTTTTTGCAATATCACGTGCCAAAAGCAGCGCCTGTTCGTCATCAAGCATTGTTTCTTCAACGATAATTCTAATTTCGCGCCCTGCTTGTAACGCATATGCTTTTTTCACCCCACTAAACGTACCTGCAATCTCTTCAAGCTTTTCAATTCGTTTAATGTAAGCAGTGAGTGTTTCTCTTCTTGCACCCGGCCTTGAGGCGGAGATTGTATCAGCGATGCATACGATAATTGCATAAAGAGAATTGAAAGGTACCTCTTCATGATGAGCAGCAATGGCATTTACAATAATATGATTTTCCCCACATCTTTTTGCAATCTCTGCTCCAATTTGTGCATGTGGTCCTTCAACTTCTGCAGTTACCGCTTTTCCAATGTCATGAAACAGCCCACCCCTCAGAGCAGTTGTTCCATTAAGTCCAAGCTCTTCGGCAATCATGCGTGCAAACATTGCAACTTCTTTTGAATGCACAAGAACATTTTGTGAAAAACTTGTTCTAAAATGCAGTCTACCCAGATTAGTAACCATTTCTGGATGGACCCCTTGTAAATTAAATTCAAGAATGGAGTTTTTTCCCATCTCCTGTATAATCTCTTCGATTTCTTTTTCAAACTGTTGCACCGTTTCTTCTATTTTTGTTGGATTGATCCGACCATCATTGACCAACTTTTCCAATGTTCTTTTTGCAACTTCTCTTCGAATGGGATTAAAACCGGAGATAGTAATATCCGGTGTCTCACCTATAATGAACTCCATGCCAGTCGCCATTTCTAACGCTTTTATGTTGCGCCCTTCTTTGCCTATAATACGGCCCTTCATGTCTTCATTTGGCAAATGTACAATACCAGACGAAGCCTCAATGACCTGATCTGCTGTGTACCGTTGCATCGCAGTCAAAAGAATACGTATAGAACGCTCTTTTGCCATCTGTTTGCTTTCTTCTTCAACTTTTTGAATCCATTTTTGTGATGTTAACTGAACTTCGGATTCAAGGCTATGCAATAAGGTTGATCGTGCTTCATCTTTACTCATACTTGCTACCTGTTCAAGCTTGGTAATAAGTTCGGTGCTCAGGTTTTTTAACTTTGATTCATTTGCTCTCAACATATCTTCAATTCTCAAGAGGCTACGCTCTTTCTGTTGTAGTTCTCGTTTTGTATCATCAATTTGAATCTCTTTTTGATCGAGCATTTCTGTACGAGACGTTATTTTTGCCTGCAGCTTGTCTACTTCTAATCTATCACGCTTGAGTTCTATTTCAAAATCTTTCCTTTTGCGATACAACTCATCCTTTAATTTAATCGCTGCTTCCCTTTTTTCAGTTTCAATTTCATGCTTAATATGCCGCATTTTTTCTTCAGCATGTCTGAGTAACAGCTTCGACTTTCTATAAGACCTGAAAGCCATATAAAATACTATGATTAAAATACATAAACAAAATAGTAAGAGCATAAAGGTCATTGGAAATGCTATGCTTATCATGATACCTCCTCTAAATGTAGGTTTTTATCATGAAAACACTCTGTAAAACACTCAAAATAGTATAAAACTTTTCATACACACAAGTCACTTTAGATTCTTACACAAGTGAGTCAATAATATTGACTGCCTGTTCAATCTGTTTTACTAAAGATTCTTGAATAGTCAAAGTTGTTTCAGTTTCAGATTGTAAAGACCTTAATGCATGAGCAAACTTAATTGATGTAAGCACAGCAAGGGTTGTCTGATTTGTTGTATTGTGCATCTTACTTTCAATCTCTTTCATCGTGCTTTCAACAAGCATGGCCACAGTGGTCAATGACTCATAAGATTCATCGCTTACTAAATTATACTGATTTCCATATATTGTGACAGCAACAGATTTACGTTCACCATTCATCTCAAATCTTCACTTTCCATCAATGCATCTATGCTTTTTATTAGATCATCAACAACAAGTTTTGCCAATGACTTCTCTTCAGTCAAACTACTTAACTCTTTTGAATCACTTTCTAATGCTGCTTCAAGAGCTTTTAGCTTTGATGAAAAAAACGCGTTATCCTCTGCAAGTTGGACATTTTCTGATTTCAAACTCTCAATTTCAGCTTTTAATTCGCCAGTAACTTTTTCCAGATTTTTTTTCTGCTTTCCTAATTCAATTGACAAATTAACCAGCTGATTTACACGATCTTCAAGGGCTTCGAGCATTTTCATATACGGGCTCCATTTGTTAAGGATACTTACTATAACAACTAAAGCCCAGTCTATCTAGCGTAACTTGTGAAAGTCAAGCATGTAATTTTTCTGCGATACTGACAACTGCTTTAAAAGCTTCTGCTTCTAAGATAGCCATCTGAGACAACATTTTTCTATTCAATGTAATATTAGCTAACTTCAGTCTATGCATGAAGACTGAATAGGACATACCGTATTGCTTTGTTGCTGCACTAATGCGACTAATGAACAAGGCTCTCATTGTTCTTTTTTTAAGCTTTCGACCTTTAAACGCAAACGCCCATGCCCTCATCAACGTCTCATGCGCACGACGATAAATATTTTTCCTTTGTTGCCAAAATCCTTTAGTTAACTTAAAGAGCCTTTTATGGCGACGATGTGCGCCAACTCCACCTTTTACACGTGACATCTTGTATCCAATCTTTTCAATATTTTTTTATAAAATTAACTAATCAACTAGCACTAAGCATAAGGCAATAACGCTAAAACATTTTTAGTATCAACTGCACTCACATAAGCTGAGGATCGCAATTGGCGCTTTTTTTTCCTCGTCTTATGAGTTAAAAGATGGCGACGGAAGCCCTTGCCACGTTTCACAAGAGGCTTTTTTCCACCAGTTTTTTTAAATCTTTTTTTAGCTGCAGAATTTGTTTTTAATTTATACATTGAGGCAACTCACTATTTTATATTTTTAAGGTAATACATTCGTGACCAAAGCTTTGATGATATATCATCCTTTTCCTGGGAGACATTATCCATCATTCCTTCTTTTTCAAGACTCGCAGCTATTTTTTGAAATAGCTCACCACCGCGCTCTTCTCGAGACGAGTTTTCCCTTCCCCTGAAAGACAGTGTTATTTTAACACGTTTTCCTTCTTTGAGAAACTGTATTATTTGCTTTAATTTTGTAAGATAATCGTGCTCACCAATCTTTGGTCGTAACTTTACCTCTTTAATTTGAATGGTTTTATGGTTCTTCTTTGCATCTTTCTGTTTTTTCTTTTTTTCATACAAAGACTTACCCAAGTCCATTATCTTTGCTATTGGAACTCCATCTTGACCAGACTCAGAAATGATTACAAGATCAAGATTTGCATCAAGTGCCATCTGCATGGCCATATCACGTGATACAATGCCTACATTTTGACCTTCATGCGTAATGAGCTGCAACCGAGGACTTTTAATTTTTTCATTTGCAATATGTCCGACATCCTTGGATGCCTGACTGCCATTTTTTATGTTATTATTCACCACTTCCTGTACCCTGTTCTTCATCTTCAGATGCTACGATTAAACTTTTGTTACCATGCGTGGCCATTGCTGCACGAACCTGCTTGGAAAGCTGTACCATTACATCTGAATGTTCCTTAAGATATTCTATTACCTGTTCCCTACCTTGCGCAATTTTTGTGCCATCACTGATAGCAAACCACGATCCTGACTGCGTAATAACTCCATAAGCGATCGCAGCATCAAGCAGATCCAGTTCTGGACTAATGCCTTGATCAAAAAGTAGATCAACTTCAACTTTTTTAAATGGAGGCGCTACCTTATTTTTTGCGATTTTTATTGATATTCTATTACCAACAGCAACGTCTTTGCGCTTTAAACTTGCAATTCGTCTTACTTCTATACGTAAAGAGGCATAGAACTTTAACGCCTTTCCGCCCGTAGTTGTTTCTTTTGGAGCATTGGGCATACCTCCAATGGTGTGTCGAACCTGATTTATGAAAACAAGCACCGTCTTTGACTTATGAACCACAGGGGTTAACTTACGCAAAGCCTGAGACATAAGACGTGCTTGCAGGCCAACATGGGCATCACCCATATCTCCTTCAAGCTCCGCTTTTGGCACCAGTGCTGCAACGGAATCTATAACAATCAGATCGACCACTCCTGACCTGACAAGCATTTCTGCAATATCAAGTGCCTGCTCACCATAGTCAGGCTGAGAAATGATCAATGAATCTGTGTCAACACCAAGTTTTTGCACATGGACAGGGTCGAGGGCGTGTTCCGCGTCGATGAATGCACACATGCCACCATTTTTCTGTGCCTGTGCAATAACATGCAAGGCTAACGTAGTCTTACCTGAAGATTCCGGCCCATACACCTCAACTATACGACCACACGGAAATCCTCCAACACCAATTGCATGATCTATCAAAAGCGACCCCGTGGATATAACTTCTATCGGCTGGTGTGGCTGCTCCCCAAGAAGCATGACTGCACCATTTCCATACTGCTTGTCAATTTGAGCGAAAGTTACTGCAAGCATTTTTTTCCGCAGCTCCGACTGATTTTCAACAGCTAGAGATTTTTGCGATGACTGATTAGCAACGTTTTTCTGTTTCATACAAAATAATCTTCAATAGGAATGTTAAATGACTCATTAACTTTTATTGTAGCAGTTCTATGTAAAGAAGCAATCATTCCCTCTAAAAGTGCATGTTCAAACTGTTGTGACAAATTAGTTTTGTCCTCGAGCTTAAGCTGTAGATCATGAGGTGGCACACAGGAAGCACAATACACGAAACATGCACCTTTTTTATTCATCACACTCAACAAGGAGCCCTCTTTTTCAATATCCATAAGCTCTTGTAGATGAAGCCCCTTCTTTTCCAGCATGGACGTAATTTTCTTGTCCTTTTCTGCATGCTCATCTAAAGAGATTGTTTCCACTGCCAAATTGAATTTTTGAGCAACAGACTCTAATGCAGCCTCTTTTAAAAAAGCTTGAAAATTATTATAAGTTTTTTGAAGGAGCTGCGCCCCTTGCAATATATACCAGTCATTTTCAACATCTTTTTGCACATCTACAAAAGGTGGCAAAAACTTTTCTGCTTTACCAGTAAGTTTAATCAAAAACCCTGTATTGCCAAACATAGAGAACGTAGCGTCGCCGTTATTTTGTAATCCAAAGAGACTTTTAACGTACTGCTCCTTACTTTTTAACGTAAGGTCTTTTGCTTGAACCTGCTTTGGATTGTACATCCCAAGAAGCATCTTAAGCTCCTGTTCGTCAATAATACCATCTTTCAAAACAGTTTTTATAGCTTTAGAAAGACTCTCATTGAATTTTTCTTTTGATAAAATAGATTCAATGGACTTTTTTACGACACTCAATGGCTTATAAGATTTTGCCGTTCTTTCTACCAACTGTAAAATCACAAAACCAGTTTCTGTAGGTATGACGGGGGAAATGTCACCTATTTTTTTAAGTGCAAATGCAGCCTTATATACACTATTATTCTTCTCACCATAAACCAATGGGGCAATCAGTCCACCATTCTTTGCAGATTCATCTTGTGAATATTTTCTTGCATACTCAGGAAATTTTTCAGTATTCAAGAGAAGCTCTTCTTGAAGTGCTCCAATTGAAGGCCTATTCTGAACTTCTTCCATCGTATAAACGATTTGGCGAACCACTGCTGTAGACTGTTTTTCAACAAACTTTTGGTTCTTATGTTCAGCATAATACGCCTCTATCTCTTTCTGATCAAAATCGGCAACGTAATCTTCAGGAGAAAATTTCCAAACTGTGGCAGATCTGCGTTCTGGTACATAATAGGTCTGAGAAGTCCTATTTTTTTCATTATAAAAATTTTCAAGTACCGCTGCATCTACTTCTTCTGCTTTTGCACGATCAAAAAATTCCTGCTCACTCAAGTGAACTATTTTTAACTCTTTTTTCCCATACCGTGCATTTTTAAAAAAAGTATATTCATGCTTTGGCGTATAAGAAGAGGCTCGAATAAGTGCTGAAGCAACATTCCTTCTCAAGCCAGAAGAAACCATATCCAGGAATACATCCGAAGACATGCTACGCTTTTGCAAGAATATTTTTACTATATTTTGATTAATTCTTCCGTCTGAATCATATAAAAATGCAGGCACACTATCAGCAAGATATTTCTGCGAAAAGTCCTGATTATTGATCTTTTCAATGGTTAGCTTGGAAGATGCTTTTAGTTGCAGTCTATCTGCATAATCTGACAATAAAGCCTGTTTAATTATTGTATCAGTTGCAAGTTTTCTGGGGTCATTGCTCATCCCAAAGGACTGCAGCAACATATCGGCAAACTGACCATACTGAGCCCTAAAATAACTTAACCGTTCTTGTTGCTGAGACACCATATCTTCAAAATATCCCCGCTCAATTATTGTATCATTTATCTTTAATGCCCACGGCCTTGTACTTTGTTTTAATATCATTGGCAAAGAAAAAAGGCCAACCAATGCTACCCCAATCAATACCATGATCACTTTTATTAACTTATTTTGAAGATATCTTCTTATTTTTACAATCATTTCAACCTTTCACACAGATTACATTGTATCTTTATCAACACTGTTTGACCTCCAATATGACTGCACAGTCGTGTAAACACCATCTGCAAGCGACCCTTTTTGCATCTGTAAGCCATACTGCAATAAGCACGATCTGTATCCTGCAATATATGATATAACAGCAACAATTAATATTACAGCCATCATAAATACGGTCAATAGTGTAGCCTCTCTTTTTGTTAATGTACACATTGACTCTTCATCTTTTTTATATATCATCTACAAGCCCTTCACAATTTTCCGCTATTCGTATCACAGTAATGTGATCTCTCGCAACAGTTTCTTCTAATTTCTTTTTTAACCTTTTCCAAGAAGTGCGTTGCCTTTTTGCATATGCATAGGTTGTTTTTTTTATCGCATCTATTTGTTGATGGCTTAGTTCAGCTGTTTCTGCATTTGCAATAATATCGTACCCGCACAACTTTTTTCTTCGCACAAACTGCTTCCACTCATCAGGCAGTCCCAAAACCTCTTCAACCCACCCCGCTTCTAGCATCATGTCAACGCGACGATCAATTCTTTTTCGCAGCTCTTTCTGACATCTTTCAAGCCATATAATCGATATATCATCTACTACGGGATTATAACGGGGCATGCATTGAGAGGGAAGTACGCCATAGCTGTACCACAACGAAAGCGCTCTTTCGATTCTATACTCATCAGATGGATGTATTTGTGAAGCTCGCACAGGATCTATGGCATGCAACTCTGCCCACGTTCGGCCAGCAACATCTTTTGACCTTCCTGTATGTTTTATTGCTGGCACTAATTCGAAAAAAAGCGCTTCAATATAAAACATGCTTCCACCAACCAATACCACCTTTTTATTCTCGGCATGTATCGACTCTATAGTTTCTTTCACTTTTTCTCGATATCGTACCACATTCATGTCTTCAGGTATTTTCAAACAACCATACAAATGATGCTTTATACTAACCTGGTTCATGTCGGGCTTTGCTGTGCCAATTGACAGTCGATCATACATCTGACCCATATCTATATTGACAATCTCTGCCACGATCTTTGCTGCAAACTTATCTGACCAATCGCTCTTTCCTACTCCCGTTTGTCCACATACAACGATTGTCTTCATCTGTTTCTTTATCTTATGAGTGACCTTACCCTTGCAATAGCGACCTCTTGTGCCATGTTCTCTACAATTGCAATCTCTTCAGCTAACATTTTCTCAGTCTCTTCAAGTACCTTCTTTTCTCCAAACGAAAGCTCCTTTTTCTTTTCAGAATGCCTGAGATAATGATAAATAGCACCAACTTCTTTCAGATCACCAGTTCTAATGCTTCCCATATACTTCTTATTCCGCTTATTCCAGTTTACCATTACACCATCTTGCTGAACTGCAACATAAGGCTTTGATAATAACTCATACACACACGCTACACTGTCGTTGGAACTTAGTCTCCTTAACCCGACGGCTTCTGACTGTCCTGTCGGAACAAGTACCGTGATATCCTTCCCAACAAATTTCAATTCGTAAAACTCTTCTTTTTGACCATTGATTAACTTTACCTGTATATCATGCACGATCGCTACCCCATGGCCTGGATATACAACTTTTTCTCCTTTTTGATATACCAACCACGTCCCCTTTTTCTCTCTTAATTCCTTTTTATGGACTATAGTTTATCACATTACACGCAGCCTTCAAATACCAACAGCCAATAGCTCGATCAACTCTTTTGACCAGTACCTATTTGCAATATCAATCACTCTATCAGACCACACATTTTTCACGTCCAACCCAACTTCGTTTCTATATTGATTCACCAAATACTTCACCAAGTCCAAATCATTTCTCCTCAAAGCCACATGCAACGGAGTCTGCCCATGCTTATCCTGCAAGGACAGCTTACAACCTTTCAAAACCAATACATCTACAAGCTCTTTTTTGTCACTAAAAGATAACAGAGAAGATCCTACAACAGCATGCAAAGCCGTGGATCCATATATATTTTTTTCATTCACGTCTATATCGTCATGCTCCAATAAATATGATGCTATTTCCTTCATGCCTCTCAATATACTTACCTGCAAAACTGTGTAATCAAACCAGTCAATACCACTCTTTTTTGTTCTAGCTTGCGGCTTTTTACGCAAATAATCCTTTATTTTCTCCTGATCATCACCTAACAAAACCAGGAAAACCTCCTCAACACTAACCAAAGACGCACACTCTTGATACCCCCAAACTTTTTTATCCATGAGCTTGTAAATCTCTGTCAACCCTAAGCCATTTCCGACCTCCCTTCCGGCAAATTTCTTTGCCTTATCGATAATTTCCTTATTCAGCACACAAGACAATCGTTGCCAGAAAAACTCCATATTGTCTCTACTGCCTTCAGAAACGACCTCATCAACCACACTCTTACCAAAAGTATCTACACTGCCCAAAGAAGCACCATGCATCAAAAGCTTTATCAAAACATCTATTCTCCTTTTTTGATCCTTTATCCTTGCTGCAAAATGAGCCGCAGTCTTACCATCATTATTCTTTAAAGCAATGTCTGGAAAAAAAGACAAAAGGTCCTTAAAAAACATATAAGACCGTTCTCCATCACTATTCAAGACGGCAAAATGCAAAGCTGAGGAACCATCCGAAAAGACACCATCCAAACCTATGCCAACCTCCAACAATCTTTTACATCCATCATAATCAGCACTCCTTGCCTTGAGCGCAAAGAGTTTTTTACTTTTTTCATACTCAGTCTGACGAACCTGATCATCACTATCTAAAAATTTCACAAAACACAACGTAATACTAAAAAAAATCATCAGTACTCTTATTAATACAGAATAAAAAACAGCATTTCTTGGATTCATTACCATCTCCTCATTTTCACAAAAAGAAGGTTAAAAAATATAGCATAAAGAAAACAATGAATTGTAAATTCAACCCAGCCTTTCCCCTTATGGTTATGGTTTTTAGGAAAAAAAAGAAGAAGAAAAATAAAACATACCATGACATCATTAATTCCATGGAATACTTTAAAAAGTGGTTATACGTGGATTGGTATCCGGAAACTGCAGTAGCAGAAAGGTCGTTTATTGGTTGATCATAAACGCTGCGAAGAAAAGTTAGAATGACTTTGCTTGCTCATGTGAAAATAATGCTACAGGTGCAGATAAAAACATGACAACAGAACAAGAGCCGTAGGCACCAGGAAAAGAAATACGAAGCGAATAAGAGTTCATTCATATTACTTAATTCATTATCAATCTTAATTCCCTATAAATAATACTCCCTATTCCCTATAAATAATACTCCCTGCTTGCTGAAGCGCTTGCTTCTTGCGAAGACGACAGGCCGGAGTACTCAAACAGATGACCCTCAAACGCCAAAAGACCACGAGGGCTGGAGGCGGAGCTATCTGAAAAGCTAAAAAAGGGGGCGAAATTTTTCTGAGTCTGTTACGCTAAGATTATTTTATCAAAGTATTGACAGGCACAAATCAAAAACGTATAATTGCTCATGTAATATGAAAACATAAAACTAAAGGGAAAAGATGGCAAAAAAAATCATAGGAATCGACCTAGGAACTACAAACTCAGCAGTAGCATTTAACGAAGGCGGTACCGCAAAGGTTATCCCAAACAAAGATGGTAATAACACCACACCTTCAATAGTAGCTTTTACAAAAGACGGAAAAAGACTAGTTGGAAATATTGCCAAAAGACAAGCCGTAACCAATCCTGAAAACACAATCTATTCTGCAAAAAGGTTTATCGGACACAAATACGAAGAAGTAACCAAAGAAGCTTCTACCATGCCATACAAAATAATACGAAAAAGCAACGGCGACGCGGGCATTGAAGCTGTTGGTAAAGAATACTCCCCCGAAGAAATCGGCGCAGCAATACTTGCAGATCTCAAAGCAGCTGCAGAGGAGTATCTCGGCCAAAAAGTAACCGAAGCAGTCATAACAGTACCAGCATATTTTAACGACGCACAAAGACAAGCAACAAAAGATGCGGGCAAAATAGCCGGACTAGAAGTTAAAAGAATTATTAACGAACCAACTGCCGCTGCACTCGCATACGGCATGGACAAAAAGAAAAATGGAACAATTGTCGTATTCGATTTCGGAGGCGGAACATTCGACGTATCAATCCTGGACGTACATGACGGAGTGATTGAAGTAAAGTCAACCAACGGAGATACACACCTGGGAGGTGATGATGTTGACAACAAGCTAATAACGTATGTCATTGAAGAGTTCAGAAAAGAAAGTGGCCTCGATCTCAAAAACGACAAAATGGCCCTTCAAAGATTAAAAGAAGCCGCAGAAAAAGCAAAAAAAGAGCTCTCAACATTAACAGAAACTGAAATCAACCTCCCATACATCACGGCAGACGCATCAGGACCAAAGCATTTAAATCTCAAAATCTCTCGCGCAAAATTCGAAGCATTAGCAGCTGATCTATTCGAAAGATTAATCACGCCTTGTAAAAATGCATTAAAGGACGCTGGAATAGAAAAAAATCAGATCGATGAAGTAATTTTGGTTGGTGGTTCAACCCGCATTCCAAGAGTACAAGAAATAGTAAAAAGCTTCTTTGGAAAAGAACCAAATAAATCAGTCAATCCAGACGAAGTCGTAGCCTGCGGCGCAGCCATTCAAGGCGGTGTACTGGCAGGTGAAGTAACAGACGTGCTTTTGCTAGATGTAACTCCATTGTCACTCGGAATTGAAACATACGGCGGTGTAACAACAAGACTAATTGAAAGAAATACAACAATACCAACAAAAAAATCACAAGTATTTTCAACCGCTGAAGATAACCAAACAGCTGTTGACATCAGAGTATTGCAAGGAGAACGAGAATTTGCAAAAGACAACAAAACATTAGGCCAGTTCAGACTTGAAGGCATTCCATCTGCACCACGTGGTGTCCCTCAAATTGAAGTTACATTCGATATCGATGCAAATGGAATCGTAAACGTGTCCGCAAAAGACAAGGCAACCAACAAAGAAACAAAAATCACCCTCACCTCAAGCAGCGGACTTTCCAAAGAAGAAGTTGAAAAACTGGTCCAAGAGGCAAAAGAACATGAAGCTTCAGACAAAGCAGCAAGAGAAACGGTGGAAAAAAGAAACCAACTAGATTCAGCAATACTTCAGACAGAAAAAACGGTGAGCGAAAATAAAGAAAAGCTCTCCGCACAAGAAGTACAAGATATCGAAGCTGCAATCGAAAAAGCCAAAAAAACCTTGACCGAACAGCAGGAAAACAAAGAAGAACTACAAAAAGGTTACGAAGAGCTGCTAGCAGCATCATATAAAATAGCCGAAAAGCTTTATCAACAAAAAGGACCAGATCAAAACAATAGCGACAATACAACAGCAGCGGGCCATGAAAAAGATGACAGCTCAATAGATGCTGAAATTAATCAGTAAATAATCAATCTCGAGGGAGACCATCAAACCTCCCTCGAGATCAAAACTACTTTGATTCGTCACAACCACCTTTTGAACAATGGCTACAAGTACTCATCTTATACAAAAAATGCAAGAGACCCAAAACACCACAGGCACCTATAAAATAGCTTCCATAGGTCATATATTCACCACAAGTCCCCACAAAAGTCTGATTCGAACAGACATTATACCCATGCGGAGACAATCCAACATTGATCGCCGACAAGGCCGTCACCAAATGAGCAAAACGAAATAAGAACTTCATCAACAACTCCTTTTTTAAAAAACTAAAAAAAGTATACTAATTAAAATAAAAAAATAACAAGAAAAAAGAATAACAGCAAAAAAAAGCAATCACGGGAAAATAAAATACACAAATAAAAATGAATACAAAAAAACTACGGCTTTTATTGAATATTTTTTTACAACTATAAAGGCTTGAAAAGCATGGATCTCTCAAATTGAAACAGAGGCGTTAAAAGATACAGAAATAAAAAAATCTGCTACACTGTGATAAAAATAAACAAAAAGGTTTTACAATGGCAATCAAAGCTGGATTAGTCGGCCTTCCCAATGTGGGCAAATCAACACTTTTTAATGCGCTTACCAAGTCAAGCGCGCCAGCAGAAAACTATCCCTTCTGCACCATCGATCCACACGTGGCGATCACCAATGTTCCCGATGAGCGCGCACATAAACTTAAAGCAATCTATAAATCGCAGGAGATCATTCCTGCAACGGTCACCTTTGTCGATATCGCAGGTCTTGTCAAAGGAGCAGCATCGGGCGAAGGACTGGGAAACCAGTTTCTAAGCCACATCCGTGAAGTTGATCTGATCATTCATGTATTGCGCTGCTTTGAAGATCCAAACATCGTCATTCACACCGGCGAAACAATAGATCCACTCGATGATTTAAACGTCATTCAGCATGAACTAATGCTCAAAGACCTTGAAAGCATCGAAAAACGGCTTGCAAAAATCGAACAGACAATCAAAAAAACATCACTTGCACAAGAAAAAAAACTGCTTGAGCAGGAAAAAGAGCTACTCAACACATCATTAAATCTCATCAATGCAATGGACAGCGACGGCATCAAAAAACTGTTTGCAACAAATACCATTGCAACCATACCACTTTTGTCGGCAAAACGCTCATTAATCGTTGCAAATGTGGGCGAAAATGAGCTTGACGCCGAAAGCCTTTCAAAAAATGAAGCATATCAATCGCTGATCAAAAAATTCGGGACCGAATATGTCGTGCCAATCTGTGCAAAAATCGAAGCAGAGCTCACTCAAATGACTGAAGAGGAAGCCCAAGAGATCATGGGACTGCTAGGCATGGAAAAAAGTGGCCTTGACCGCATCATTCAACAGACCTACAAAATGCTCAACCTCATCTCATTTTTCACCTGCGGACCAAAAGAGATCCACGTCTGGCCTATCAAAAAAGGCATCACCATTCGACAAGCAAGTGGAGAAATTCATTCAGACCTTGAAAAAGGGTTCATCTGCGCAGAGATTTTTAATGCTCAGGACCTCATTCAGCTTCAATCGCTGGTAAAAACAAAAGAGGAAGGCAAAATCAGAACCGAAGGACAACAGTACATCGTCCAGGACGGCGATATTGTTGAAATCAAGTTTAACGTTTAACATTTGAACATAGAAAAAGCAGCAAGCCCAGGACAAACGCCCTGTTTCTTGCTGCTTTTATGTTAGTTAGTTACTATTTAGCTATTTTTTTGTATTGGTTGCTTTGCTTCGTTACCCGCTTTATACCAGTTGTAAAGCTTGCAGGCACCACGCCATGCTGCATAACAAGCAACACCTGCAACTGCAGCTACACCTACGACTGCAGCTACACCTACGACTGCAGCTACACCTACGACTGCAACTCCACGATCAGCTTCTAATCTAATCTTTAAAGGCTCTGATTGAGTCGAAGTAGATTCGTTTTCTGGAATGCGCACATACGGCAGACCGCTATTCGTTTGAAAGTTCGATTGATTAGGTCGAAGAGCTGCCCTTAACGTATTAAGCTGCATATTTGATGTGTCATTAAGTTTCTTAAGACTTGCATCTAAGAATGCAAGATGAGTTAGAACAAAATCTTTTTCAGCTTGTTTTTTCGCTGAATGAGCTGCGAGAGCAGTTCCACTTACAGCCAAAGCTGGACCTGCAATGGCCCCAACCACAGTCGCAGCTGGATAAGCAGCCGCTACTAGTGGCAAAGTAGTACCAACAACCATAGCTTTACCAACAAGAGGACCTACTTCAGCATAATCTTGTGCTTTTTGGCCAACAAAATTAAGATCTAAATCACCATTTTGGTTAGGAATAAGCTCAACATCTTTACTACGACGAGCAAAAATACCCTTCATACCGTTTTTAGCCCAATCAGTCCAAGATATACCAGAACCTTGATTTACAACAACCGGAGACTTGATCGCTTGTGCTCGCAGGCTTCCTGCAACTTCAGCTCCGCCACGTTCTTCCAGGTCGGCAAACTGATTCCAAGGAGTTACTGCTTCTTTCATGCTCTCTTTAGCTTCATTCCAACGAGTCCAATCAGCAGGAGTGTTTTGATATTCTTTTTTTACATCATCAATAATACCATAATCTGACTTCAACGGCACACACGCCTCACCATTACCATCCATTTCAAACGGTTGTACAAAACCAGCCTGAGCATTAATATCTGCAATAACTGGAGCTTGAACAGCAACCACCGGTAATACAACTGGTTGAACAGGAGCAGTAACAACTGGCTGTGGAGCCTTTGGCAATGCACCAGCAGCCAAACGTTGTGTAGGCTTAAAATACATATTCTTTCTTACTGTAGGTTGTTGGTTTGCCACAGGTTTGACAGGAGCAGATTCAGCAGACTTTTGAGTCTTGGAAATAGGCGCTTGAGCCCCAGGTTTAACACGAAAAGTAACTGGGCGAGCGGTAATTCCACTATTTTTACCATACGAAACCGTCCCTTGTATTGAATCTCCAGTTTTTGGAACCGGCTCGCCTGCCCGCAGCAGACCACCGGCAATAAGCAATACCAGTACCTTATTATTAGTTATATTCATAGACTTAACCTCCATAGTTAATTAAACAATTGTAAATATTACAGTTA
Source organism: bacterium (assembly GCA_016699125.1). NCBI lineage: Bacteria > bacterium. The sequence goes on from CP064961.1 coordinate 493,193, forward strand.
TAAAACTAACAAAACAGGTTAAAATGGTCAAATTTTAATGCTTTTTTAATAATTTTTGCCAAGATTTCATATAAAAAGTTACAAATAGAAAATAATTATAACAATAAAGACCTGAAAACCTACATAAAATGGGGATCATTATGAAAACGTACCACTAAAACACCGCTCTAAACGTTAGTGAGGACGAAATCAGGCTTAAAAAACTATCTAACGAACAGAAGAAAAATAGCTATTACTGCCCACTGTATCCTCTGCTTCCAGTTCCAATGGGCTTTTTGTGTACTTTTTTGGCACAGATGACTTTACAATTGCGGCCTTAACTCGTTTTTTGAAAAGTTTTCTATAAAAATATCGACCAACAGAAAGCATTGCTACTGTCACCGATACACCACCAGCAATAAGGTAATATTTGTACACATTCCATAGCTCTGCATAATTACTTTTGACAAATAAAGTATAAAAATAGCGTAAACCATTTTTGACTTCTAAGCCCATTTCTGCCTTTTCAGTAGATCCACTTGCATCATTTTCAGCTTGATCTTGCACAGCAGGTCCAGCGGACTGCTCTTCTAACTCAAACTCCAAAGCAACATCACTACCACTACCATCACCAACCGGTTCTACTTGAGTGTCCATGTTATCAGCTTTATCCTCAGGCTTCGGCGTTTCGACTTCAACAGGTACTATCTTTGGACTGTTTACATCATCTGAATGATCCGGAACCCTTTCTACAGAAAGATCCGCATATATCTTCCAATCAACCTCAATAACACCTTCTTCACTTCGATACTCCCAAGGCTTCAACTCTTGCTGTCTTATTTCTTCTTGCTGTCTTGCTTCTTCTTGCTGTCTTATTTCTTCTTGCTGTCTTGCTTCTTCTTGCTGTCTTATTTCTTCTTCCGGAACCCTTTCTACAGAAAGATCCGCATATATCTTCCAATCAACCTCAATAACACCTTCTTCACTTCGATACTCCCAAGGCTTCAACTCTTGCTGTCTTATTTCTTCTTGCTGTCTTGCTTCTTCTTGCTGTCGTATTTCTTCTTGCTGTCTTATTTCTTCTTGCTGTCTTATTTCTTCTTGCTGTCTTGCTTCTTCTTGCTGTCTTATTTCTTCTTGCTGTCTTATTTCTTCTTGCTGTCTTGCTTCTTCTTGCTGTCTTATTTCTTCTTGCTGTCTTATTTCTTCTTGCTGTCTTATTTCTTCTTGCTGTCTTGCTTCTTCTGCTGCTTCATGATTCCGATTGAATGTTTCAAGACTTTCCTTTTTCGGCACAGGTAAAGACGCAATAGCTCCGGTTAACTTTGCTTGCTGGTCCAAAAGTGACCTTGTGTCAGCAGATAACGCAACATCTTGAACAACATAATCTTCTTTTTTTAAAGCCTTTTGAGGCACAGGCGTTGCACCATCTGCCCCCCCTGCCGTATCAGCAGACAATAATGAAGCAAAAAAACCTTTCCCCTGCTGAACCAGTTGGTCTTTTAAATCAAGACCTTGCTGCTTTATTTCAGCAAGCTGCTTATTAACCTGCTCCTGCTTTTCATTCTTCCACGCAAATCCATTATTTTTGAATCGATTCATTTTGTTATACCAAGATTCCTCAGACGATCCATCATTAGAAAAAATAAGACCATTAACTGCTAGCAAGAAAAAAAATAAAACCCGCTGACTTGCAAAATGCATAGAACACCCTGTATACAATAGATTTTTGTAAAAAATTACATTCAAATAATAAGTTACTATTGATCTTTAGTCAAAAAAAATAAATATTGAAGCTTTAAAACATCATAATCTGAAAATATATTATTTATTAAAACTTATTGACATTTTATATAAAATATGTATATTCAAATTGAAGCAAAAAACAGGTCGTTCTATTAAGTGCGATAAAATAGTACAATTTAAAGGAAATATCCATATGAAGCAAAAGAAAATAATACGGGTTATACTCTTTTTAATCACCTATACGTATCAATTTTTTGCAATTGAACATCCTAACATAACGTTTCAAAAAAAATTCGAAGCAAAGTGGAAACAACTCACCGATGAGGTTGAAATATCGCCAGTCAAAGCTGCTAATCGCTTGAAAAATGCTTTAAAATCAGACACAAACACGAATAAGAGCGATCAGAAGCCTTTTTTGCTTGGACTCTCCTCATCGGCTTATCAGTTTGAAGGGGGAATTGGAGAAGAATCCTCATTTCATAGATTTGCTTCAAACAAAGGCCTCGCATTACCTGGCAATGCTTGTAATTTTTGGACTGATTATCCGTACATGATTAAACAGATGAAAGAGGAATGCAAGATCAATAGTTATCGAATGTCAATCTCATGGGAACGAATCCAAAAAACAGCTGATTCATGGGACCATGAGGCTATTGAACATTATAAAAAAATTATTCAAGAACTGAAAGCACACCAGATCGAACCTCTTGTTGTGTTTCATCATTATACGATTCCAACCTGGTTTGAAGATCTTGGTGGGTTTGAAAAAGAGGAAAACATACACTATTTTGTTGACTTTGCAGTAACGATGTATGAAGCATTGGCGGAAGATGTGACCTACTGGTCAACATTTAATGCAATTGAAGGCTATGCATTCAAAGGCTATTTCACGTTAGATGGCGCTCCTGGAAAAGAAAAAAGTATGCAAAAGACAGCAGAAGTCATGTTAAACATGCTCAAGGCACATATGCAGATTTATAAACGCATCAAAGGTGACAAGGGAGCATGGCAAACATTACAAAAACAGGAACCTGACACGGTTTTTCCAGAACCACTGATTGGTATTCAAAAAAATGTTATATTTTTAGATATCGCCTACGATACTTTGTTACAACGTTTGAAAGCCCCACTTACTGGACTTTTGTGTCGCATGGGTGACAAGTTGCAAAATGATGGATTTTATGGATTCTTTACCAAAGGTATCTTTTCTATTTATGTACCTTTTTACGTTTCAGTTTCATATCAAGACAAAGATGCTCCTTCTGCAATCGACTGGATCGGCGTCAACACCTACGCAAACCAAAAACGTGAAATGATGCAGGTCATCAAAGATAAAGAGCTTTTAATGACGACGCAAAATGAAAACTATCGGTTTTATCCACAAGGCCTGTATCGGGCTGTCAAAGAGGTGGAGGAACGATTAAATGAAAAAAGAAGCAGATGTATAAAACCACTCAAAAAATTGCCACTATGGATCACCGAAAATGGTATCGCGGCACATACTGACGAACAACGCACGAGCTTTTTTCAGCAAACACTGTTTGGAGTTACAAAACTGGTCGAAGAAGGCTACAATATTATCGGCTATACACCGTGGGCAAGTTACGACAACTATGAATGGGGTGCGCCGCTTGGCGATAAGCCATACGGCATGTTTAGTTATAACTTTGAAACCAAAGAAACAAAACTAAAAGAAGGTTCACGGTATTTTGCCGAATTTACAAAAGAGTTCAACAAAATAGACTCTAAACCACAAGCAGGGCTGTTGCAAAGTATCATGAATTTCATTCCATCATGGGAAAAGCCGTCCGAAGAACTATTAAAGCTTCCAGAAGAATAAATCTGAACCAGATGCAAAAGCGGAGCAAAAAAATTTGGTTTCGCTTTTGCTTTAAAAATACTTTTTCATATTCTATCCTCTACTATTGACAAAAATGCATTTATTTGGCACCTTGTTCCACAAATTCAGGTGTTCGCCAAATGTTAAAAATTTTTTATTGCAATAGATCGTAAGGATTAAAATGAAAAAGTGGTTATGTTTCTCACTGGTTCTTTTTGTAAATCAACTGTTTGGTATGGAGAAATGGAAGATAAACTAAAAAACAACCGAGTTTTTGACTGATACAGCGAGTAACGTTACTACAAAGTCAATTTATGGTGACAGCAGGAGCGTAAAATTTTCAAACGCTATTCTTGACAAAATGAATAAGGTAACAAATAAGTGTTCCATTCCAGGAATTATTCATGAATATCGCAAAGGATCTGGGGTGACGGGGAGTATTTTGGGCTATTTTTATGGAGAAACAGCGAAAGGTGAAGTGCGACTTTTTGCAAATAAATATACAAATACTTTTTATTATTTAAGACAAGAAAAATTAATTGAAAACTCTGAGTTTGAAGCTGCCGTTGTTTTGGAACCACAAGCAATTGAAAGTCAAGTGGACCAGAACGGGCAATTGAAAGCAAGCAATAATTTTGAGTGCGTTTTAAAAAACGATCAAAATGAGACAGCAGAAGCTTTTATTTGTTATAACAAAGTACAAGAAGAGGATGGTGAGGTTACTTTAGAATTTTACTTTTGCCAATATACAAATATGAATAAAATTATTACACTAGATCAAGAAGTTGCCTGCATAAACCAAGAATTTGATATTGAAGATCAATGGTCGACTTGGTCAGGAATCTGGCAAACGGTCAAACCTGATGTTATAAAAAGTGGAGTTGGTATGATGACCTTGTTGGTAATGATTTTTTTCTATTTACATCCTGACGCATTTGATGAATTGATCAAGTGGAATCAGCGCATAGAATTTGTCAGTCGGTCCTTGCCAAACAATGATTGAAAAATTATAAAGTTAAATGATAAATCAGAATGAGATGCGAGAGTGGAGCAAAAAATCTGTCCTCGCTCAAGCTTTGAAAATCCTTTTTCACAGCTTGAAAATAAGCTAGTTTAATATCGAAATGCAATCGCAACTGTGAAAATAGATTGCTTTTCGATGTACTTTTAGATCTCTTTTCACAAATAGTTTTAACTTGCAAAACCATTCTTTTTTTAATACAATTTTATATGTTTTTTATTAAAAATTAGTTCAATAAATAGAAAGTATAAAAATGAAAAAATTTTTCACTGGATTGCTCCTTTTTTGTTCAGGATTGACACTTATCTGTAGCAATCCTAACAACAATCGCTTAGAACTTGAACAAAAGCTTTTTGCGCTACAGGCTGAGTACGAAATAGCACTTAATATTCTCCTGGAAGTAGCGACAGAATTCAACTCATTCTCCAATCGACATCAGTTAAAAACAGTTGATATAGATATCGACAATATACATCAGGATCTACAAGATATGAAAGATCAAGCCTCAGTTATAAACAAGTATTGTGATACAAGGATCAAAAAATCCATCAAGCTCGTAAAAGAAAATCTTAAAGAAACAAAGGATATATTACAAAAAGACAGTCTAATCAATGAAAGCTTGGAATTGTATTCTGAATTATTAAACAAATTAAGTGGAAACAATTTCAAAAAAATTTCTGAAACTACCTCTTTAAAAGACTTTCAAGAATTGATAGAAAATAGAACAAAGGCAAGTACAGAAATTAAAATTTTAAAAAACACATTAATAAAAAAGCTAAACCAGAATACAGATCAAAGTAAAAAAACTATCAACTTTGAGGCCATTTTAGACTTTTTAAATAGATTTGATCCAAAAGAACGATTGATTCAATCTGAAGAAACAATGAACCGTTTCAAGATTGAACATACTGATGATAATAATCCAGAACTTTTAACCAAAATATTAACCATTGCCAAGCAGCTAGGAGTCAATACAAAACAGGTACAGTTTAAAATCACCAATTCTATCGGTTCACCCGCGTCAAATAGCAGTGAGCCAATTGAACATGATAAAAAACTGTATTGTTTGAATACAATATTTATAAACCCAAATGAAGTAAAAAATTTAACAGATAACGAGATTGCAGGCATGTTATTACATGAAACAACTCATCTCCATGAACCTGCCATAGTTGGATGCATCATTTCAGATATCATTGATATTCAACAGATACGTAACAGTGAAATAAATGCCGACCTTGCATTCATGTGGAATAATGAAGCATTATCACTTCAACAAAAAATTGAAATAGCAGAAAGCATGTATGATTTTTTTAAAGAAAATAAGCTTGGTGCAAGCCTGTTAGAAGTTAAAGCAAGTTTGACGTATCCATCATCTTCAAACCGTGCAAAAAATTTTAAACAGGGCATCAGGATGCTTTTAAAAGAACCTGGAGCATTTTATGCTACGCCAAAAACATGGATCTCAATGACGCTGTTTGATTTGTTGCCAATTGAAAAAAACTATTTGTCAAAAGCAGTCAAAACTCCAGCAGGTGTAGCGTTGATTATCACCACAACAGGTGCACTGCTTGGCATAATCTACAAAACATGCAAAAAATTTTACAAAAAACGCCAAAAAAATTCTGAAAAAACACATGTTTAACTTCTTAGCTGTGACTTTTAAACTATAGCTTTTCTGATATATTTACAGATATTGTTTTTCAAAAATTGTAATGCTTGATGTTCAAAATTGTTCTGCTTTTTCTGCTGTACTATTTTAATAATGCTTTTACGATGATAAAAGCACCAGAATGCAGCAATAAAATAGTACAAAATCATGTGTTAAGTTTGCAAAATTTATGCTGGAATGTAGTTAAAAAAAATGAAAACAGTAGAACAAAAGAGATAATTTCAGGATATTTGCCAAAGTTGAAACAGCTGATAGAGGATCGCAGGAAAAGGTATTGGCAAAATGATCCTTTTAAAGATACTTTTTGCAATGAAAACGAATCTTTAATTTATGGATTAATAAGGTGTGTCCTCAATTTGAAATGAGGTAATGACGTTGCATTTTCACTACAAAATGATAAGTTTTTTGTATCAGAAATCAGCAACGAGGATAAGCAATGGTACGTCGAGTTATTACAGACAGTATTTGGTCACAACTAGAAGAGATACTATGTAAACATGGATGCCACCTGTGGGGCAATGAGCGGAATATAATGGAAGCAATCCTTTGGAAATTGCGGACTGGAGGACCATGGAGGGATATTCCATCCGAATTTTGTCCGTGGCAAACAGCATTTAATCGATTTAATCGTTGGTCAAAAAAAGGGCTATGGGAAGGTTTTTTTTATGCTACGAAAAGAAGTTGATAAAGAATGGGTATTCGCCGACGGAAGTTATGTTAGAGCTCACCAACATGCGACTGGAGCTCAGCGTGGTCAAGAGCGAGCAATTGGAAGATCCGCTGGTGGACTTACTACAAAGATTCATATGTGCACCGATGCGCATGGAAATCCGCTCAATTTTAAAATCACTGGGGGTCAAGTGCACGATTCAAAGGTTGCAAACGAATTAATCGACCTGGCCGAAGGAGCGGAATATTTTATCGCTGACAAAGGCTATGATGCTGATAGTATTCGTATCTATGGACGGACAAAAGGAATGCAAGTAATTATACCAAAAGAAAAAACAGCACTAGACCAGATCCAGAATTTGATGCTCATTTGTATAAAAATCGACACTTAGTTGAAAATCTTTTGCACGACTCAAGCATTTTCGTGGCATTGCTATGCGTTTTGAAAAACTTGCTAGAAACTTCCAATCTATGCTCTACATCGCATCTATGCACATATGGTTGAAGCTTTTATGCCCTACTAATTAAATTGAGGACACACCTTAGAATTTATAGATGATTCTGTAACTGCTGGTAGTACTGTAATACCAAATGGTAATTCTATGGACGATGTAATTGAAGCATGTATTAATTATGATCCAGCCAAATATTATATCCCTCAAAGACGTGATTTTTACATAATTAAAGATGAAATCGAAAAAGACTGTGGTATGAGTTTTGGATCATGGTCAGAAAATACTGAAGGAAATAGAAAAATTCATACTGCTGATCTTTACAGAAAGATGGCCTGGGAACTTTTTCTTATTTTTCATTACAAAAAAAAAGCAAAAGAAACGAAAGAATCGAAGAAATTCGAGAAAAAGGTTAATAGACGGCTAAGAAGACTTTTAAAGATCTTTTCTAGTGACCAAAGAGACAGTACCAATGAAATGCTAGCTTTTTTATCAGATCAAGCGAATTGTTCAAATTTAAAAGCGCGAATAATTAATGCGCTCAACTACTTTGGATTGATGATGAGAAGGCAGGAAAAAGAACATAAGATCTATGAAAATAAAGATCCGTATGCGGTTGAAGCTAAAATAGATTCCATGTTAGAGTTTCTCAGTTTAAAGGTCCTTGATGAACTCAAGGATGAACCTCGAACAGTAAGGATTTTTCAAACAAATTTTGGGACAGGGGATAAAGGGGATTCATCAAGGACCTTTGCAAGTTTAAGAGGTCTAACTCCAACAAGCATGTTAGAAAAGGAATTTAGCACTGTTAACCAATTTTATTTTTTACATTTAAATAGATTCATAGCTGAAAACTTACAATGTCGAGGTCATAATATATTAGGCTATGCAGAAGAGCTTGGCGATCGAAATAACTATATTACTTATTGCAACCTAATTAAAGACAGTAACCACCGTGACCACTGGCTTATAATCTTTGTATCCAAACTGGTAATTAAGTATGCCTATGGTCTGATTTCAAAACTCGACCCTGAAGCGCTTAATGTTAAAAAGGAAAAGATTAACGCCACTATTGAATATATGAAAACGATACCACAGTTGTTGGATTCTTTGGAGCTAGAAAGATTAAAACAGAAAATAGATGAGCTTATCGATGCACTATCAGCTATGAAGATTAATTGTCCAGATTTTTTAGGACATAACCGATCGCTTGAAACGATATGTACCACGCTAGGTTTCAGAGGAAGGCAGCGGTTACTATTCTCTGATAACCCTTCATTCTATGAAAAGCAACATGACCAGTTCAGTGAAGAACAACCTAAATTTGTAAAAAAAAACACTAAATATACGTTTACAAAGACGGCAATGTGTTATGATAAGGAGTTAGATAAAGGAGTGAAAATAATAGAACTAACAAAAAAACTAGTCATTTTAAATCAACAGTTAATCGAACTGTTTCCAATTTGGAAAGACGATGAACAGAGCAGCTCAATAGATTTAGACTGTTTTATTGCAAAGGTATTTTTGAGGTTTCACGTCGCTCAGTTTGCGATGAAGCTTTTTGATGAGTCCTATCAAAAAAAAGATTTGTCACAATGCTTAGATAGCAATGATACACTTGATATAAAAGATAAGTCTATTATTCCAACTACCTATGAAGCTGTATCTGAAAAAATACAGCAAATGGTGATCGACGAACAACAGATTCAATTGATAACAGATTTTTTTAAAACCACAGTCACTTTTTACGAGTGGTTGCTTGCTGATCTGAAAAAAGATACTCAAGAAGAACTGGCAAAGCCCATAAAGTTCTATAATGGTTGGATTAAGATGTTACCACTTTATCAAGATCTTGAATTAAGCGAAGAAACTAAAATTGACTTTAAAGCAACATTTGCAAATAAGTTAAAAGCACTATTTACTTTCTGTGTTCCTGAATGGAAGTATAAAACTGAAAATAACGATATACAAGGCATGAATACGGCAGAACGAAAAGAAAAATGTAAGCAGCACGTTCTTAAGTTAGAAAAAGAAATAAAAAACTATGTTGAAGAAAAGATTAAATATAAGAGCAAGCATTGTTTTGATGAAAAAGATGAACCACAAGCATTGCACACTCCAGTTACAAAAGAACGTTGGCAGGAATATCAGAAGTTAAAAGAAAAAGCTCATTCAGAAAAAGTAGATCCTAAAGAAATGTTGGAGTCTTCAAGGCCTGTTGATCAAATCAAAATACCAGAAACAAAAATACCAGAAACAAAAATACCAGAGCCTCAAGTTACTAATGACACTGAACCAAAAAATGAAATAAAGATTGAATCGACAAGCTATTTTAAAATGCATTCGTTGGAGCAAATAGTAAAAAACATATTCAGTTTTTGGAATGCTGTATACAACTATTGTATCCAGATGAGCAGAAACGTAATTTTTACCTCACAAATAACTGAAAAACAAAGTTGAGCTTTTGTAGTTTCAACCGACCTGCAACTTTTTAAAATCCTTGGTTATCTGATATGCACGATATTCATACATATCAGAAGCGGCGCTATCAAAATACTGAACCAAAACCTTATCCGTGTAATCTTTTGCTTCCAAAATTTCAACTTGACCCGTCTCAAAATTAACTTTCAAAAGAATATTACCCTGCTGCGCGACCCCGCTACCTTTCGAACTTATAAATAGTTTTTTAAATGTACACAAACCATATCCATCAGCCTTCATCCGCATCAGACAACCAAGGTGCGCTTTGCACAATTCGTGATCATTCAAAGAAGTACCAGCATAAGAACGTCTACCAATAAAATTCCCTGAACAAAGCTCAATAGCTTGTTCTTTCTCATTGTTTCTTTGAAATAGCTTAACTGTTCGTTGTTTGCGATCTTGTTGCACAGAATCAACCTTCTGATAGAAAACAACTGCTTGAGTCTCTTTGCATAAAAATCCAACTAACGGTACATTCTCCTGGTCGCTGAGCAGGCCGTTCATTGAAGAGTGCAAAGTACCAGGATTATTTGCAAGATTAAACAGATCCTCTTTTAATTTCACCTCTTTAAGATAACATTGCACATCCAAAGAAAACACAGGGTCAATAAGACTCATCTTCTTTTTTTTCATTATCTTTGCATACAAAATCAGATAACCATTATTTTCATTTTTTTGAACATCCAAAAGAAACATATTTTTGAGATTTTTGATCGAAGAAAAGGTACGAACATGTTTTTGTAAAAATGACTTTACACCACTGTTTTCTTTTTCCAAAGGTGTAATTAACATGTTGCCAAAGGTAGATGCGGTCAACGCATAATGCACATTGCCAAGTTCAAGGACTTCCAAAATGTAAACGGGCGAGTTTGTGACTTTTAAAAACATAGCCAAGCTCTGCAAAACGCAAGCCTGATCCAGAAGGCAGTGGTGAAAACATCTCCTTTTTCTTAACCGCGGCAGCAGCTTTTATTTTTTCAATCGATGCAAGCTGCAAGGTTGCTGAGGTACTATCTGCATCATCAGGATCAAAAAGTGAAACATCTTTGACAATCATGGGAAGCACAAGGTTGCCATGCAATGTAAAAGGCTTTGCAATGATAGGATACAAGGTTGAACGAGAAAATGAGAAAAACGAATTTGCAATAGTATCATCTAACGGTACGTTCAAATCATTCACTGAATACAAGCGTGAATAATAGTGTGCTGAACCCACCCTGCCGCCACTAAAGTAATCTCGATATGAGAAAAGATACGAATGTTCCGCAAGTTTTATCAGATAACTTCCATCATACATATCTGCATTCATTCGAACAGCTTCGGCAGTCCATACCGACAACAGAAACACCAACATCACTATTACCATTGTAAAATCATTTTTTTAAAAATAAGTCTTTCTATTTTCCCTTCAAACTGGTCAATGCTCGTTGAATAATAATTTCTTGCGAATCTGCACTCGCTTTACAAAATTCGGCAGCCTTTTTCTGATCAGTAATGTACGCATAATAATCGGATAACTGCACCGTTAACTGATTGTTTTTAAGACTCAAACCCTTTAATTTTGTTAACGCACACAATTTACCAAAAATTTTATCAAACAAAGCAAACGGCTCTTTCAAAAATGAAACGGTTGGTTGAAAAGCTTTCACTTCTATTTCAGAAACTGTTTTCATGTATGTAATAATCTTTTTAACCAGATCGATATTGTATCCAACCAGAATATCAACCAGTCCAACCGACACGCCTTTGACAAGCGTTCCATTCACAAGCTTTTCCAGTTCAACCGTCAAAGCAGTAAAATCTGCCTCTTTAACACCAGAAAGATCGCTTAGCAGTTCGACTTGAAGAACCGTTTTTTCTATGACCGAAGCACATTTTTTGATAACTACAAGTACTGCTGCCAACTCTTTGTTTTTTGCACCATCTTTCATGATCTTTTTGTCTTTTTGATAAGCCGTTTCAAAAACAGTGTACACTTTGTCGATCTCAGGTTTTAAAGATACTAAATATTCCACAGATTTTTTGACTAAAGAAACAAGCATGGTACCAAAAGATCGTAATCCCTCGTCGTATGTTTTTTTCAACAATGCCTCTTGATTTGCGTCAACCTTTTGTAATGCGCTGTCAACCTCATAATCGGTCCACAACTTATGCATTTCAGTAACTGCAGTTTTAAGATCTGGAATCACCCCTTTTTCAATATCCATTTTAAGAAGTACTGCTTGCATCTCATCAACCCTTTTTTGTATGACCGTCTGTGTTTTTAAAGGCAAGGACTGTTTTTCAACGGTAGTGCTTTTTGGTACGTCAGAAGATTTGCCGGATGAATTGTTCGTAGTTGAACTAGGTTTTTTATCGTTAGTTGAATTTTTTTGCAGACCAACCTGTTCTGCATGCAGTGGATCAAGCATATGTTCAACCGCATCCAAAAGTGTATCGTCCAGAAATGGATATGAAAAACCGAATCTTTTTGCACAATCTATAAATAGATTGTCACATTCAAAAAGCTGTATTATATAATCCAACAGCGGATGCATCATGCCCTGAAATGTTTTGATGCTTTCAACCGATGATTTTTCAAAAAGTACACCCACCTCTTTGAAAAACTGATCCCACAAAGCAGTAAGTTGATGCATGAGCCCCAAAGGTACATTTTTACCCTGCTGTTTTTGATCATTGAAGAGCTTGTTTATAGCTGATAAAAGCAGATCTTTTTCTTTGGTATGCACAGTAAAATAGGTAGGATCTAACTGCAGCAGATCAGAAACACCATCACGTAAAAGTTGCGCGAGTTGGCCAAGCTGTGCAAAAGCAGTTTTAAATGAGGCTGATTGCGCAAGTTGAAGTTCTGCTTTTTTACCATTTTTCAAAGCAGCATAGAGACTAACAACGTATGATAACTGTTGGTACAATAGCCCCTTTTCTTTTGCAACAAACTCAATGGTTGCAACTGCTACGGTAACCTTTGCACTATGCAATAGATCAGTAATCGTTAAAAAAAGATTTTTGTAATACGTTCGATCGTCTTTGGTAAAATCCTTTTTCGCCTCTTTATAGAGCTGATCAACCTCCAAAAGATGTTTTTCTTGCTCATCAAAATCCGGCACTGAATTTGGCAATACAATAGTTGCAGTTTTAACAGTAATATCTTTTTTGATCGACTCCAAAGTTTCCAAAAGGCCTTCAATAAAATCATCTGATACCAATGGATAGAGTTTTTTACTATCTTTTTGATCAGAGTTATTTGTTGCTTTTTGCTGTTGCGGGCCTGCTTTTAACGAAAATAAGGAAGCATTCTTTGGATCAATAAGTTTTCGTGCTTCAGTCAGTTTTTCACTATCTGAATACGGATTATCAAAAGAAACATAGGTATAAACTTTACTTACAATGAGTTCATTTTCACACTCATACAAAAGTTCAAGTAGCTGAACAAGCGGACTCAACTGTTGCTGAAAAGATTTTACAAGAACTTCGTCCAGTTCTGACATGATACGTTTACTTTCGTCTAAAAAATCGTAAATCAACAGAATCATACCGGTGATAAGACCCTTGCAGCTCCCATCAGCCCGTTTGTTACTATTAAAAAGATTATTCAACTGCAACGAATAGCTACCAACGGTTTTATTATCAACCAGTCCACGCTTAAACATATTCTTCAACAAACCATTCTGGCTTTTCAATAGCACAGCCTCAGAAAAAAGGTTCTGTAAAACGGTGAGTAGCTTCACATATGTCTGAAATAAGCTATTATTGTTCAATCGAAATTCACTCATTTTTTTACTTTTTTTAAGATACGGCTTTAACAATCCGTCTAACCAGACAGTGACACCCTTAAAACCTGCATCCGTCTGCAAAAACAGAAGAACCTTATTCATATAAGAAAATGTAGAAAGATCACAATTTTCAAGCGTAGCCGTAAGAACTTTTTGATATGCACTTTTATCTTTTTCAGACACAGTCGTTTGACTGACAATAGTATCAAATGCTTTCTGATTCTTTTCAATTTCATCAAACAATGGACTCAAAGTTAAGAAAACATCCTTTTCTGGGTTAAATGCCTCCACAATTTTTCCAAATCTTGTATCTATCGCCCGTAATTCAAGAATAAGATCGTCAGTACGTATGTTTTTTTTACCTAATAGATCTAAAGGTTTATCTGGTGACAAAAGCTCTGCCGGTTGTTCTAAAGGAGTTTTTACCAACAACTGATTAACTGCATTAAATAGTCTAATAATTTCAGAAACACCCTCTGAAAGATTCAAGGGATTACCAATTGCAATAGAAGATTCTGACGCATGCAATAACAATAACTGCTCTGTTTCACTCAAAACAGCAAAATATGAACCCAATTGACTCAGGCCACTTATAAACACCTTGATAACTTTTTTATCCTGCAAATTGGAACAATACTGCTCTAGCTTTTTTAAAACAACTATCCACGAAGAAATGATCGTATTAAAAACTCCAACAGAAATACCATTTTTCAAAGAAGAATCAACAAGCATATTCAGATACATTTTTATATCTGACTGTTTTTCCTTCGTAATCGAAGGTATTACTGCAAGCAAAAGGTCTTCTGTCTGCCAAACACCAGTCATAATAAGCGCATTCAGATGTACAAGCTGATCCGTCATCTGCCCAAGACTTGCTACTGTTGTATCATCAAAAAAAGTCTCTGTTATCTTCCCCTGAACAAGCTTACTTAAGATCTTATTAACACCATCAGCATGCAATGCAAAACCATTTTTTTCCTGTACCAGAAAATGTAATACAGTACTTGCAACCACAGCAACCGCTTCATGCAAAGCACCTTGAGCTTTTTCGTACGCACTAGTGAATCTCTGTTCATCATCTTTAGAAACAGTATTAAGTGGTACTAAAGAAAGCCAAAAATCGTGCGTGCCTACCAAATCTAAATAATAAAAAGCAAGCTCCGGAAGAACACCTTTTTCAAGATTCATCTGTTTTACATCGGCATCAATTTCAGATGGCATTTTTTTCAACTGCTCAATAAGCGTTGATAACTGTTGTAAAGACTGACTTGAAACTTGCTTAGCCTCTGTGGCTTTTTCCGACTTGTTATCTTTAGCATCTGCAGATTGGAACAATGAATATTTTAAATCAATAAGCGGCTCCATCTTCTGCTTTATATCAGAAAAAACAGTTGTAAGTTTATTCAAAGACTGCTCAACTTTTTCTTTCCATGCCACATAATTTTTGAAATTCATCTTACTCGTATCTTGAGCCAAAAGTGCTACCAACTCTTTTTTAACTTCAACGGTATTTTGATAAGCCTTTTCGGTAAGACCAAAAAGATTTTGAAACAAAAACAGGAGATAAACTAATTTTTTCATATAAAAAACCTTTTTTAACAGTATCCTATCAACCATACCCAAAAACTCTGCTAATACTCAACACAAAGAATAAATTCGATAATCGACTACCCATAATCATGCGCTTGAGAGAATAAAGACACCTTCAATGCTAAGCTAAAAATATAAATAATATCAATTTAGAATTAAAATATTCCTAAGATTCAATATTGGAAAGTTTTAGCTTATTTGATATAATGGGTTTTATTATTGATATATTTTAAATCTATTATTTGACCTTAAGGACCTCACATGTCAGTTACACTATTCAGAAAAAGTTTAAAAAAAAGATTAAGAAAACATGGGTTTTTAGTACGAATGAAAACCAGAGATGGCCGCAAGATTATTGCACGCCGAAGAGCATCTGGACGAAAAAGTCTTGCTGTACAATCATACTAATTTTCGCACAAGATATCTATGCCTGCATGTAGCATCACCAAACTAAGCCGCCGTGAAATTGAACATGCTTTTTCACAGGCAATAAAAGTTGAAAGCAATATCTATTTTACCATGCTACGTGCAGATCCTTTGTTTGAGTACAAAGAAGGAAAAATTCTTATTCTCATTCCCAAAAAAGTGGGTTCGGCTCCACAAAGGAATAAATTACGCAGACGGATCAAGGAAATAGCCAGAAAAGCGGAACTTGAAAAAAAAGTATATGTATGGATTATCATTGCAAGAAAAGAGAACAGAAATTTCGAATTTCAAAGACTCAGAGAGTTCATCTTACGTGGATTATCAAAAAAATAATAGCTATCTTTATTATCACTGTTCGACCATTACTCGGACCAGCTCAATGCAAATTTCAGGTAAGTTGCACACGGTTTGCGCTTAAAACCATTGAACAGGAGAATCTGGTCCATGCCTTTTTTTTAATTATCAAAAGGCTGTGCTACTGCAGCCCTTTTCCTTTTACAAAAAATCCACCCAAATATCTCCAATAAAACAATCCTGAAACCAAATAAACTCAAGCATTATATAGCATTACTTGTCACTTCGATGCATAAACGAACGATATCTTAAAAAAAACTGTTTTGCAATACTAATAGGCACACGAGAAGTACCAGCTTTTTCAACCAGAAGTACCAAAACAAGTGGAGCTTGATCTTTATACGTAAAATAAGCAGCAAACCAACCATGTTCTGAATAATTCTTGTTGAACTCTGCCTTTTTTAGTGATGAAATCTGAGCAGTACTGGTTTTTGCATAAATTTGGAGATCTTTAATGGCCGGTATACCTTTGCCAGTACCACGTCTTACGACCGATTTCATAGATTTTTTTAAAAAATGAAGCGTAGAATCCTGTATATCTACATCACGGCTACTAATCGGTTCATTTTCCAAAATACGTGGGCGATACAGTTTTTTTGTAAAAATACTTCCAATAAAACAGGCAACCTGCAAAGGCGATGCGAGTAAAAATGTCTGACCAATTGCAGCAGATAATGTTTCACCTGGCCACCAGGGCTGCCCCTTTATTTCACGCTTCCAGTTTCTATTTGGAACAAGTCCATGCTGTTCATAAAGTAAAAAACCTGTTTTTTGACCAAAGCCAAATCTTTTTGCATAATCTGCCAAAACATCGATATCAAGCTTTTTGGCAATTTCAAAAAAAAGCGTATTACACGAATATGCTACCGCTTCTTTCAAAGATAAAGTACCATGCCCGCGGCGACGCGCACAGAAATATTTTCTTTTTCCAAACACCGTATACCCTTTACAATGCCAGGAACTATCTGGCTCGATAATGCCAGTTTCTAACGCCGCACACATAGTAACAAGTTTAAAAATAGATCCAGGGGGATACGGAACCAAAGCCCGGTTAACAAACGTATCTTTCACCTGCAAAGCATCCCAAGCTTTCTGAGCAATTGGATTTAAAAAAACAGTTGGATCAAATGTAGGACGAGAAACAAGTGCTTTGACAGCCCCCGTATGTGGATCAAAAATGATCATTGCACCTATAAATTCATGCAAAAAAACCTGCTCAGAGATCAGCTGAAGGTTCATATCTACTGTTGCTACCACAGAATTACCATGCAAACTCTGTCGAAGCAATGTTGTTTGAATCGCCGACCCAGCTGAATCGATCGATTTTAAAATGGTACCCGCAGATCCCTTTAGTGAATCATTACACAGCTTTTCAAGACCGATTTTTCCCTCCACATTTTCAGCCCCTTTTGCCACATAGCCTATCAGATGACTTGCCACAGTACTATAAGGATAGTAACGCTGGTACAATGTTTGAATGAAAATATTTTCATGAGCAGGAAATATCTCTTTAATCATGTGAACCTGTTTGGACGTTAATGGCTTTGAAAAAGAATAGATCTGTTGCAATTTTGAAGCCCTACTAATATGTGCAAGCAATTCCTGTTCTTCACTTTTTGATAACTCAAGGATCGCAGCAACACGTTGAAGTTCTAACACCTGATCATAAGTCAAAACCTTTTTGTAAACAGATTTCCAACTCAGAACATAAAACGGTTTATTAGTTGCAATAACCGTACCTTTACAATCGACAATATCTCCACGATCGGGCAAAATTGTTGCAAGGCGAAGAAAATTTTTATGAGAACGAATTAACAGCTCTTCATTGTTGAGTAGCTGAAGATACACAAGACGATAAATAATGACGGCAAAGCTAAAGAAAAGCACAAAATACAAAACCCAAAGTTTGCGATTTATATTTTCAGCATCAAAAGCATCTTGCATACATCATTGTCCTATTTTTGAAAACAGCTACAGCTCGCCCACCACTTTTATGTAATATCTATTCAGCTTACAGGATAACTATAGTTACAAAAATTTTCAAAACATAGATTCACTGATACAAAAAAATAAAATAACCATTCAGGCCTGTAAAGCTCTGATCAAAACAGCCTGTTTAAGAGCCGCAATTTTTATGTACATTTTTTTTTCAAAATCAGTAGCTTTTCTGGCATAAAAGTTACAGGTCTGACCGTTAATCTCCATACTAAGCGTCCAAACTGTGTTATCGCTTTCCAAGTAAAAAACATGATTTTTCAAAAACTCTAGTATCTCCTCACCCAGACATGCAAGCAACAAGGGACACTCCTTCTGAAAATCTACACCGAAAAGCTTAAACCTTTGCAGCAAACCAACTATACTTTCTACTTGCACTTGACTTGCATAACCTCTCTCAAATGTGCAGTTGGTGGCTTGAGACCCTGCTCCTATTTCTGAATCTACATCATTTTTAACAAGCTGACATTCTTGAAGTTCCAATGTCCACACATCAGGTTCTCCTTTCTGAATCGTCGCCTTTTTTATAGAGGTATCATACTCAGTCGCAAGCGAAAAAGTAGTCAGCTCCCCTGCCTGTATCAAACTAACGAATAAACCTACAATCAACACATATTTCATAGATAACTCACTTTTTAAAAAATACTATTTTTAGAAAATAATCTATTTATCAATATACATTTTTTCAAAAAAAGATCAAGTTATTGTTTTTGATGATTGTATATATGAAAGACAATCAAACCAACCTTCTGGAATTCCAATGTCAAATCGCTTTTCCTCAAAAACGAGTCCAATAATCTTTTCTTTCTGCTCAAGAAGATGTTTTAAGCCATCGGTCAGCTGAATTTCGCCGCCGATACCCGGCTTAATCTGTTTTAAAGCATTAAATATTGAATCTTTTAATACATAGCGACCGATAATCGCATAATCTGACGGAGCCTGGTCTATCGATGGCTTTTCAACTAGATCGGTAACTTTGAAGATGGTATCAGACAGAGGTGTATAACCAATCATTCCATATCGATTTGCATGCGCAGGGTGAACTTTTTGTACAGCTATCACGTGAGCATCATACTTTTTTTGTATTTCAAGCATCCTGCTCAAAAGCAATGAAGGCTGACCAATTCCTGAAAAAAGCAGCTCATCTGGCAATACAACAGATACGACCTCCGCTGTACTTTCTGCCTGTAAAATCGCATGCCCAAGCCCCAATGCTTCTTTCTGAACGGGAAACCGAAGAGAAAACTGATTATGAAACTGTGTTACAATATCGAGCAAGGCAGCTTTGTGATGTGTTTTTAAAAAATTATTCAGATGTGTGTTTGTTTGAAAATATTCAAATAGTAACTTTTTTTCTTCGCTGATAATCAGGTTTACCCTATGAATACCATTTACGTCAAGCTCTTGTAAAATAAAGTCAATTGCAGGTGTTCCAAAAAGAGGCAGAAGCTCTTTCGGCACCACCTTGCTAAACGGCAGAAAGCGTGTTCCCATACCTGCTGCCGGAATAATACAGTCCATGCTTTCCTTTATAAAATCAGTCGGTTACATTGTGATAAAATCTCTATTTTTGGTGAATGCAAGTAACGCACATCGTTTATTCCATATTTCAGCATGACAAGCCGTGAAAGCCCAAATCCGAACGCACACCCAGAATATGCTTCTGGATCAATACTACAAGCACGTAATACGTTTGGATGGACAAGCCCTGCACCGCCAAGTTCGATCCAGCCTGTTTTTTTACACACCGAGCAGCCATCTTTACAAAAGGGACATGACGCATCAACTTCAAGACCAGGTTCAACAAAAGGAAAGTATCCGGGACGCACCCTAATTTCCAACGCATCATGCTGAAAAAACGACCTGAGCATATGTCTGATAATATATAAAAGATTTGCGACAGAGACCTGCTGGTCAATTAAAAGGGCCTCGCATTGAAAAAACTGAAAGTCATGAGAGGCATCGGTCGCCTCGTTTCGAAATACTCTGCCAGTAGAAACGATTGCCAGTGGCGGTTTTTGTTTTGTCATGGTATGTATTTGTGCATTTGATGTATGTGTTCTGAGTAGCCTGTTAGGAAGGTTAAGCCAGAATGTATCATGCGCATCACGTGCAGGATGGTCTTTGTCGATATTCAATGCTTCAAAATTATAAAAATCGGTCTCAACCTCTGGACCACGCTCTATCAAAAATCCCAACTGCGCAAAAATATCTTCAATTTCCTGTTGTGCAAGCGTAATAGGATGCAAAGACCCTGCAAGGCGCCCCTCATTCCTTTCAAGCGTAACATCGAAATATCGATTTTTTTCAACCGCATTCTGACGTTCAGCCGTTTGTATTAATTCTCTTTTCTGATTGATAGCCATTTCTGCTTGCAGACGCAGCTGCTGAATCAAAGGTCCAAAAACCCTTTTTTGTTCAACGGTACAGTTTTTTAACTGCTCATTCAGTTGGCCAACAAGGCCCTTGCGCCCTAAAAACTGAGTATGAATATGCTCAATCATCTCAACAGTCGTTACTGCAGCAAGTTCGATATGTAATTTTTCTTCAATTTCACGAGTAGTCGTTTTTAAATTATCCATGAATAATACAGTAATTTTGTGCTATTGCATCAATCGTAACACAGTTTAGCAGTCCCTGCAAACTCGTTTTTTTCAAGAAATTATTTGACAAAAAAAAACAAATAGATACCTTACATAATACATTGATACTAATGTATCATTTTCAAAACGCCGGGGTAGCTCAGTGGTAGAGCGTAAGCCTGAAGAGCTTTGCGTCGTTGGTTCGATTCCGACTCCCGGCACCATTTTTCTTCTGCCTTGCACAGTTTTTTTTTTCCATTACGCTTGTTGTGTGTTTTAGTTTTGTTGAAAAAGGAGCAAGGCGTAATGATGAAGTATGATGGTAGTATGCATGATAACTTTTCTATTGCATGGTTTAAGCTGGCCGAATGTGTAAATAGGGGTGAAAAGGAGCGTGCGTTTGCCATGCATCGACTACTTGCACATTCCATTAATGATCCGGCACTTGTTTTTCAGCTTGAAGGCGATATCGCTCTTGCATGCAAAGATACAGCCAGAGCGGTCGAGGCATACAAAAAAGCTGCGTTAAAATATAGCGAGCTCAATCAGCTTGATCAGACAGCTGCAGTATACGAACATCTGTTTTACCTCCTGCCAAACGATTTTTTCATATGCGAAAACCTTGTCACACTCTTTCAACGTAAAAAAAATAGCTCAAAGCTTATCGAATATTTCCCTCATTTTCTCAACTTTTTGTCTTTAAAAAGCGACGAAGCTACTTTGATTTCAACCACTGAAAACTATGCGGATACACTTGAAAAAGAAATTATAGTGACTTTTTATGAGGATATCTTATATGCAAGCTGGCTAGATCATGGATTTGAAGGGCTCAAAAAGTACCTGGTCGAACAGATTATGTTGCACTACCTTGCTGAAAATGATGACACAGGCTTAGAACAGTGGAAAGACAGACTTGCCGTTTTACGGCCAGACTTGATACGATATACGCAATAATTGCTATGGCTTTTGATGTGCTGATGATGATTGCGCATGGTCTTTCTTGAAATTTGCAACACCTTCGTCGGGTAGCAGACCATGGAAACATTTTTTGAAATCATCGTAATTACAACTGTTTTTATGATGACAAATATCATTAAATTTTTTATGGCCTATGGAAAGCTCATCTTCGTATGACTTAGCCAACAAAGGATCCCATGAAAGCTCATCTTTTCGATCCCACATCTTTTTGAAACCTTCTGAGATTTTCAAAAAATCATTACCCATGAGCGCTAAAGCATGAGTTTCACCCTCTTTTAATTTAACATTTGGTTTTCTATAAAGTTTGTTATCACAAAGAAGAATAAAGCACCCAATACAATAAGATGCTCTATGAAAAGAAAGAGCTAAACGCACAACAGGATCAGATACTTTATAAGAATTCTGATTTTGATTTGGCAATAGCCCAGTCCCTACAGGCATGACAGGTTTGCATGTCAATAATACAAGTATCAAACACAATCTTCTCATTTCTTAATATCTTCCAATATAAAATTTTTTCTAATTGATAATATCAAATTATACTAAAAACAGTTTTTTGTCAAATTCGTATAGAAATATCATTGCATGTAAAACCATCGCCACAACAAGGATAGATCATGAGTTTTTAAAGCTCTACTTCAGTTTTTCGAGGCTTCGATTTTTCAGCGCTTCGATTTTTCAGCGCTTCGACTTTCAGTGCTAGTTTTTTCACCGCATATCTCTATCATTCGTGCTGCCTGTTGTTTTTTGTCATACACAGATGATGATTTTACAGCTACCGTCTGATTCAGTTTTTTTGCAAGTTCCAGATTTCTTGTTTGCCTACTTTGTAAAATCTTAATTTTTTTTCCAACAGAAAATGCTTTTTTTGCTTTTTTTAGATCATCCGTTGTTTCTGGCGTTAATGGAATTGCATGATCAAGTGTATATTTAAAGTAATCAGCATACGCTTGCCGTGCTTCTTGCTGTGTTTGATGTACCATAACTCGATTGTCAGTCCGTGTAAAACCTTCATACTGTTGTGCATTGATATCCTGCCTTTGATCAGAAACATGTGCTTTCGCACGTGGATGGAAGCCACTACCTTTTTTATATGGAGGCCTCAATGTATGGTTCAAAGTGAATGAATATTTATCATCCATGTCATTTCCAAGTGCAAAAAGCTGATTATTGTTAATCATGAGACTTTTTTTTGAGATCGGTAATGCAAATCCTCTATTGCCTACTTGTGGATCATTTAGTAGTGCCACATAGTAAGCTGGACATTCTCCTCCATAGTAAATATTTGAAAGCATTCTATCACCAAATGAAATAGATGCAGCCCCTTTCCCCATGATGTTACGAGGTACAATATTTGTTTTTTTATGTGTCTCATTTTCACCCGCTAAAGTTCTTGCGTACATTGATTCAGATTGCTTGGTTACAATGTCATAGCTATCATTTTTATTAAAATCTATACCTTTAGTGTATCCTCTGAAAAAAAGTGTTTTTGAGGAATCAGCATATTTTAAATCTACTTCGACATCAATCGTCTTGTGTAATAAAGGGATAACCTTATTCTTGTGTGTCGTAGAATAGTGGCTCAATTCTACTTGATTACTCACATGTTTTTTAAAAAGCTCTTTCTTTTGCTGAGGGTCAAGCATTTCAATTTTCTGTAAATCTTTTCCTAATGTATCTATGACTGCCTTATTGACTACAACCTTTGAGCTATAATTTTGCGCAATATCTTTATTTAAGTGTGTCACATAATCCACTGCATCAAAAAGCGTATCAGAAACCCACGTCGCCTTTACACCAGGAAACTGTTGATCAAGTTTCTCTTGAATAACCTTCGTTTCATCAACATCAGGATTGTAGTCAGGATTTCTAATCGCCGTTGGCCATTGATACTGGTCAACCACCTCTGCAACTTTTTCGTACTCTTTTTTATCAAGCGGAACAGCTTCATCATTTTCACCTTTACGATAAAAAACATGTTCAGCTTTCGCCTTTTTTGCGTTTGCGATCATTGCCGCAAGAACCCCACCAACTGCACACACCGCTTTTGCTCGAGGGCTAATTTTTTGTCCGGTTTGCATAATTTTTGGCACAGTCAGATTCGCTTTGGCAGCACCAACGTGCTGTTTTATGGCAGACCCAACAGATGCTTGGGCCTTTGAAAATCTGTCTGTCACAGTGTTTAAAAAGCTTGAAAACATGCAGCAAGACTCGCTAACAAACAGTAAAAATGATAAAAGTGTGATCTGATAGATTTTTTTCATAATAACCATCCATAAACCTCCATTTTACAACGATTTACATGGGTACACTTATACGTTTATACATTATTTTCTATTCATAGCTCTTCTTTGAACTGCACAAACGTTTTGCCCTCTTTTGCCGCGTTCCATGCTTTTTTTGCCGTTTTGATGTCATCTGCAGTTGGCTCGGTCAATGGAATGGCATTATTCATAACTTCTTTAAAATAATCCGCATATCCTTGCCGTGCTTCTTGTTGGGTTTTATGAACAGTGACCCGTTTATCTTTTCTGTCTCGACCTGCTATCCAAGACAGATCTTGAATCTGCATTGTTGGATCTTCTGCAGAAACATGGGCTTTTGCTCGTGGATGATAATGAAACCCCGTTTTAAAAGGAGCCCTTCTTTTGAAGCTAACATTTCCTGTATCATCTAAATCATTTCCAAGCGAAAATGAGCTGTCAGTTCTCTTCATAAGTTTTTCTTTTGAAACAGGTATTGCAAATCCTCGATTATCTTTAACCATATAATGTAATGGACATTCTCCACCCCAAGAAATATTTGAAAGTATTCTGTCACTAAATGACAAAAGTGCTACCCCCTGATGAATAACACTTCTGGTTTGCCGATTAGCTTTTCTACCAGCTTCATTTTCACCTGCCATTGTTTTTGCATAATCTGATTCAGATTGATCTTTTGAAACATAAAAAGCATCTTGTCTATTAAAGTCTAATCTGTTTCTATAGCCCCGAAAAAAAAGAGTTTTTGTCGGATCGGTTTCTTTTAAATCTATTTCTGCATCAACTGTTTTATGCAACACGTTGGTAAGTTTCTGTTTATCTGGCTCGCACTGCTGAACCAAACCATTCATTTTACTCGAATCTATCGTGTTTTCAATATGTTTTTTAAAAATGTTTCTCTTCACTTGTAAATCAGCTGTCTCAATTTTCTGTAAATCTTTTCCTAATGTATCTATGACTGCATTATTGACTGTAGCTTTTACACTACAATATTGATCAATATCTTCACCACGTTTTAACCATGTATCATAATCCACTGCATCAAATAATACATTCGGAACCCACATTGCTTTCACTCCAGGAAACTGTTGATCAAGTTTTTTTTGAATTACATGTGTTTCATCAAGCGCAGGATTGTATGCAGGATTTTTGATTGCAGTAGGCCATTGATAATTTTTGATAACTTTTTTATTAATTTTTTCATATTCTTTTTGATTCAGCGGAAGCACATTTCCCTCTCTATCTTGCTTATACACAACATGTTCAGACCTTTTGATGGTTTTTGGAACCATAAGATTTGTTTTAAAATCTGTAGGCTGCTTTGTTGCAGCTACGCCAATCGATACTTTGGGACTCGCAATCGATGATTTTGCTGCACGGATAAAATTTGAAAACATGC
Organism: bacterium; assembly: GCA_016699125.1. Lineage (NCBI taxonomy): Bacteria > bacterium. The sequence goes on from CP064961.1 coordinate 518,411, forward strand.
AGTGAGACTGGCCAACAAACAGTAAAAATGAGAAAAATATGATCTGATAAGCTTTTTTCATAATAACCATCCATGAACCTCCATTCTACAACGATTTACATAGGTATATGTATAAGTTTATAGATTATTTTCTATTTGTCAACTTTTAATCGATTGATACCATCAACGCTTTAGTTTTACCCATTTCATAGTTCTGCTTTGAACTGCTCAAATGTTTTACCCTCTTTTGCTGCATTCCATGCCTCTTTTGCCTTTTGGATGTCATCTGCAGTCTCGTCGGTCAATGGAATTGCATTATCAAGTGTATATTTACAGTAATCTGCATACCCCTGCCGTGCTTCTTGTTGCGTTTTGTGAAGAGTAACTCGTTTGTCTTTTCTGTCTTGGCTAGCTATCTCAGACAGATCTTGAATCTGCATGGTTGAATTTTCTTCAGAAACATGTGCTTTTGCACGCGGATGACAGTGAGGACCACTTCTAAAAATAGGTCTTTGTTGCAAATACAATTCTGATCCAAAATCTTTTCCAAGTGAAAAAAAACTATTGCTTTTGTTCATAAGTTCTCTTTTTTCAACTGGTATAGCAAACCCACGATTATGGATTTTCATATAATACCAGGGGCATGCACCAATATCATATACAATATTATCCAACAGTCTTTCTCCAAACGACAATGGAATAGCTCCATCATAATCATGTATTTTAAGGAGATCAGATTCTCCGGACAATGCCTTAGAATAATCTGATTCAGATTGATTTTTTGCCACATCAAAGCTATCATATTCACTAAAATCTACATTTTCGCGATACCCTCTAAAAAAAAGCATTTTTGCTGGATGATTCATTTTGTACTCCGCTTCTGCATCAATCGTTTTATCTATGATTTCGTCTGACGGTACATCTTTAAAACTTAACCATCTGACAGATTGAAAGTATTCTTTTGTGGCTTGAGCGTATTTTTTTACCATTAGTTTAAATAACATTGTTCTTGCTTGCCAGGTAAGTGTTTCTATTTTTTGTAAATCCGCTGAAAACTTGTGTATTATTTCGGTATTTATAAAATGCTTTGATAGTTGTTGATATTCAAAAAGTCGCACCATGCTTTTTTGGCTTATTGCATAATCAACCAGATCAAACAGTGTATCCGGAATCCACATAGCCTTGACTCCAGGAAACTGTTGATCAAGTTTCTCTTGAATAACCTTCGTTTCATCAACATCAGGATTGTATTTACGATTTTTGATTGCTGTTGGCCATTGATGCTGGTCAACAACTTCTGCTGCAATTTTGTTGTATTCATTTTCATCAAGTGGAATGATATTTTGATCTTTACCTTCCCGATACAAAACATGTTCAGCTTTTACCTGCTTTTTATTTACAATCGCAGCGGTCAATAACCCACCAGCACCTAAACCTATTTTTTTGAGCGACACAATACCCTGCTTTTGTGCAGATTGTTTGGCCATTGCGGCAATCAAAAACCTGGCAAAGGGAAGCTTTGTTATCACATGTTGCATCACGCCTAAAAACATGCAGCGGCAGTCAACGGTGAGGAGTAAAAGTAGCACAACTGCTACGTTTTTAACTGTTTTATAGAAAAATGTACAATTCTTCATCCTATTGACCTTCTTGGTGACTTGCTTGTTTAGTTTGCTCAGCATTTCTTTCTGCTACTCCACGATCCCACGCTTTTTTGCTTTTTTGAGGTCCTTTGCTGTTGGTTCGGTTAATGGAATTGCATTGTTAAGGGTATATTCATGGTAATCGACATAGCCTTGCCGTGCTTCTTGTTGGGTTGGGTAAATAACGGCACGTGGGCTATCACGTACAAAATACTCATGATCAGCCTTAGGCTGACGCCAACTTAATTCTAAATTTTCATATTGCATTTCGATTTCCGGCTTTTCTTCTGAAAGATGTGCTTTGCCTCGTGGATGAAAAAAGATTCCACTTTTTCCTATAGATCTATATTTTGCGGTAGAAGAATCTAAATCATTTCCAATGCAAAAGATTGCATTACTTTCCTCCATGAGCTCTTTTTTTGACACCGGTATAGCAAAGCCTCTTTTCGATTTCGCAATATATTCTAAGCTACAGTCACTTCCATTGGACCATAAACCTGAAAGGAGTTTTGCTCCAAATGAAGGCAATGCCGCACCTTTCCTCATACTCACCGCAAACCTATGATTTTTATTAAATTTTCTTCCGCTAGGGTTTTCACCTGCCATTGTTTTTGCATAATCTGACTCAGAATGCTTTTTGGCAACATAAAAACTATCTTCTGCATTAAAATCAATTCCCTCACCATATCCTCTAAAAAAAACTGTTTTATGAGGATAATTTTCCTTGACCGCCATTTCGATATCTATGGCTTTATGCATTGCTTCAACGCCTATTGGCTTAACCAATGAGTATAATTTTTTTTCACCAGAAGAATGTAACGTTTTATGTTTCAGTTCATCATCGCAACCTATTGCTTGATCTAAACTATCATGAAAAAGCTTTCCTGCTTTTTGCACATCTGGTAATGCAGGGCCATTAAATTTTGCATTAAAATGTTTTACTAAAACAGTGTTAACAAGGTGTTTTTGTCCTGCTTCAACCAGCTGACGCTTAAAAGGACGTTTTGCTAACGAATGTTGCGTTTTATCAGGGAAGCCTTCTTTCAAATCAAGTTTAAATTGATTGTAGCAATCTCTCGATACCACATAATCAACCGCATCAAATAATGTATCCGGAATCCACATAGCTTTGACCCCAGGAAACTGTTGATCAAGCTTTTCTTGAATAACCTTTGTCTCATCAACATCAGGATTGTATTCAGGATTTTTAACCGCTGTTGGCCATTGATGTTGGTCAACAACTTCTGCTGCAATTTTTTTGTACTCATTTTCATCAAGTGGAATGATATTTTCATTTTCATCTTGCCGATATAAAACATGCTCAGCTTTGACCTGCTTTTTGTTTGCAATCGCTGCCGTCAAAAGTCCGCCGGTCGCCAAGCCTAGTTTTTTGAGTGACATGGCACTCTGCTTTTGTCCCGATTGTTTGACCATTGCAGCAAGCAAGAATCTGGCAAAGGGAAGCTTTGTTATCACATGTTGAACGACGCCTAAAAACATGCATGAGCAATCAAGAGTGAGGAGTAAAAGTAACACAACTGCTACATTTTTAACTATTTTATATAAAGATTTACTATGTTTCATTGTAATTCATACCTGCTATAAAAAACTATTTGAGCTGAAGCTCTCTTCCTATTTGATGCCTCAAGCATACATGTAGTCAGCGTGCAAAACCTATATTACACATAGTATATAGTAACAATTTTGACTTATTTGTCAAATTGTATTTTTATTATTTCAATACTTACAATATGCATTCGGCCGACAGGCCGTGCTGTTCGATCAGATTGATGATAGATTCATTAATGGCAATCTTTGCTGCAACCTGCACGATAAGTTTTCTGTTATTTTCGACAATATGCAGTTCAACTGCCGTTTTTCCCCGCGTGCACAGTTTTTTTAATTCCTGCAGGACCGCTTCAGATGGTCTATCTTTGAAGGTTACTCTGATGGTTGCAAAATCATGGCCGCTTTTCCAGATCTGTTCAACTGGAACTAAAAGTGAAGCTTTTATTTTCAAAGTCCCGGTAGCCTCAGGTTCGATATCACCATTGATGAAAAATGCTTCGTACTGGGCAATCTGATCCTCGGCGATTTTAAACAGCTTTGGAAACACAATAACTTCGGCCGCAGCAGTTTTGTCCTCAAAAGCCAAAAAGCACATCTTGTCACCTTTTTTGGTGGTGATAATTCGTCTATTTTTCAAAATTCCCAGACAGGTGGCAGTTTTTTGGGTACGTGCCTGTTCAAACGAGACGGTACGCACGATGCGCGCCTGCTGGATATACGTATCAAGCGGATGGGCACTGATGTAAATGCCGACTGCTTCCTTTTCTCGCTGCAGTTTTTCCTTGATGGTCCATTCTGTACGTGGTTCAAAGATGTGATGATCATTCAGTTCAGTGGTTGCCGTGTGCCCCAGTTGAAAAACACCCATCTGCCCGGTCGTCGAATCCCGTTTATGAATAATCGCCTTTTCAATGACCGTGGCCAGCTCTTCATATTTTTGACTTCGATAGCCCGCCAACTGATCAAAAGCACCCGCAAATATGAGATTTTCAAGCACGCGTTTGTTTGCTGCTCGCAGGTCGATACGCTTGCAGAAATCAAAAAAGTCTTTGTACAGCCCTCTGGTTTCACGTTCATTGATAATATTTTCAAGGCTCACGTGACCCACATTTTTAATGCCCTGCAATCCAAACAGTATCTTTTTATCAACAACCGTAAAATGAATGTTTGATCTGTTGATGTCTGGTGGAATGATTTCAAGGCCCAGCGCCTTTGCTTCATCGATGTAAAAGGTCATCTTTTCAGTATTGTCTGCTTCAAGCGAGATTAAGCATGCCATAAATTCGGCCGGATATTGCGCTTTCAGATAGGCTGTCTGATACGCAATCAAGGCATACGCAGCCGAATGTGATTTATTAAAACCATATCCCGCAAAATAGGCCATTAAATCAAAAAGTTCCTTTGCTTTTTTGGCATCAAACCCTTTTTGGGTAGCACGACTGACAAAAATCGACTCCTGCTTTTGCATCTCCTCAGGCTTCTTTTTACCCATTGCTCGACGCAAAATATCAGCTTCGCCGAGCGAATAACCACCGATTGCAGATGCGATTTTCATCACCTGCTCCTGATAGACAATGACACCATACGTCTCTTGCAGAATTGGCGCAAGCTCCTCAAAAATGTAACTTATTTTCTGTCTGCCATGTTTTCGCTCAACAAAATCATCAACCATGCCAGATCCTAACGGCCCTGGTCGATATAATGCGTTGACCGCAATAATATCTTCAAATTTGGTCGGCTGCAGCTTTCTTAAAACCTCTTTGAGACCGTCACTTTCTAACTGGAATACACCCGAGGTTTTTCCTTCACACAACAGTTTAAACGTCAACGGATCATCGAGTGGAATTTTTATAATATCGATCACCTGATTATACAGCTTTTCGATCATTTTGACCGCATGATCAATGAGCGTTAAGTTTTTAAGACCCAACAGATCCATCTTCAAAAAACCGATCGACTCAAGCTCTGTCATGCCATATTGCGCAACTAGCTCGGTTGTTTTGGGAGGGACGTACAGAGGCAGTACCTGGGCAACCGGTTCGGGCGAAATAACAATTCCTGCCGCATGTTTTGATGCATGACGAGCTAGCCCTTCGATACGCAAAGCAATATCAAACATCTTTTTTGCTTTGGGATTATGCTCGATTAACTCTTTTAGTTTGGGCTCCTGCTCAACCGCCTCTGCAAGCGTAATTTTGAGCTGCTCAGGAATAAGTGCCGTAATCGCATTTGAATCCTCAAAAGGAAAGCCAAGCACCCGTGCCACGTCTTTGATGGCACCTTTGGCCATCATGGTTCCGAAGGTAATAATATGGCACACGTTTTCCTGCCCATATTTTTGACAGATATATTCGATAACCCGCTCGCGGCCGACGATACAAAAATCGATATCAATATCGGGCGGCGATACCCGTTCAGGGTTTAAAAAGCGCTCAAACAGAAGATTATATTTCAGTGGATCGATATTGGTAATCTGTAACACCCACGCAACAAGACACCCGGCCGCAGAACCCCTGCCTGGTCCGACGGGAATACCGTTTTTGTAAGCCCATTGAATGAAGTCGCTGACCACCAGAAAATACCCGACAAAGCCCATGTCGATGATCATTTTTATTTCACGATCAAGTCGCTGGTCATATGCAACATCATCAGCTGCAATAAGATTTTGGCTTCGCAACCGCTCAAGGCCCTGTCTGCATGCTTTTTCAAAATAGGATTCAGGCGTTTCTGTTTCTGGTATGGCAAATTTTGGGAAAAAAAGTTTATTCGTCTCAAAATCAAACTCGCACATGTCGGTGATTTTTCCGCTGTTCCAGACCGCCTCTTCGTGGCCCTGAAACAATGAAAGCATCTCCTGTGTTGATCTGATCGGCACTCTGCACTCGCCAAAACTGTACCTGTTTGGATTGTCCAGCTGATCATGCGTCTGAATGGCAAGCATGACCTCGTGTGCTTCATGATCATCCATCGACGGATAATGGCAGTCACCAGCAGCAACCAGGTTAAGATTGCGCTGCTGGGCAAGCTCAAATAACATACTGTTCAGCTTTTTCTGTTCCGCCTGCTCATCCGGCTGTACTTCAAGGTAAAATCGATCTTTGCCAAACACATCGACAAACCAGTCGATCCGTTCATGCACTTCGCTCATATTATTCTGCATTAACAGTTTTGGAATATGGCCACCAAGGCACGCGGTCGTGACAATAAGTCCTTCGCTGTGCTTTTTCAACCGTTCATAGTCGATACGTGGCTTGAAGTAAAACCCTTCCTGATACGCAAACGCATTCAATGCACACAGGTTCTTGTATCCAACCTTATTCTGTACCAGCAAAACAAGGTGATAATACTTGTTTTCAGCATTTTTGACAGAAGCATCTTCGGTAAAATATGCCTCCATTCCCAAAACCGGCTTGATACCAGCTTTTTTGCATTTTTGAAAGAACTTTACCGCGCCAAAAACGTTGCCATGATCGGTGATTGCAAGCGCCTTAAAATCAAATTTTTTTCCGTACTCGATCAGCTTGTCAAGACTGATTGCACCGTCCAGCAAAGAATATTCTGTATGCAGATGAATGTGGGTAAAATGATTGTTCATGTGACGCTTTGAAAATGGTGGAATACTACAATAAAAGATTAGTATAGCAATGATTTTTTTTTATTGAATAAAAATCTGCAGATAAGGGTTTGCATTTGGGCACGATGCTTCACTTTTTTATGTGCACCTGTATGAATTTTCTGTCAAACTTACATTAAAGATGACTAACAAATGGACAAAGCTTAAAAACTGCATTGATGGGTTGTGCGGCAGCGACCGTCGGCATTGCCAGTTGGCTTTGGTCCCAAAAAAAGCAGACAAAAAATAAGACTGCAACTGAAAAAGGACAAAAAAGTGAATCAAATAACCGTGCAGCAGTTTCTGATAAGCATTCAAAAACAGGTCGTAGCGTTATTAAAAACTCGATAAGCTAGTTTAGAAACACATTTTCTTAATACCCCTTCAGCTTGCTTCAAAAATACATTGCAAGGTAATAATTCCTACTGCATCTTAGTTATATCAATTGCTAAAGAAATAGAAAGCGTTTCAAAATAAATATGTGGCATTGTAAAAGGGTTTTGAGGACATAATTCTTGAAACATGGTAGACACATCGCGCAACGCGATGTTCAACCTTTTTACAACATCTTTGAGCCTTAAATTTGGCTCATTTTCATGTATTAGCTGCTGCATATAATGTTTATATTCGTATGTTCTACTATAATGCTTATTTAAAAGATGTACATTTTTTATAAGAGGTACACGTTTTAAATAGTTCAACAAAGAAACAAAAAGCACGTATTTCGATTCTGTTTTTTGGTCTTCATTCGTTAGCATCTCTGCAATTTGCTGATCAGCAAAAAATGTAACGAATAATGGCAACAGCTTTATTTTTAAAGCTTCTCTTTCCAATGCATATATATTTTTTATAGCTATCATATGCTGAAATTCTTTTGAAACAAGTCGCAGTTTTTTCGCCATTTCTATGTTATCTAAAGTTGGCTTGACTGCATTATCAACAACCTCTTCTGCAAGATTGAACTGACAGAGTTTTAATCCCGAAATGTGCCCATCAACTGTACAGGTATCCACAACAATTTTATAAAGACCTGCGCAAAGTATTTTCGGATCTAGCGCGTTTTCAGCAAAGACAAGCAATAAACGCGAATCGCCAGTTGATTCTGCTTGAGTTATTAGAGTTGTTTGAGAAAAATGGGTAGCTACCAGATTGTCAGCATATTTCATTCCTGAAAAATCCATTGATCTAGTACCATTGACCATAGTGAGAAAAGATAAAAGTATTTTAAATTTATTCATTTGCAATGCTTTCGTATCAAGAAAATAAACTAATTGAGAACTTTGTTAAGAATTCATAAATTTTTCAACCGTATCTTTATCAGCTTTAATTTCTGTGAATTTCACTCTACTTACTATTTTCTCTCTATTCGGCTGCCAAGGCACAATTTGAATGGAATGTATATTGTCAACTTTCGGGTCATCAAATACCGCTTCTTGAAACGTCAATTGATACGAACTTCCGAGAGCTCCCTTTTGTACAATGCAATCTCCAAATTTCAACGTAGGGCTATCAGAACATTTTTGATCAACAGTTCCCACAGTAAACAGTTTAATCGAATTGAATGTCTTAAAAACCTTTGTTCTATCTTTCAATAATTCACGAATATTACTTTGCATATCATTTTCATTTTGCCTCAAAAAAACATTGCAAGGTAATAATCCTCTCTGACCCTTATTATGATCAGCAAATAAAAAAAGTGAAAGCTTTGTAAATATCGTATGAGAAAATGTAAGATCTTTAAACATACTTGTTCTATCATTCTCATTTTGCTCAAAATAAATTCTTGCACTACAAACAGGATCACACTGAATAGCCATGGTAGACATACAGAATAATACATTATTCAACTTTAAAAAAGCGTCTTCAAGCTTTAAATTTGGTTCATTTTCGTTTATTAACTGCTTCATATATTTTTTTTGGTACATCATACTATAATACTTATTCAACAGGTTCACTGTCTCTAAAGGAATCAAAAAAAAGTTATATGTTGCATATTTCAATGGTATGTTTTGACCTTTAATATTTTCTATACCTGCAGGTTGCCAATTAGCAAGATTCGCAACAAAGTGCGGCAACAACTTTATTTTTAAAGCTTCTCTTTCCAATGCATATACATCTTTTATATCTATCATATGCTCTAACTCTTTTGAAACGAGCCGCAATTTTTTCGCTGTTTCCATTTTATCTAAAGCTGGCTTGAGGGTATTTTCAACAACTGCTTCTGCAGGATTAAACTGAAAAAGTTTCTCTTCTGAAATCTGCCCATTGGCTGCACATGTATCAATAATAATTTTATAAAGACCTGCGCGAACTGTTTTCGTATCAAGCGCATTTTCAGCAAAAACAAGCAATAAACGAGGTTCTCCAGCTTGTTCCGCTTGAGTAATTAAGTGTGCTTGAGAAAAAAGAGCAGCAACTAGACCATAAGCATAAGTCATTTGCAAATAATCCATTGGTTTGATAGCGTTAACGATCATCAAAAGAGAGAACATTATTTTCAATTTTTTCATCTGCAAAGCCCTCGTGTTAAAAAATTAAACTAATTGAGAATATATCAAAATAATTTTATTTTGCAAACATAAATTCACTTTTTTATGTGCACCTGTATGAATCTTCGATCAAGCTTGCATTAGAGATGGCTAACAAAAATGCATCATTCGAACAGACGTATCCACAGTTTCCAGATAACTCTTATGTACTTGGTTCAGAAAACCACCAGTTAATTGAACAGTTTGGGCTTGACCCCGATGAAGGATATGCCTATTTTGTCGAATCCCTACAGAATGCGATCTCAAAAAAGCTACCTACGTTATCAGTCATTGATTATAAAGAACAGTTATTCCAAAAGTTTAACAGTATCAATGAAACCTTGACTGATCCTATCATTAACATTGTTGAACAAAAAGCCAAAGAGTTGGGAATTTCAAAAAAAGCGGCTGCTCAGTTAATTGGTTTAGATCCTTTTGACAGAGCCCCATTGATTCTTGCATCGCCATCCGCTAATCCTGGTTTTTGTCACAATAGACCGACCGTTGCTGAATATTGGTTTTCAAAACAGTATTTTTTCGAAAAACCATTTGCAATTCTTGCAACCCTCATGTTGGGCATTAAAAATGTTCATAATACAACGATTTCAAGCCGTTTTACCGATGGACAGATTTTAAAAACTGTGCTAATGGGTTTTGCGGCAGCGACCGTCGGAATTGCAAGTTGGCTCTGGATTAAAAAAAAGCAGACAAAAAAGGTTGCTGCAACTGAAACAGAACCGAATAACGTGGAAACATTACAGTAAAGTTATGTTTTAATTTTTACAAAATAAAATCTTTTTATACGTATATTTTTGACTTTTTTATAGAATTACTGTAAAGTTATCTTTATTAAGATTCTTACATTAACAATTCGTTAAGATTTAAAAAATGCTTTTTGAAAGGTAGATAATGCAGTTTATTGTAAAATTAATGATATTTTTAGGATATTTTCAAAGCTGCACTCCCATGAATTTTGGTGCTGGATTGTCTGGATTGTTAAGAAGGACGCTATCTAGCAGTACCTATTTACGCTTAACAAGAACACCTATAACAGAAGTAAAACTCGAGCTTCCTTTGTCCAACATAAAGGTACCGTGCCCACAAAATGCATCGAAAGATCAAAAATTAATCACAGATGCAGTAAATAAAACTTTTGAAGCTTATGGTAACGGCAAAGATCCTATGTATAACTTGGCTTTACGTTATAAAAATGAACTTCAAAATCCGAATAAAAAATAAAGCGTGATAAATTGTTTTGTAATTTAATCACATGTTGCAGTCATGCTCATCTCGATCAACCTTTTTACATTCACCTATTGCTGTCTGCAGTTAGGATGGCTTTATTTTAATTTTTTCGTTTTTTTTGGTGCGATATGATGTTGGCATAAGTTTAGTCTTACTTTCAGGAGTTTTTAAATGAATATTTCATAATATAAAAATTAATATTTATCTTTTTTTGTATATTTTGTTTCATTATATATTTTGATCCCAAAACTTTAATTTTATGTATTTCTATATGAGGAGCACTATGTTAATTATTATTAGTTTATTACTCTTGAATATAGCTTTTCCTTTTACATTAAACGGAATGATGAAAGGGCTTACTGAGGGCAAAAAAACCTCTATTGTCAATCCCAAAAAACGTATGATACATTATGATGCCAATATATATACGCCAATGGCACAGAATATGTTAACGAAAATTGATACACAATACCCAACTACTAAGGAACTTACTCCTGAAATAGTGTCAAATACAATCGAACATGTTATTGCAACTGCTACTAGATCACATCCACCAAAAATTGCAACAACATATGCAGCAGCTACTAATATTAATGACTTTTCAAAAATAAGTAAGCATGGTAAATATCTATGCCTACGAGAACATGGCATTGATAGGGAAAAAGCTGATGAAATCGTTGAACAGTTAGAAAATTTTTCTAACAATACAGATCCAGATAAATTTAAATATAAAGACGGAATGGCTAGGGTTTTACCGAAAAATATAAGTCCAATCATAGATCATGAGATCGATCCAGAAGGAAAATTAAAATGTTATTTTGAAATTTTTGCGCCAACCATTTCTGAAAAACCAATACCTAATATTGTATCTATTAAAAATGCTCAATCAGCAAATCCCAATGGACCAATTATTTTTAATCAGCATGAAGATGGGTTGCATGTTGAATTACCAAAACAATTTGATGGTACTACGGTTTCCAGATTGCCTCTTGATGTAAAACGTATACTATCATACAGTGCTACTAATGAACATTTACAGCATGATGCTTTATCCGGCAATACAGTTTTGACTGGCGCACTATCAGGTGGAGTTGCTATGGTGGGATGGCTACTTGAAACTAGTGTTCCGATGGCTGGTCAAGTAGTTTCAGCACAAGTTTCAAAACGTCTTGGAAAAATAGGTCCTAAAGCTTTAAACGAGTTGCATGATCGAATCGCCTTAAATACAGAAATGCATTTATATAGTACTAATCTACCTATTGAGTTAAAACAACAAATGGCAGAACTGGAAGTTTCTGACGCTATACAGACTATTTTACTTCAAGCTTTACATGATACAGAACAAGATTTAGGTAAAATGGACCTATCCACAGCGGAATGGTCAAATGAATGGCCTGATACTGTTAAAGAAACATTTCAGAAAAAGGTTGAAAATATTATACGTAATGCATATCCTGAGGAAAATGATCTGCAAGAAACTATGAAAACCTATGCTAAATCAGTAGTAAGAGATAAAAATATATTTAAAGGCATAAATCCATTTGCCGGATTAGTAAATGGAGGTTTTTTGCTTAGACTTTTAAATAAAAAAGCTTAAAATATTTATAAATAGATTGCAAAAATAATTATAGATCTTAGATGATGAATAATGTATCTCTAAGATCTATAATTGTTTTTCCTTCAAACAATATTTTGAACTTGCTCCCGCATCTTTTCAATTTCAACTTTTGCATCGATAGCATATTTTGCAATGGTCGCATCTGAACATTTTGCATTCATCGTATTTGTCTCTCGTACTAATTCTTGCAAAATAAAATCAAGCACTTTACCTTTTTCTACCTGGCTTGCAATGAGCTGATTTTCAAGATTATGCAGATGACTTTTAAACCGACTTATCTCTTCATGAATGTCAATTTTATCAAGCAGTGAATACAGCGCATTTTTTTGCACATCATTTGCTTCTGTGGGTGCTTCCTTTATTTCAAGAAGATTTTTCTGTATCTGTTCTTTTGTTCGTTCAACAAAATCGGCCGCCTGTGTTTCAATAGCACGAATGAAGAGATGCATATTTTGTATACGTGTATGAAAGTCCTGTTGTATTGTTGATCCTTCTTTGATTCTTGATGCAATCACTTTATCTGCAAGTTCATCGACAATTGCCAAAAAGGATTCTGCAATCACTTCGTCTGCAAGCTGTTCTGGGGTATTAAAAACATTCGGAAGCCGTAAGATATGTTCAAGCGCAATCGGTTGATCAATGTTACACTCTTTTTTAATAACAGTAATCGCTTTCATGTAATTTTGAATCGTATTTAAAGATGGTTCAATAGAACCTTGTAAAATATCGATATTCGAAATCGAACCGATAAGATGTACATGACCACGTTTTAATTTTTCTTTTAATTTTTTAAGTATAACCGTTTCAAGGTATGATAACGCTGAAGGAATTCTACAGTTAAGTTCGAAAAATCGTCCATTAAGCGACTTTAAACTTAATGATATCGTTGCTTTTCCTTGAGCAGTTGTGATTAGCTTATTTGCAACGGCAAATCCGGTCATACTTTGAATCATACTATCCTTTATCCCAACGTCGTATAAACATTTTGTACATCATCATGCTCTTCAAGTTCATTAAGCAGATCAATAACACTGGCTGCCTCATCTTCTGAAAGTTCAACGGAATTTTTTGCAATCCATTCAAACTGTGCAGATTCAATTTCATATCCTTTTTGTTTTAATGCATTGCGGACATGATCAAGTGCTTTCATGCTGCAGATAACTAATGTATCATGATCAGAAGGTTTGATGTCAACAATATCAAACTCAAGTAACTGTTCTAGTAACAGATCGACTGAAACCTTTCCAACAATTCGTATACAGCCATAATGATCAAACATCCATGCAACAGATCCCGCTTCGCCCAGATGTCCACCATGGGATGAAAAAATATGACGAAGCTCAGCAACGGTACGATTACGATTATCAGAAAGCGTATCGACCATAATTGCAATACCATGTTTTGCATGTCCTTCATAGACAAACGGTTCGTAATGTACACCGGGCAACTCTCCCGTTCCCCTTTTAATCGCCCGTGTTGCATTTTCTAACGGCATATTAATTGCTTTTGCCTGTTCTAATAAAAAACGCAACCCAGGATTGTGAGCTGGATCACCACCGCCATGCTTTGCCGATACGGTGATTTCTTTAATCAAACGCGTAAAAGCCTTTGCTTTTTTTCCATCTTCTTTTGCTTTTTTATGTTTTATTTGTGACCATTTATTATGACCTGACATGCATGCTCCAGAATAGTTTTAGATTTTTGAGAAAGTATATAATAAGGTTAAAAAAATGTCGATCCATTTTTTAAGCAGCACCTTTGATTTTTCAGATGAGATATTAATAGCTTTTTTTAAATTATTTTGATATTGTTTAAAGATATATTTTATAAAAAGTTTTAATTTAGATGGTCAGAATTTCTGTTTTTATCATCTTTGCACTGTTTCAAACCATTTTTTTACATGCAGTAGAACCATTAAAAAATATTGCATTAAGAAGAATAACCACAGACCTTATTTCATCACAAACATCATATGCAAATAAAATTCAAACCCATTATGGTTTACATTTTGAAACGGGACTTGAAAGTGAAGTAATAGCACTAAGAAGCTGGCTGAACCGTGAAAAAATAACGAATAAAACTATTGAATCATATAAATCATTAAAAAAACAACTTACAGATTTTAAACCTAAAAATGCTGCTTATGAATTTGAACAGTACGCACATGATAGGTTCTTTAGAGTAAAAAAAGATATAGAAATCTCGTGCAAAATCAGTTTTGGTCAATGGTCATGTGATGAAACTCTCCCAAGTGAAACACTTTACAGAAAAATGAGCAAAGAATTAATCACTATTTTTAACTATGTGGTCGAAATGGAAGAGGTTTTAATGCCTTGTTCTTCTACCGTATTGAATTTTGGCTTATATAGGTTTTGTAGACACGAGTCTTTTTATGAAAAGTTTGGTTTTTTTGCATTTGACACGCAAAAACCTTTCAAAGATATACTATTATGGTTTTCAGATAATAATAATATTGCGAATTTAAAAAGAAGTTTAATTCAGTTTTCATTCGCATGTGCTTTCTATGTTTTTTCTGAACCATTACAAGAGGCATTAGATGAAGTGAATTTATTGAAAAAAGAGATAAAAGGTTTTACTTTTATGTCACGTCTAGCATCAATGATTGAATACGTGAACAGTGTAAATAAGTCACTAGGCTATGAGCAGCGTTATGAGATTTTACCATCCTTATCGACTTTAGACCAGTTCAGGTTACTTTATTTTTACTGCATGGCAGCAAAAGGAAACGATTTTGGATTACCTGGCAATCCTAGCCAAGAAATAGTTATTAATGATCATAAGATAGATGTTTTTAAATGGAATTTAAAACAATTTAAGAACTGGATGGAGATAAATGCATTGATACGATCTCCAGATGAAACAATTACTAATCAACCAAAGCATAAACCAACTGACTCTTCTTTTAGAGCTGCTTATTTTGAAAATGATACCTATCAGACAGAATATTATGCTAATTTACACCATCACAGCGAAAAAATAGTTAATGAATTGAATTCTGAAGAAAAAAAGTATTTGGAGTTAAAAAAGGCTTTTAATACAATGCAGATACTATTTCCAGAAATAGATGATCAAGCATATGCACGTTCTATTTTAACTGCTTTGAAACACTTATTTAAAGAAGACCTAATTGTGCAAGTAACTGGTCATCAAGAGCACAATCTTCATAATTGTTTCAATCCCACACCATCGAAAATTAAAGAATTTTATAGTACTTTAAAAAGTATTCAAAATGCACTATCGCAAACAGATGCTTTTAACAATATGCTTACTGACCAATATCAACTCAATCAAACAATGAAAACCTTCTTTGGGGATGATATTAAAGGTTACATAAAAGCAGATCATTTTATTGGCGTTATGTTTTTGCGAAGAAAACTTATCAGTTTTTTATATTCATTTCATTCTAAAAATTACACAGGAAAAGATTGTGAAAATGAGATAGCTTCTTTACCAGCACCATACAACAAAGAACAGTTCAATAAGGTAAAAGTAGCTTTAGAAGATTGTAAGATTTTTAAAGAATTCTTTGAAAAACTACTTACTTTTTTAGATTGGCTTAAGGTTAGTCAAGAGGCAAAAACACGGTATCTGACTTGGCATGCTATCTTAAAGAACCCCAAAGCAAACTGTTTGACCATTGATGGACTTGCCAATATTAAAGAATTTTTATATGAATCATTTGATCAGATCATTGAGTGGTGCACACTTACATCTGAAAAAACAGACAGTTCTAAAACATTCCAACCCGTTATCCAGACTGCGAAAAAAGAGATAAATGAACTTTTTGAAAACCACAATACTCCACTCATTGAAAATGCCAAAGAAGAGTTATTAGAATTTCATATTGAAATTTCTGCAAAAGAATGTGAAAGATACCTTGAAAAACTCGCCAGCTTCGATGGAGATTATGGAAGGTCAGTAGCTGAAAAGAATGCATTAAAAGAGGAAGGAGAAGAGCGCAAAGCAAGAGAAAACGCATTAAGGTTGAAATGGCAATACGAGCAAGATGTAAGTTGTCTAGACGAAATTCAACAAATACGCAAACAAAAAGAACAGACAGCTATAAACCTCGCAAGAGAAGATCGCACAAGGCAGATAAGTAAAACAGTAGAGATTGAAGCTGAGACGAACTCAACACCAAACACAGTCAATCCAGATAACGACCCAATCGCACCAATCGAGAAAAAAAATCAAAACATTCAACCATCAGATAAAAGATTCGTATTCTTATTCAACCTGTTAAAAAATAGTATTTCAGCAGTCCCACCATTATACTTTTATGCTCTCACTTCTCTTTTTGCTGTATGTTTATTTTATTTCAACCAACAGTTTGAGCAAATCAGTCTTAATGTCATTCACTCTATTTTCCAAAATAGTTTAAAATCCCAATGACGAGTTCAATAAAAATTAAAATCGTGATTAAAATAGAGATCATATCTTCGCGATTTGTTTCAATTTTGTGCTGATGGCTTGCTTGAACCGACTCGATAATTTTTAGCTTTCGATCGATACTCTCCTGCCACTGTTTAATTTCCATATGTTCTGTCAATAGTTGGTGAATCTCAGAAAGGTATTTTTCATTTGCAATCTTAATACTACTTTCAAGCCGTTCAGTAATTACAGAAATATCAACCTTCATTTTCCACAATTTTTCAATAGGATCATCTGAAAACATCGTATAAAATGGCATATATGATGCCCACGTCGTCTGCTTTACTTTACCTTCATAGATCTCATTCAGCTTTTCATCTAACACACGATCAAAAAAACGAAGCTCCAGATGGTGTATGGCGCCAAATTCAAAAAGGTCGATGATATCCAAATAATCTTTCGTATAAATAAAAGAACTATCCGCATCAATGACCATCAACTCCTCACGATAATAGCCAATTGCGGACTCCCAGATCTCTGATATCTGATATTCAGAAAGCGTTTCTGTTTCAAGCCTGAGCATACTTGCAATCGTATCACCATATATTTTTTGTAACTCCTTGAGATCTTTAACCTGTGGATGAGGATCTATCTGCAAGGTGCTGTAAGAAGAACGCGCCTTTGCAAAGGTTGGCTGTGAAATTGCTGGTTCAATTGCTTTGAAAATAGCAAGTGCATCTTGCAAACTTTTGTCATAATGCGCATTCACAATCTGTTCATAACTTTTTTTTAAGTTTTTCAAGGTATCCTGAAAACCTATTTTATAGGTTAAACAGATGCCGCCAAAATTATGAACTTTGCACATTGAAAAGTACGTAGATGTCTTTTTATTTTTTAATTCTATGGCAAGCGGTGCATGATGATGTTTAAAATGCTTTGCTTTATGGGTAATTGGTACGACGGTATGCATCTTTGAAACTGCCAAAAGATCAACATCATCGCCAACATCAAAGGTATGGAAAATATAGATATTTCCAGTAAAAATCATCGTATCTGAACTGTCATTCATACGAGCTTGTGACATGTAAAACTCCGTTTATTTTTTTGTAAGAATGGCCAGGAATGCTTCTTGTGGAATTTCAACATTGCCTACCTGTTTCATTTTCTTTTTGCCTTCTTTCTGTTTTTCAAGCAGTTTTCGTTTTCGTGAAATATCACCGCCGTAACATTTTGCAGTAACATCTTTACGTAATGGAGCAACACGCTCACGTGCTATGATTTTTGCGCCAATTGCTGCTTGCAAAACAACTTCAAATAACTGTCGAGGAATCTTATCTTTCAGTTTTTCAACCAAAATTCTGCCTGTAAAATAGGCTTTATCGTTATGGACGATGACCGACAATGCATCAACCGGCTTGCCATTGATTAAGATATCCATTTTTACCAAGTCCGATTCCTGATATCCCGCCTCTTCATAATCAAAGCTTGCGTACCCTGAACTAACCGATTTCAGCTGATCATAAAAATCGGTTGCAACCTCAGTTAATGGAAGCTTGTATTTAAGCATTACGCGTTGATCATCAATAAACGTTAGGTCTTTCTGTTCACCACGCTTGTCCTGGCAGAGCGTCAAAAGTGAACCCAGATAGGTTTGTGGAACAATAATCGTCACATCGATCATCGGCTCAAAAATAGCAGCAATTTTTTGTGGCTCTGGAAATTCCGCTGGACTTTCAACGTTAACCGTTGTGCCATCATACAGCTGGACTTTGTACAGCACACTTGGTGCCGTTGGAATAACAACCAGGCCATACTCCTGTTCAAGTCGTTGTCTGAATACATCCATATGCAAAAGGCCCAAAAAGCCACAACGAAAACCGAGTCCAAGTGCAGCTGATGTCTTCTTTTCAACGGTTACACTTGCATCATTTAAGGTTAATTTTTCTATTGCTTCGCGCAACTGTTCAAATTCATTACTCTCAACCGGATACAGTCCCGCAAATACGACCGGTTTTGCAGGTTTAAAACCAGGAAATGGAATGACCGGTTTTTTGGGATGGAACACCGTATCTCCAATGCGTGCTTCTCGGACCGACTTCATACCTGTAATAATATAGCCAACCTGGCCTGCGTACAGACCATCAACAGGTACAGGGTCAGGATACATCAAACCGATTTCCAGTACTTCGTGTTCCACATCAGCCTGCGCAAAGCCAACAATGTCACCTTTTTTCAAAGAACCATCTTTTAACGCGATCAGACAGATAACACCTCGGTATTCATCAAACCATGAATCGAATAATAGCGCTTTGAATGGTAGTTCAAGCGAGCTTTGAGGTTGTGGTATTCGTTTGACCACTGCCTGCAAAATAGTATCAATGCCTATTTTTGCTTTTGCGGATGCTCTGACAACCTGCATGCTAGTAAAATCAAAAAGCTTTTCAATCTGATGCTCTACGCGCTCAGGATCTGCTGTTGGCAAATCAATTTTATTAATAACAGGAATAATTTCAAGGTTTTGATCAAATGCCAGATAAAAATTGGCCAACGTTTGTGCTTCAACTCCCTGCGAAGCATCAACAAGCAGCAACGCACCTTGGCATGCATACAATGAACGTGAAACCTCATAATTGAAATCAACATGGCCAGGGGTATCAATAAGGTTTAAAAGATATGTCTGCCCTTCATACGCGTAAAACATTGAAGCCGTCTGCGCTTTGACTGTGATACCACGTTCTCGTTCAACCTGCAGTTTGTCTAGAAACTGATCCTTTTTTTCACGATCACTTAGTGTTCCTGTGATTTCAAGTAATCGGTCGGACAACGTTGATTTTCCATGGTCGATGTGTGCAATAATTGAAAAATTTCTAATTTTATCAGGCGTAAAGTTTTTGAGGTCTTTTGTTTTAATACTCATAAGTCCAATGTCATTTTGATATAAAATAGTGCTATTTTATTTATAATAAAAGATCCGTCACCATTTGTAAAATGTTACATGGTTTTAGCGGTTGGAGTGTGACCTTCTATACTCAATAGGAAATTTCTTCATTGTTTTGTAAGGCAAACCTCACTGCTACTGTTGTTAAACAAGTTAGCAACAATATTATTGTTAATTTGATCCTCATTGAAAACACTGTTATATCTAGTTTTTTCATGCGTTCCATTATTTCTATTATTTCATCAATGCTTAATTTTTCAGGATTATAATCTGTTAGGTTCTTTATTATTTTATCTGTTATTAATGGAAAAATTTCTGCAAACTGAAAAAGTTCTGCCTCATTTTCTTTCTGTATATACGTACTATTTAATATTTTACACATTGATTGATTAAATTTTTTAAGCTCTCCGAAATTATTTTTAAACTGTGTATAATAATCGTTGATTTTCAAAAGCTCATTTTCAAAATCTTCTTTTGTGTCACTCAAACGAAATAAACAAGGCTTTGCTAATTGAAAAACTGAATTGTATAAGACTAGCTCATTTTGCAGATTTTTTGTAGCATGTTCAGTTAACAGCCATTCTACATTTTTTAAATCATCTATAGAATGTATTACCTGACCATTTGAGCTATTCAAAGCATTCGTAAAAAGATATCCCAACCTCCTATTCGTATGCTGAAATTCAGAAATTTTTTCCAGTAAAGGCACTATATGTTCAATAATGAACACCTCTTTACAGCATTCCTTTCCAGCTTTTTTGATACTTTGTATAACAGGATCGTTCTGATCTACTAAAAAAAATGGAGCTCGGTTTTCAAATTCCACACATATATCAATTGAATTAATAGCATTATTAAATTTAAATTTATCTAATACTGCAAGTGCATTTTGAAAAAGTAGCTGTTTTTGTTGAAAAAATGATTCATCTGAAGAATTAACTTTTTTTCTCAAATCTTCCAATAACTGAAATATTTCATAAATTTCAACATCATCATCGTTGCGATGTAATGCAATTGCGTGTAAACGCAGCCTGATTTCAGCAATCTCTGGAAGCAAAAAGGTCTCATAATTTTGAATAAGCTCAAAAAAAGATTTTTTTTTGTCGTTAATAGTTTGTTATTCTGTTCGATCGAGGAATATTTTTCACAGCGTCCATCACGATATATCATAATCAATGGGATCTGACTTATATTGTAAATCAAATTATTCATAATTTGATCTTCTATTGGGATTTTTCTAACAAAAGAATCTACTTTTAACATCAAAAGCTTACTTATTGCCAAAAAATACTGATGTTCATCTCCATTTATTTTAGAATATGTAGTTTGTAAACTTGTTTGCAATTTAAGCAAAAAATCAGAAAGTTTTGGATATATTTTTTGTATAATGCTTTTTTGATCTCTTAATTCTTTTAAAAAATTTTTTTGATAAGCCATTAGTTCATTTACTTTATCATTTTTAAGAAATACTAGATATTCCTCATAAGTTTTTAATCTATTAATAGAAGACATTGATATTGTTTGTTGCTCAGACAACAGATGCATCTGGGCCCAAAACAGTTCTTGTTTGATTTTATTCCTCAAGCATAGATCAAAAAATATACAACCTTCATTCAGCGAGAACATAAAATGTTTTTCTAAAAGACCATTAAGCGTTCGTATTTTTGGCAAAAACTTTTCAAATGTTTTAGGAAAAATTGAGGCGTTTTTCAATAGCTCTTGTTGTGTAGGTAAAAATCGCCAAAAATCGTTTTTGGGACTAAAAAAATTTTCTATGTGATCATGCATCTTAGCAGCCTTTACCATTTTTCTTGCAAAGCAAGATCCCCAATATTTAAGTTCAGTAGTGTTTGTCGTCCAACCTCGTATACTAAAGGCATTATCACATCGTGAAAAAAAAGTATCTAAAATCGATTCTTTTTCTTGAATGTTAAAAGCTATTTTTTCAAAAAAATCTTTAATATCTTTTTCATTATTATCCTTATCAAAATCTAGCAAAGGACCTGAATCAATCCCATACAATTCTCTATGTTCTTTTAAATCACGTGCAAATACAGCCGAATACAAACTCGTTTCTTGATATTCATCTTTTTTTTCTATAAAACAGGGACAAGAATTCCAAATTTGATGTAACAATGGAGAGCCTTCTGTATTCAGTTTATGCCATTCAATGAGCCGTAGTCCATGTTCTTGCAACCAAGGAAAAACATGTGAAATCAGCAAACTGTTTTTTTCTACTAGTACATGTTGCCTTTCAAATTTAGGAAATGATGCTTGTAAAGTCTGGAAATCAGACAAAGTAAACAGCTGATGTTTGACTGTAAAATCATCAAAGAATTTATTGGTATCGAGTAATCGATCTTTTGGCTGCTTAGTGATTGATATCCAATACCGCAACAATGGATCAACTGAGTTAATAGTCTTTGCCGTACTGTCTAAAAAAGTTTTATACTCAGTTTTGATCTCTTCAAGGCACTGACTTTTTATTGCTTGCCCATAACTATCATTCAAAAATAGTTCTTCAATACTATCAATCTCTTTGACCATTTGCGAAAAATAGATTGTCTTTTTTAAAATCTGGTTTGTTTGAGAGGTTTGAATCTTTTGTTGACTACCAAATATAACTGGAAACCGCTTGACATGTCCAAAACATTCGTGATTATCAAATTCGGCTAATGTGCTTATAATAAGCTCACTATCAAATGGTTTTTTATTCTGAATTAACACTTCTGTTGAAAGCTCCATGCCAAATAACGGGTATACCGTTGCAAACAATAACAAAACAAAAGCTACAGATTTAAGTAATTTTAATCTCATTGACAGTTTTGATATTTAAAAAGATTGCGTATATTGACAATTGAATAGCATAAATATAATGCATAAAAATGAACTTTGCAAAATCATACGTATTTTGTATCCTTTGTAGTGAGTGTGTATGTTGCATCAAAAGGGTGTTGTTGTGTTTTTAATTTTTTACCTCAGTTTTATTGTTATAAATTTTACATCTAATCTTTTTGCAAAAGCTGGTGATAACAGGTTTATCCCGCTACTTTCAACGCCCTATATTGTGCCAGAGCATAAAAATGCGTATATTGCCTCTGCAGTGCACTTTGCTTCTGCAACATCGGCATACAATACCGCAGATCGTCAGTGTGCATTGCCAGAATTTTACGGTACTTTAGATCTTGGTGTATTATCACGTGCATGGGCAAAAGTTTCCGGTTCAAATCCGTTACGCAGCTATTTTCAAGACAAATCAATCCCCTGTTTTGTTGATGGCAAAGTCAAAATGCAGGGAATCTCCTGTGCCACTTCCTATCCACTAGTTCCAGAAATTTCAGTGGGAGGTTCTGTGCTGTGTACGCGTGTACATACTGAATTTTCATTTATGCTGGATAATCTGAAATTTGCAGCAACCGATTCAATCTATGATGAGCTTGATCAACAAAGGCGATTACTGTTTGACAGAATGGGTATAAAGCAGGAAAGCAGTACGCGAGTTGGTCTGCAAGAAGCAGAGATTCATATTGCCTTTGGATCAATGTGGGAACGAATGTTTAAAATGCGCAGTTTTTCACTCAACGGTATTATCGGACTTACGTTTCCGCCAACCTTGCATACAGAAACTGCAGCTCCTGCAACCATCATGCAGGGAAGCGAAAAGTTATGGGGCATGTACCTTGCGACAGACAACCGTTTTGTATTAAAAGAGGATCTCTGGATTCAGGTATACTTGCAGGTTTCAAAACGATTTTCAAAAGTAGTCGATCGTCGCCTGCCTGTTTTGAATGAACCAACCCCATTTGGTGCAGCAGTAGGTCAAGTGCATTTTGATCCAGGAATTACCGTTCTTTTCTGTCCGTCATTTGTGGTAGGACGGCTGCGTGGAGGGTTGGGTGTTACGGTCAGTTATACATTAACGTATCATCAACAGGATCATTTTACAGATCGACGGGTAGAAAAACATGTTCCGGTTACGCTTGAACAGATGCAAAAAACGTCAGGCTGGGGATCTGATTATGTGTCGGTGCAGGTATTTTATGATGCAAGTGGCGACCAGTTTGATGACCCTGCCATTCCAATCGTAAAGTTCAAGTGGGATATCCCGACCGATTTTTTTGTGGCAAAGCGTGTTGCAAAAACACACCATGTAATGGTAGGGGTTGACTGCTCTTTTTAAAAAATTGAAATAATACACACACAAAGTAACACATAAAAAAGGAAAGCGTATGAAGTTTTTGCCAGCATTTAAAGTTGATTTTTGGACAAGAAAAAAAAGAGGTTGGTTTTCGATTTTTTCAAATGATATGGCCATAGATTTGGGAACTGCCAACACCGTCGTGTATGCACGCAATCGAGGAATACTGTTAAACGAGCCAACCGTGGTTGCCGTCAGAGCTCATACCAAACAGGTACTTGCCGCAGGACGCTTGGCAAAAGATATGCTTGGCAAAACTCCAGAAAATATTATCGCCGTTCGGCCGTTGCGTGACGGTGTTATTGCTGATTTTGAACTGACCGAAAGTATGCTTCGTTATTTTATTCGTGCAGTTCACAATGATCGTCACACGCTCATTCGTCCACGCATGATCGTTGGCGTTCCGTCCGGCATTACACAGGTTGAAAAACGGGCAATTGAAGAGTCGGCACGTCAAGCTGGTGCACGTGAAGTGTATACGATTATGGAACCGATGGCCGCAGCGATTGGCGCGGGGCTGCCGGTGCAAGAACCGTCGGGTAACCTGATAGTCGACATCGGCGGTGGCACCACCGAAGTTGCAGTTATTTCACTTAAGTCTGTCGTTTTTTGTCGTTCGGTACGTGTTGGCGGTGACGAGATGGATCGGGCCATTGTGCAGTATGTGAAACGAAAATATAATCTTTTGATCGGCGAACGGACCGCAGAAACCATAAAAATAGAGATCGGCTCAGCACTGCTTGGCACTGATGATCGTGCAGATCAGGTGCTTGTGCGCGGGCGTGATCTGGTGACTGGAGTACCCAAAACCATCACGTTAACACGCGCTGAAGTCAACGAGGCGCTGCTTGAAACGGTTGCATGCATTGTTGATGTGGTACGCGTGGCCCTTGAAAATACGCCACCTGAGCTTTCTTCAGATCTGGTAACGCGAGGCATCACCATGGCCGGTGGAGGATCACTCCTGCCAGGGCTCACTGAACTTATTTCACGTGAAACGGGAGGCTTGCCGGTTCGCGTTGCAGATAATCCACTGTTTTGTGTTGCAAACGGTGCAGGAAAGGTGCTTGAAGAGCTTGATTTTTTCAGGGAAGCTTTGATGCAATAGGTTTACATATGAAAAATAAATCATTCATGATTAAAAGTGCTTCTGAAATAGATATTCCTTGTCTTTCAAAAGCACTTTTAGAAGAACAGATAAGAAAATCAGAAAAGCTTTTTCAAAACTATTTTAAAGAACAAAAACAGGGTCAAAGATATTTTTTAATTGCCTTTGCAAAAGAAAAGCCAATTGGATACGTTACGCTCAAACTGCAATCTGAATACCCGTATTTTGAAGCAAATCAGATTCCTGAAATTAGTGATTTAAATGTTTTACCATCTATGCGTAATCAAGGCATTGGTTCTGCGTTACTAAAAACAGCTGAAGACATTGCTCAGGAGTTCAGTAATATTGTTGGAATTGGTGTTGGATTATATGCAGGATCCGATGGCGGTTATGGATCAGCACAAAGATTATATATTAAAAATGGATATATTCCAGATGGCCATGGTATTACATATAACTATCAGCCAGTTATTCCTGGCAATACATATTGCATAGACGATGAACTTATTCTTTGGTTTACAAAAAATTTAAAATAGAAATGCTATTAATTTAGTAGCACAGTACTGGAATCATATGACCCCGGAAGCACGAGAGTATGTTTTGAACAGACTCAAAGAAGATAATCCGAAGATCTATGAAGAAGTTTTAGAGTATGATAAAAAGCATCAGAATGAATAGATTTACTACTTTAATGTTTCGATTATCAATTTTGCAATTGCATTAGTACCAAACTCTATAATCGATCTGAACTTTTTGCATTCATCAATTGCGCTAGCTATTTCTGATGAGCATTGGTGTTGGTATTTCTCATACTGTGCATCCTGCATAAGACCTTTTAAAAGCTTTATTGCACGCATGTCATTATTGTCTTTATTATCAATCCTAAAATGTTCGTTTAAATAGAAGTAACGTTGCGCATTGGCCGGATAATTTTTATACTTTGCTCTTGTTTTTCTGCATGCCTTCTCTGCTTGATCAAATTTATTCTCGTCAAACAGTGCACTTATTGATTGTTCTTCTTCATATGCCAATTGCCACCATGATTTTTGCGCTTGTGCAGTGCACAATCCAGTAAAAAGGAAACTAAATACAACAAGAAAGATATGATGTTTCATAAAATGATTTAAAACCTTGAAAAATATAAATTCTTTTTAAGAATAAATATAAAAAAAACTTTTGTCACTATTTTTGTAAGCAAGTAGTCGACAATCCAAAATCTTATAAACTACTAATTTTTTTAGCAACCTGATACCCTATATGAAAAAAGATAGCAGAAAAGAGGTTTTTTGTCACTGTTTTCTACTAGTAAACAGTGACAAAAAACCCTGTAATTAATCAATTTTCTTACTTTAAAATAGTTTTTTCTTGTGATTTTTTAAAATATATGTAAAGTTTAACATTAGTTATTTTAAAAATGAATGATTAAAAATGAGATCATCGATACTATTACTACTGTTTTTAAGCTTATATAATACTATTTATTCATCGTTTGCCCCGATTTCGGACTGTTTTAATAATATTTGTCGATCCTTTTCGTTGAATTGGGACTATTATAAATATAGATGGACTCTTCTATCGCTTGCACAAGAAACGTCAAAGCTACCTGGTGAGTTTGATACAGTTCAGTTTCAAGCATTAGATGGAAAGCAAATACTTTTATCAAAGAATCATGCAGAAAGCTTGGCTGGCTATCCGCCCAGCTATGAATTATATGAATATATCAGAACACACGATACTATACCAACGTTCCAGTCTCTGGAAAATAAATGGATTATGAAAAGCCAGGATAGTACTCTACCCCCTTCACGCGCTATTAATGCAGAAAAAATGAATAACGTTTTTGTAAAACACGGCATTAAATATTTCAAGGTCCCCCAAAAATACCTATTTTTAGTCAGTAGCGAGGTAGACGTATTTGGCGAAGCAGCTCCTGATGTATTTGCTGATTATATTAAGGCAAAGCAAAAGCACAAGTTTACTATTGAGCAAGTAAAAGAGTTTGAAACAGTTTTAAAATATACAGGATATAAAGATTTTCAAGATCCGAACAATCTAACCCAGGTAGATGATGTGTACTATTTTATTGATACCGAGGCGGCTTCGTTTTATCGAGGAGGCCGCACGATTGATGGTATAACCATTATTAATAAAAATGCAATTAAACTGGTAGCAGAGTTCCGTAATCATATGACGCCAGAAGCACGAGATTATGTTTTGAACAGACTCAAAGAAGATAATCCGAAGCTCTATCAGGAAGTTTTGGAGTATGATCAAGCGCATCAAGGTCAAGACGTATAATTTGAAATCAATGTGGAGTAAGCCAAGCCCAAACTTGGTTACCAGGTCTACGTTTCAATTTTAAAATACGTTCTCGACGCCCTCTTGAAAAGCCAAATTTATAAAAAGGGTTTTTTGACGAAGTATAATAATATATAAGAGCAAGATCCTTAAAAAAACTTAATAGACCTTCTTGAAATTTCCAACCATCCGCAAAGCCGTTCTTATATTGTTTCAAGTTTGTATCAAATTGCTCATGATATGAAGGGAAATTTTCTTGATAGGCCTGATTTTTATGATATTTTTGCTGTGCTCTTTCACGCATTCTTCTTTCATCAACGTCTGAATTTGCTCCTACTGATTGAACTGAATTTGGGCGCAAGCAGTGTAAAAAAACGTCTGAAAAATTAATGTTTTTTCTATCAAGTAACTCTGCCAATCCTTCAGGATCAGTATCCACACAGCTTAACAAGTATTCATCAATATGTTTACTACAAAAGTCAATTAAGCCATCAGCATGATCGTTCAGTACTTTATCGACACGCTGTGCATGCAATGAATATGCATTAGATACACTACAAAAAAACACAAACAAAAGACTAACGTGCCAGCATTCAAAAATCAATTTCATATGCACCTCAGCAAAGAAATTCAAAGTTGTAAAAAATGATGCGCCAACGGCTCGGTGTAATGATTAAAAATATACCAAAATGAAACAAAAATTAAACTTTTTTCCATTCTTCAACAGGGCTTACGCATGAAAAATTTTACTGAGAGATTTAATCAAATGTTTAAAAGACATGCAGTTTTTGCGCGTGATGCCTTTTAAGGATTGGTCAGGTTTATCTTTGATTTTTTGAATGACATTGAGGGCCCATTTTCGCATGATAGCGATATTTTCGGAGGCATTATCATTGCGAATACAAGATTTATCCTTTTTTTTACTAACTTTTTCATGCGTAAGTCCTGCTGTAAGAACAGGATTTTTATGGAAATTGTAAAAGAAAAGCGCTATAATTTTTCTATTAAAAAATATTTTTAGGGGGCAATTGCATTTGCGCTTTCATCAAAACACTGATTTTGGTAAAATATTTCCTGAACCAGTTTCTCAATAATGAATTAATAAAATACGAAGCAAAACAGGTAATCAAAATGCGAGATGTGATAATAAAAGTAGTTTTTAGCCTATTGTTTGACCTGGTTTTTATTTTATATGCTATTTTTTTTTTAATAAGCTTTGAAGGGGAAAATGCTATTTGACCTCTTCTGTACCCCTGATTGAATTTATTTTTTTTTATTGAAAAAACATAAAATCCGACTCTTTTATGATTGTGATCTTTTCCAAAATCCATTTCATAACAATGTTCATCTTTAAAAACTTTATTCAAATGTTTATTGATAAAATCCTTATATTTATTAGCACAATCATCTCGCTCTACATAACGATTATAGAAGCACCAAGGGATTAACTGAAACAAACTATTAACAAAAAAATGACCCGGTATTGTCAATGGAAATAGAAATGAAAGAGGCAATAAAGAAAAAGGGTTGCCCTGATCTAGATAATACATTTTTTCCTTTGTTGTAATCTCAATTGGCCTATATCGCAGCACATTATCTCCCGTTTGCATACTTATTTTTAATATATCATTATTTTTCTTTTGCCTTTCAAAAATAATCTCAGTAATTTTTTTGCTAAAAAAGCTTTTTTCATCAGGGTTACCATGATGATAGGCCACTATGATTTCAGGCCTTATATGAAAAAATCTGATGCAAAGTCCATCCTTTGCGTATTCATTTAAGGTTTTGAGAAAGTTTTGTGCATATGCTTCCTCAAAATTATTATCTTTAGGAATGTCATGAAATGTTTGACAAGTATCTTGAAAAACTGATGGCTTTTTTTGAATTGACTGAATAGCATGCCACACTATCATTTGTGTTTCAACTGCTCGTTTCCTGCGCATATCTTCAAGATTTTCTTCTATAGTAATGCGATACGCCCAAGGTATCTGTTTTAATAATTTTTTATGCAAATCTAATGTGTTTTTTGCCAACTGTTGATAGTGCGCATTTTTTTTTTAGTATCATCATTTTCACGATCATTATCATAGTCTTCTGGCCAATGATCTACGATATTACCATGTTTATTATACACAGGAACATATATAATGCAGTCTTCATCAAGTACAGGCTTTGGAAGGATGAAATGCTTTTCAGATTCACATGGCAGACGATTTACAGAAAATTTTCTTGCTAACGGATTACGTGTTTTTTTATTATGCTCTTTTAGCTCGTAAATATTTTGTATTAGTTGTGCAACCTCTTTTAAAAAATAGATCTCTTGCCAATCAGCTATCTCTGAAAAAAGGTCTTTGGTTAAGTTTAACTTCTTTTTTTCAAGATGATCAATAAGTCCATTGAGTTTAAAGTTTTTATATTCTTTTTCACTTATGCAACTACCAACTTCTTGTGCAATACACGTGTAAAACGATTGCAAAGTCAAGAATGACAAAAGTAACAAACATGTATATCGATTCATATGCTCGAATGTACTCTTAAAAAATTTCCATACATAAATATACCAGAAAAAAGATTTTACAGCAAAGTCAAATTAATTGATAGATATATTTTGTTTAAAAAGTTCATAGATTGAATGTCCTGAAACTTTACGAAGAGATTTAAGATGGGCCCTTTTCACTATCGCTTACGTCGCTTGGATATTTCATGTTTATTCCATCTTGCTTTGTTTATATCACTTTTTTATATCACAGATACGTTCAGTATATCACAATTTTTTTCATGAATACGTTTTCTTAGAGTATGATTAGTCACAACCAGTTCAAGACGTATAACTTAAAATCAATGCGGTTAGTTAAAAATATCCGCAACCATCATTGGCTTACCAGGCCCATTCAATTTTGAAATACGTTCTCGATGGCCTCTTGAAAAGCCAAATTTATAAAAAAGGTTTTGAAAAGAACCACAAACGTATCCCCGAATAAGATCAAATAATATGCGCATTTGGAAAAACCATGCAAAATCGGTTTCAATTTTAGAACCATCCGCAAATCCGTTCTTATATTGTTTCAAGTTTCTATCAAATTGCTCACGATATGAAGGGAAATTTTCTTGATAAGCCGCATTTTTATGATATCTTTGCTGTACTCTTTCACATATTATTCTTTTAGCAACGTCTGAATTTGCTCCTACTGATTGAACTAGGTCTGCGTCCAAGCAGTGTAAAAAAACGTCTAAAAAATTAATGTTTTGTCTATTAAGTAACTCTGCCACTCCTTCAGGCTCGATATGCACACCGTTTAACAAGTATTCATCGATATGTTTGCTACAAAAGTCAATTAAGGCATCAGCATGATCGTTCAGTACTTCATCGGTATCTTTGGTATGCAATGGATATGCATCAGATACACCACAAAACAACAAAAACAAAACAGTAAAACAGCACCGTTGGAAAATGAATTGCATATGCTACCACCAAATAATATAAATTTGTAAAGAAATAAGGCATTAATATTTAGATATAACAGTATTATGCTATCAAAAAAATAACCGTAAGCAAACTTTTTTAATTCTTTAAGATAACAAGCAGTCGGCAATCAAAATCTTATAAACCACCAATTTTATTCGCAATTTTAAAACCTATCATTGATGACAGTCCCACCGCAATTAACGCTACAACCGCTGCGCATGATTTTTTTTGCATAGCAACTCATCGTATGAGCTGTCTGGTCTGCATTCATGAGTGATTTTGCACGTACATAACCGTCTTTAAAGTTTTTATACAAAAGCTGCAACGATACAAGTCCACAATAACCCGATAAATGATTGTATAACCGTTCATTTTCTGGAGAACATCTACCTTCTTTTGATATCTCCCACAATACCTTACCACACAATATGGCAACAGCTTGGCCTACCAGTCGTGCTGCAAGTCTTTTTCTTGATGGCAGTTCTGCCTTTTTAGTGTTATTTTCAAGCCCTTGGTCTGTAACCGGAGGCTCTGCGTGCAGACCAGCAATAGCGCAGGTCATAAGCCCAAGTAAAAGTAACTTTTTCATATTAATCCTCAATTTTTAAGCTATTCACAACATTACTGCTATTCATAACATTTCTGCAGAAAACGAAAGATTTTTTGATTTTTCAATGCTGCAACATTTATTAAAACCGGTACACTAGCCGTCACCAAAGCTGCAATTCCAGCGCCTACTTTTTTTGCATATCGCGCTATACGACTTTCTGTCTGATCTGCACTCATGCATGATTTTGCAATCGCATAGCTATCTTTCACATTTTGATTAAAAAGCTCTACCCAACCAAACAAAGTCATACCAGCTGAAATCATAAGCGCATTGAACTTATCGTCATCAGATGGATAACGCTTAAAGGTTGTGTAGCCCTTCAATGCCAAAAATGGCACCAATGGTACAGCTGTTTGCAACAACAGTCGTGCTGCAAGTCTTTTTTTTGATGGTTCTTGTGCTGATACAGTATCACCGACCACTGTTTTGGCATTTTTAAGCTCGTCTGCTAATTTCATTGCCTCTTCAAGTTTTTGCATAAGCTCGTCACCTTTTTCATTGGCAATAACTTCATTTTCGTTATCAACAACCGGTTCTGCCTGGATAGTCATCGCACATGTCATAAGTCCAAATAACAACAACTTTTTCATAATAACCCTTTAGCTTAAATATTTTTAATATAGTTTTGATTATATATTTTCTTTCAAAAATATCAAATTTAAATACAAAATAAAGACATTTGTTATAATTTATTTTCAAAATGAAATAATATATTCAGCTCTTTATTTTATCGCTCTCGAATATGTCGATCTAGTCACTATTGTTTAATTTTTCAGATTGACTTTAATTATTTTTTCGAAAAACTTAATAGTAAAGCTACATTTTAAGATTTTAAGCCTGTTTTATTTTAAACGAGATTTCACTTTGATCATAAAAAGGACGTGTGATGAACTTATGTACCATTTTTTTAAACCCATCGCGGCATAAGGGGACTGCTTTTCTGTTTTGTGCGGTTGTCCTGCTTTGGGAACCAACAACCAATACCTTTTTTGAAAGTTCTGGAATCAACGCTTTTTGGCCACTTAGCCTTAAGCATGAACATCAGCTTTCTGTAGTCGGCAAGGACCAGATGGAAAAAATTATCATCGATCCTTTACGCGAAACATTACTCCTTAGTGTAAAAGAAACATTACAAACAACTTTAAAAGAAATAGTACCTCAAGACCTGTCTGATCTGTTCGGAAACGATGAAAGAAAAAAAGCTATTGTACTTGATAAGGTTGCAAAGAAGACATACGAAGCAACCGATGGCCTGTATGCCCGTTTGCAGAAGGCTGGTTTTTTTGAATTTTTCAAACCAAATACCTTTTATCTGGCACGGTTAGGTGCAATTTTTGGTGGAGCCATTTTTTTAAGCACCTTTGCACTGAATACCGCTGTACAACAAATACAAAATTATTTGAGCATAGGGCGCTCAAAATACATTCTACCCATCTCAAAAATAGGCCGACTAGATCGGTACAAAAAGAGATTTAATAGATTTTTTTCAACCAAAAAACCAACTGTTGCTCTTTCACAAGATGACCCGTTCGTACAGTTTATAAACACACAGCGCAAACATAAGTCAGACACCGTACGGTTGGCAATGCTTGAAAAGAAGAACGGTTTTTCCGTTGAAAAATGCTCTGCCGCTGCAGATCTTTTGAATCTTGATATTGTCGCCGTATCAGCAGTTTCATTACTGCAGGCAAACACGGGAATAGAGCTCTGGAACGACATTATTCAGATCGTGCATAAAAATCCTTACAAAACCGTGCTTGTCATCGATCAGGCGGAGCTGCTTTCAACCTATTCAAAAGAGTATACAAAACATGAAGATACTGTTCGCATGCTTGCCTCATCATTTCAATCAGCATCTGCTGTCTTTGCAAATCGATGTATTGTGATTGGACTGACAAATAACAGCGAAAAAATGGTTGGGCCCTTTGAATATCTGTGCAACTGGTCAAGCCAGTGTTAATGACCTATTTCAAGGGTATTTCGACCGTTTCAAGTAGTTTGTCAGCGATATAATTCTGCCTAACATACGCCAACGCAGTGGTGCGATTTTTAATAAAATCTGGCATATTCTTCTGTGCGTTAATGACCAACGAAAGAATGTTAATTGCCTCTTTTAACTGATTATCATGCTCCAAAATCTGCTGTACTCGCTCCTGCCATCGTTGTGTTTTGGTCTCTTTTTCAACTGAAGACTTATTATTTTCTTCTTTTTCCTTCTTTTTTTCAGCATTCTTCTTTTTTTGTTCTGGAAGCTTGATATAGTTTTCCAGGCTACTTTCATGTCCATAGTTTTGCGTGAGCCATGCCATCTGTTCTGATGGCGGACTTTGACGTTCAACAAAAATGTCGGGCAGAATGCCAATTCCTTGCACAGGAATATCAAACGGTAAAAAATAGAGTGCGGTTGTCAGTTTAATAGCACTATTCTGACCAATCGGGATCACCTCCTGTACCGAGCCTTTTCCAAAACTCGGAGTGCCTACAATAAAAATAAGCAGCGGATTGTTCTTGTGACTTTTGTCTGCGTGAGCTTTGAGACATCCTGCAAGAATCTCTGCTGCCGATGCGGTATAATTATTGATTAAAACAACAATAGGCACCGTACGCTGTGCAATGGGATCGCGGCTTGTTTGATAGGTCTCAACAGCATTTTTCGCATTTTTTGTGCTCACAACCGTACTTCCTTTGTCCAGAAAAAGGCCCGCAATATCAATTGCAGAAGTAAGTAGACCACCGGAATTGTTACGCAGATCCAAAATAAGACCTTTTTGATTATTTTTATTAATGGCGGTCAAAAGCTGCTCAAGCTGCGTGACTGAATTTTCGGCAAACATAGACAAAGATAGATAATACATATGTTGCTGTTTTAAATAAAAACAGAGTGACTGCTGCTCTTTGATAATGTCACGCGTAATGGTGAATGTTAAAAGCTCAGTCAGCCCTTCCCGTAAAACCTTCAGTGTCACCGTAGTCCCTTTTGGCCCTTTGAGTAGCGTTGTTGCTTCTTCTGTGGTAAGTCCTTCAAGCGACGTTCCACCAATTTCTACTATCTTGTCATACTGTTTGATACCGCTTTTTTCTGCAGGCCCGTCGGTCAAGGTGTCAAGAATGGTCAAAAATTTTTCTTTCGGCTTGCGTGTATTATTAATAATAATACCGATCCCATGAAACTCGCCACTAGTTGATTCAATCATGCTTTTGTAGGTTTTTTGATCAAGAAAGTTCGAGTGAGGATCAAGTGTATTTAAAAACGTATCAACGGCTTTATTCAGCGCTTTTTCAAGATGTTGCGGATCGTAGTGCTTTTCTTTAACCAGGTGTGTCACCTGAGCCCACGTGTGCGTCCAATCGAACAGCTTTTCATCGTATAGATTATTCTGTTCTGGATAGACATATGAAAAAAATAACAACAAAAAAGATTTATTTTTTCTAAAAAAACTGTGGGACATCAGATTCCTCTTATCAAGCAGTATACAATTTATTGTTTATTTTCTCAGGAATCGTAATACTAATGTCAATAGTTGTCCTCACAAGCACAAAGGCCCTCTATGCAAAGCTCAATTAAAAATACTTTAAATAACATACTACTTTTAATTTTAACCTGTATTTTCTGTTACATTATCGTTTATGGTACAAGTGGCATTCGGCTGCTACAGATACTATCTGATGCAGAAAAAGCATCAAAAGATGAGATCATTGAAAAACAACAGCAGATGGCTTACCTTCAAAATCAACTTACTTTATGGAAAGATAACCCTTTTTTATATGAAAAAGTTGCACGAGAACAACTACATATGGCAAAAAAACAAGATATTGTGTATTATGATCTTAGTCTTGAAAAAACAGTATCTTGAATATTTTCATGGAGAATGGCAACATGCTTTTCCAGTTACCGACTTTACCTTTTGCGTATGATGCATTTGAACCGTACATTGATGCTCAAACAATGGAAATCCATCATACCAAACATCATCAAACCTATATTGATCAACTCAACAATGTCATTAGAAACAACCCCGATTTAGAACAACTCAGCTTAGAAGCATTGCTCCGCTCCTATCAATCGTATGATCAAAAAACTGGATTAATCATTAAAAATCATGGCGGTGGCCATTTTAACCACACTTTTTTCTGGACACAGATGCATCCTGAAGGACTGCGCGAACCGATAGGCACCTTGGCAGAAAAAATCATTGCTACCTTTGGTTCATTTCAAAATTTCAAAACAGAGTTCGAATCAGCTGCAAAATCTGTGTTTGGTAGTGGATGGGCATGGCTATGTATTGATTTAGAAAAACAGTTAGTGATAATTGCAACACCAAATCAGGACGCGCCACTTTTATATAACATCCAACCGGTCATGGGTCTGGATGTGTGGGAACATGCATATTACCTGAAATATCAGAATCGCCGCGTTGATTACATTAATGCCTGGTGGCATGTTGTTGATTGGCAAGTACTGGAAAAGAATTATCAAAAGGCTATCGAACTGGTAAAACCACGTAACACAGAGATTGAAGGCGTAGTGATTTAAAAATCATGAAATGGGATTATATGTCAACAGATGAAACTAAACAGATAACACATACAAACGAAATACAAAAAGATTCAAGCAGTGAACACGCGATACGAATAGAAAAAGTTCATGCATTACAAACCATGTCAATCGATCCCTGGCCTTCACTTGAACAGGTGACTGCAACTTTACAACGAGTAACAGTTGAATTTAGCGAGCATGCAGGCAAACAGTATGCGGTTGCAGCACGAGTACTGGCAATTCGTGAGCATGGAAAATCTATTTTTTGCCACCTGCAAGACGACAGTGGTCGCCTGCAGATCTATCTGAAAGAAGATGTATTACAGCAGGATGCATTCCAATCATTTAAAAAGTTTATCGATATCGGTGATATACTCTGGTGCAAAGGGACCTCGTTTCAGACCAAGAAAGGTGAAATTTCACTCAATATTGAATCATTCAAACTGTTGTCAAAATGTCTGCATCCTTTGCCAGAAAAGTTTCATGGCCTGGTTGACATCGAAGTCAAACAACGGCAACGATATCTTGATCTGATTGTCAATCAGGAGAGCAAACATCGATTTACACAACGATCGTTGATTGTGCAAACTGTACGTTCTGTGCTGGCCGAAAACGGATTTTTGGAAGTTGAAACGCCCATGTTGCATCCCATTCCTGGTGGCGCAGCTGCAAAACCGTTTGTCACTCATC
Source organism: bacterium (assembly GCA_016699125.1). Classification (NCBI taxonomy): domain Bacteria; species bacterium. The sequence continues at coordinate 554,843 of CP064961.1, forward strand.
ACAACACATTGGATATGGATCTTTATTTGAGAATTGCCCCAGAGCTTTTTTTAAAACGATTGATAGTTGGTGGCTTTGAACGTGTTTTTGAGATTAATAGATGTTTCAGAAACGAGGGGATTTCAACACGACATAACCCTGAATTTACCTCAGTTGAATATTATATCGCGTATCATGATTATATGTTTATGATGGATCTGACTGAAAAGATATTCAAAACTGCTGCCCAAAAAGTAAATGCTTCACTTACTATTGAATACATGCAGTACAAGCTTGATTTTTCAGTACCTTTTAAGCGTATTTCAATGATCAATGCGATTGCAGATGTTCTGAAAATTACACCTGAAGTCATACAAACAGATGATCTGTCACGTTTTTGTGCGCAACATGCTATTGTTCTGGGTAAAGATCAGCAAAGTTGGGGATACCGTTTATATGCGCTGTTTGAAAAATTGGTTGAACCAGACTTGGTACAGCCTACGTTTATCACCCATTTCCCTGTTGAAGTGTCTCCTCTTGCAAAAAGAAATGCGCAAGACAGACGGATTACTGATCGTTTTGAGCTGTTTATGGCGCACATGGAGCTGAGCAACGGTTTTACCGAGTTGAACGATCCATTCGATCAGGCGGAACGATTTGCACAACAGGCGGATCAGCGTTCTGCCGGGGATCACGAAGCCCATTTTTATGATGCAGAATTTATAACGGCACTCGAATACGGCATGCCTCCAACCGTTGGTGCCGGAATAGGTATTGACAGACTTGTCATGTTGCTTACCAATGCACCTTCGATTCGTGATGTCATACTCTTTCCAACCCATAAGAATACAACACACAAATGAATATGATCAAACAGGGTGGCCGGTTTTTGTGGCGCCTACCAGAATATGACACTCAACAGGTGGAAGCTATCGCTTTAAAATATAATGTGAGTTTTGCCGTCGCACAGGTATTGTCAAACAGAGGATTTCAGATCGGCAATCAGCTTGAACAGTTTCTGTTTGGCACCATTGATAAACAAAAGATCAACGCAGTTGGCATGAAAGATATTGAAAAAGCGGTTGACAGAATTATGGCTGCCATACAAAACAGAGAAAAGATCTTAATCTGCGGTGATTATGATGTTGACGGTATTACCTCCAGTGCTTTGATGATGATCTGCCTGCTACCACTGGGTGCACAGGTAAACTTTTTTATTCCCCATCGAGTGAAAGATGGTTATGGACTGTCAACAAAAGTGGTCGAACGTGCTGCTGCAAATAACTATCGCGTTATGATTACCGTTGATAATGGTATCACCGCATTTGAGCCTGCACAAAAGGCAAGAGCCTTAGGCGTTGATCTGATTATTACCGATCATCACAAACCACATGATCATGTTCCAGACGCATTTGCAATTATTAATCCACACCAAAAAGACTGCGACTATCCGTTTAAATATTTTGCAGGTGTTGGTGTAACCTTTAAAATTATGGCTTTATTGTATGAGCGGCTGCAAAAAGCACTGCCAACCAAAGCGTATGAGCTCATGCTTTTTGGAACAGTTGCTGATGTTGTTCCGCTCGTTGATGAAAATCGATTATGGGTCAAGCATGGACTGCATTACGTAAATCACGCGCACGAAAGTTTTTCATTGTCAGTATTGAAATGCAATGGAAAAATCGACAAACCGCACCTGACATCAACAGACATCGGCTTTTTTATCGCACCACAGATCAATGCTCTTGGCAGACTTGAAGACCCGCGCTGTGGCGTTCAGTTTTTAATAGGCCAAGACAAAGGCCAGGTTGAAGAGGTGGGCCGCCTTCTGCTTGAGTTAAATGAAAAACGAAAAGCAATTGAAAAAAAGATTGTACAAAGCATTCAGGATCAGGTTGAAAAAGGAGACATTGACGTCACAAAAAACCGAGTCATCATTGCATCTTCTGCATCTTGGCCTCCTGGAGTGATTGGACTGGTTGCCTCTCGCATTGTCGGTCTGTATGGACGACCCACAATTCTTTTGCACGAAACCTCATCCGGTCTTTTGAAAGGGTCATGTCGTTCCATTAAAGAGTTTAACATGTTTCAGGCTTTAGAGTCTGCTGCTGATCTTTTGCAGCAATTTGGTGGTCACGCACAGGCAGCAGGGCTTTCACTGCACAAAAATCAGTTAGATGCATTTAAAAAACGATTAGAAGCACGTGCAGCAGAGCTATTAACTGAGTTTGATCTGCAACAGAAGATTACCATTGACGCTCATCTGCAGATGACAGATCTTACCAAAAAAATTGTGAACGATCTTGCTTTATTGGAACCATTTGGCAATGAAAATGATGCTCCGGTATTTCTGTTGGAAGGGGTTACACTCATACAGATGCCACAACTTTTGAAAGATCTACATGTTAAATGTATAATGTTCAAAGACGGCATCATCAAACCGGTTATGTTTTTTAATCGTCCAGAGTTGTTCGATTTTTTAATCGACGCTCGTGAAAAATCGTTCAGTATCGTCGCACGTATAAGCCAAAATTTCTGGCAATCACGCGTCAATATTGAGTTAATTGGCATCGATATTATTGTTGAAGGATGAAGATTGTATGATTATTACGATTGACGGATTAGTTGCAACAGGAAAATCGACCGTTGCAAAACTACTTGCATCAGAACTTGATTATGTATATCTAGCTTCAGGCGCACTGTATCGTGCCATTGCATATCTGTATCATGATTTATTGCATGTACCGCTAAACCATTTTAATAATATTACTGAACATGAACTACACATGACACTTGAAAAACATCCGATTAACTATCATTTCCTGCCAAAAGCCGAATTTCAACTGCTCATTGAAAACAGAGATTGCACCGCAATGTTACATGAATCACACATTGATAACACAGCCTCAATGCTTGCATTAAACGCAGATGTTCGTTCTTTTATTAACAGCATACAAAAAAAATTAGTCGCCGATAAAAATGCGGTGATTGATGGTCGTGATGCTGGTAATCACGTGTTTAAAATGGCCGAATACAAGTTTTTTTTAACCGCAGATCAGCTGATACGAATTAACCGATACATTGAACGCCAAAAACGTGATTATGGGCAAATCCTAACAATGACACAAGCGAAAGAACTTGTTTCAAAACGGGATAACCGAGACCTGACACACATGGATCATCAAAACAATCCTGACGTCATTATTATCGACAGCACGGATCTTTCAATACCACAGGTGGTAGCACTGATGAAAGAGAAAATGGTCAACTATGCCGATCATCTCTGATACATGCAACTTATTTATAATGGGTTTGATTTTCGTCTTTGCTTTGCTTTTTCCTCTGCTTTATTGCATTACTAGCAACTCTTACAACCATTTCACTGCACCCCTCTGATTACCATCGAGTGATGACCCCCCTAAGATGCTTCAAATCTCCCTTTTTGAATGCCGGCTATCCAAAAGCACTTTTATCTGGCCTCTTTGTTCATAAATCAGGTGTTTGCCATTCGTTTGGCTCATACATTTTCTCCTCCTGTTTCTGTTCAGCGACTAATGTAGGATCACCTGATTTTTTTTCTACTCAGTGGTGCATTTGGCATTTGAAAGGGCCTCTTAGCTTTTTTCATTTCCAGCATTTTGGACACCTGTTTAAAACGTGATCCTTCTCGTTTATAAAGGCTTTGTAGCTTATAATAATGAACTCTATAATATTTTTTTCCAAATATTAATATATCTATTGAAAGCACATTATTTTTTATGTTTTATTTGTAAAGTAAAATAATTTTAAACATACGTTTTACTTTTTTGAAATAGATCTTTAATTGATAAATGTGGAAGACTATGGGTAATAGAGGATATTCACTTTTAAAGATAAGCTTTTTAATTTATTATTTTCATCATAATGATGCTATGAATATTCAATATGCTGCCGATGGTACCTTATCAAAAGCCTCCGTAATGCAGGCTGTTTTTGAAAAAGAGTTTTTTCCTTATGCAGATATTATAAAGCATAGAAATATCGATGATGATGCATTAGTTTCGATTAAGACAGCCGAACACTTGGCTGATACCCAAGTAATAGAACAGTTAAAAATGCATGATACAAATAAAAAAAAATTGACTTTAATAAGTAACTTTTTTTCTCTACTTGATGATTCGGATGATATGCATAAGCTTTTTCGACTTTATACTGCCTTATCAACCTGTTCAAAAGATTTACATACGAGGATGCATGCTCTTCAGTTACCGCTTGGATACATGATTTATTTGCATTCCCAGTTAATGAGTTATTTGACTGAAAAACCGGGAACCCATTATGTACCATTTAAGGTTGCCCAAAGTAACTATTATCAAGCTAAAGAGTTTAAAAACACGTCTTTGCTTTCAAGGAACTGTCTTTTGCGTTCTGAAAAAAATCAGCTTGATATAATACTAATTCGTGCCATGAGGAATTTTAAATTTATTTCCTCTTTTTTTAAAAAGAGAGACACGAACTTATTGAAAACTCACCTTTACTACATGATCCTTGCATTAAAATATAACTTAAAAAAATATGATTTTATTAATGTCATAGTGGCTGAGGACGAATTTTATTTAGAAAAAGCGTTGAAAGCTTTTTCTGGGTCCGAACGAAAAAATGATGCTCTTTTTTATAAACGTCTTCACGCAAATGTGACCGCAATTGTTGTCGAGTTAATGTCTTTTTTTACAAAGGAAAATGGTTGTTCTGATATTAAAGTTCCTGCTTCATTTTTAACTGATCCTCGGTTATATGAAAAAATAAAAAGCTCAGGACCTTTTGATATACAACTTTTTGATGAAAGTCATGTATATAAAAATCCATTATTAGCTAATAACGAACAGTCTGATTTTTCAGTAGATGTATCTTCGACTGATTGCATTAAGCACTATCCTGTTCATCATAGTAAGCTGTATCTTCAACAGATACAGGCTTTAAAAAAGATATTTTTTTTGAAAAATAACAGCCGTGAAGTCCGTGGTAATGAAGTAACAGAATCTGTTTTATTAACAAAAGATAGTAGGTTCCTTCTGTTGAATCCTTTGTCTAAGCTTTTTTTTGATGGCAATTTTCTTACTTTTAACACTACCTATGGTACTCGGGGATATCAAGTTACACATATTTTGTATGACAAAGTGAAAGAGGAGCTTGCAACTGTTGGTCAATTGAATACAGAACAGTTGTTAAAAATTACAAAAAAAAAATATTATGGTAATGATGAAGCTCATTTTTCATACCTTTTAAAACCTGAAATTGGCTTTCAAGTTATAAAAGATAGCTATATAAAATTAAAATTACGTTTGTTGAATAAAGCAAGTTGATTTTACGGCGAAAAATAGTGAAATTATGATAAGGTTAGCTAGTATGAAAGGAATTTGTATATTTGGTCTTGATACATTTCTAATATTCCTTCAAGTGCACAATAGCTGGTCAAGTGTGTAGTGGCAAAATCCATTTTATCAGCAGTATTAAACTGATGATAAAATGGATGACGTTTTTTTTCAAGTTCCCCTTGCATGTATCGCACGGTAAGAAGTTTTTCTTTTTGATCACCTGCACCTATATTGAATGGTTCACTTTCAACTGGCCAAACCATAATACTGCTGCATAAAAATATAAATAGTATTATGGTCAGTATGTACATGAAAAACTTTTGTCTGCTTTAAAATATGGTTAGTATATCGCCGTACAACAGTTAAAAAAATCTATGCTACAGACAAATCATATTTGCTTTTTGCGATATATTTATTACTGTTATTACTAAGTTTATAATCATCACTGATAATGTAAAGGATTAGCTATGTTTCCCAAAAGATATATTTTAATGACTTTGTGCATGGTTTTTATTGCTGAAAATATACAAGCACATAATGGGCCAAAGGATGAAGGAATAGTCGTATACGATCGTCCAGAGGTTTTTAGCAACTCGCCAGAAAATCAAGCTGTGCCTAAAGAAGAGTCAGATACAGCGAGAGCCAGAATCATAGCAAGAAGATTAGCAGAAGTTGAGACAAAAATGAATAAGCTAGAAGAGCTAGCAAATGTGCCATTCTATCGACCGAATATTTGGCTGCCACATACATACAAAAATATGCCAACTGGAACGACACCTAAAATAGTGGGGTGGTTCGGTTTCATTGCAGCTGGATTTTTGTACCTTGGTAAGGATCTTTTGAAATAAAAATTATATTTTTACTTTTTGCTACCTTTAAACCATATCAATCAATCAGCATTAAAAACGTTTGAGAAATCAAAACAGGCGTGCCTGTTGCATTTTTTTGCAGATTGATATACGGTTTTAACATTCATCATTTTTTAAATACGTACATGCTTTTTTCAGATATTATTGCTACTTTTGAGTTGATCGAAAATACAAAAGCTCGTAACGAAATTACTCAACTAATTGCAGAACTTTTCAAGCAGGCTAATTCTGAAGAGGCTGCAATTGTTTGCTATCTCTCATTGGGCCAGCTCTGGCCTCCTTTTGTCAATAAACAGCTTGCGATTGGTGAAAAAATAGCGTTACAGGCTGTTGCAGCTTTGACTGGCAGATCTGAAAAAGAGATTGCCCAGATGGCAAAAAAGCAGGGAGATGTCGGGCTTGTATGTCAACAGTATGAATGGCAACCAGTAGGTAATCCGTTAACCATTATTCAGGTATTTCAAAAACTTATTGAGATCGCCGAAATTCAAGGTAGTGGCGCTATTGATCTGAAAATTGTCAAACTGGTTGAGCTTTTGTCTGCACATGATGCTGTGGCGGCAAAATATATTATCAGAATTATTTTGGCAAAATTGCGACTCGGTTTTTCCGACATGACGTTACTTGATGCATTATCAGTTGCCATGACAGGTGACAAAAAAGGGCGTGAAATTATTGAAAATGCTTATAATCTTTGCGCTGACATTGGAATGATTGCGCGCAATGCAAAGCAGTATGGCCTTGCATATGTAGCGCAACAGCAGATTGTGGTTGGGGTTCCCATCATACCTGCAGCAGCAGAAAGGCTTCCTACAGCGCAGGCTATTTTTGATAAGTTGGGACCTTGCGTTGCACAGCCAAAACTAGACGGCTTTCGTGTACAGGTTCATATCAATAAAACTGATGCAGCACCACGCCTTTCTTTTTTTTCACGTAATTTAAAAGACATGTCAGGTATGTTTCCGGACCTTGAAGCAGAACTTTTAAAGGTACCAGTGACTAGTATAATTTTTGAAGGAGAGGCGATTGTGTTTGATCAAAACACAAAGCAGTTTTTGCCTTTTCAAGATACGGTAAAGCGCAAGCGAAAATATGACATTGACCTTATTGCACAGGAATATCCTCTGAAATTTTTTATTTTTGACCTCCTTTTTTTAAATGGAGAGTCGATGCTGTCATATTCGCATCAGATGCGTCGACAAAAATTACAGGAGGTTTGTACAAACTATGCTTCTGACTTAATACAGATAATAGATGAACACCCTGTATCTGATGCAAAGGCACTGGAAAGCTATTTTCACCAGATGATTGATGTGGGGCTTGAGGGGATTGTGGTTAAGAAACCGGCTGCAATGTATCGACCAGGAAAACGTGATTTTAACTGGATTAAGTTAAAACGACAAGAAGAAGGCCATCTGGAAGATACAATTGACTGTGTTGTTCTAGGATATTACAAGGGAGAAGGAAAGCGGGCTGCGTTTGGAATTGGTGCATTTTTGGTAGGTATTTATAACAAAGAGTCCGACTGTTTTCAAACGATTGCCAAAATTGGTACTGGATTGACTGATCAAGAATGGTGCCAATTAAAAGAAAAAGCTGATCTAGTATTGGTCAATGAACAACCACACAATGTTGTGTGTGCTAGCTCATTGATGCCTGATGTTTGGGTTGCTCCGGAAATTGTCTGTATTGTGCGAGCAGATGAGATTACTGTTTCTCCTGTTCATACGGCTGGCAAAACGATTGATACTTTGGGTTTTGCATTACGATTTCCACGAATTATGGGATATCGTAATGACAAAAGCTCATTTAATGCAACGACTGATCAGGAGATCAAACGTTTTTATGAAGATCAGTTTAGACGATAATATTGTTTGTTCTATTGTCTAAACTGATTTATTCTTTTTTTTAGTTGTTTGCTGCATGTTGTATAATGAATTTTACTGTTCCAGGACCTATTGGAAGTACATAAAATGGTGTATCTAGGTGCGATCTAAACTGTAAAGGGTAATCGATATGTACATACAGAGTCTGACCAACATTAGCACCTAAAAATAGTACGGATTGGTTTGTATCGTTTGCATTCATTAATGTGACTGGATTATTAAGGCGAATATGCACATCTTGCGTATCTGCCAAAAAAGCACATAATCCATCGACTAAACATAATCCTTCTAAATTGATGTCTTCATCTACAATAGTAGCACCTGAAAAAGTACGTGAAATCGTATCTTCTGGTAAGGTAATCGCTCTATTGCCGACTGGACTGAAAAGCACCCTTTGATTGTTGACTATAGTCCATTGAACTGCTGAGATAGTTGGTTTTTTTATTATTTCTAAATTATGAAAAGGCAAGCGTCGAAATTCAGTGTTATTATTGATCGCAAAAAGGAATCGATGTTCATTTGTGCCGGTGAAAACTATTTTTGATTTGTGGTCATTATTTCCGATAAACGTAGTATCAAGTTCTGGATCAGAGAGTTCTTTTTCTGAACTTATGAACATATCGGTGTCTTGAGCATTAAACCTCATGGTTTTAAGCTCGACAATGCCTGAAAAAGAGACTGGTTCATTGGTAAAGTTAAAGTTCTTTGGCATTTTGTTGGTGGAAAAGAGCTGTGCAATTTTTTCGCTGTACTGATCGATAATAAAGGAAGGTTTGTCTGAAGCATAAATCTGAAGTATCGGTAGGGCGAAGATAATAAAGTTTAACATTTTTTTCATTACAATATCCTTTCTTGCTTTGTTGTAACTTGAAATATTCAAAAGGGAAAGATCTTCATGTTGAAAGCAGCTCAAGATCTTTCCCGGTTACTGGAGTCTTTTTGCTTAGGCAGTTTTTAGAAGCATTGCTTTACGAAGATCTTTTCCAGCCTTAAAGCGAGCGACTCTTGATGCAGGAAGATCTATACGTTTTTTAGTTGCAGGATTGATACCAATGCGTGGAGGTCGAACTGTTACAGAAAAGCTTCCAAACCCTGTGATAGAAACTTTTTCACCCTTCTTAAGAGAACGACGGATTGCTCCAATAAAGGCATCTACAACCCGCAAGACATCTCGCTTTGAAAATGTGGTTTCTTCGCTCAATTCATTTATTAACTCGCTTTTATTCATGGATACTCCTTAAGGTTAGAATGATTATAAAGTACAATAGCCTACCAATACGCTGCTTTTGCTTTGGTATTCTTCTTTATTTTTTACAAATCTCTGTGTAAGATATAGTCAGATCAAAAAAAAATGTCAAATACTTCTAGTATATTGGAGAATTTTAGTGGTAGATACGCATTGTCATCTTGATATTGTAGTTGAAAAAAAAATTGAAAATTTTTCATATAAACAGATGCTCCAATGGTACATTAAAAGAGCTTCTGATCGCGGAGTTTCTACTCTGGTGAATGTTGGAACCACTGTTGAAGATAGTCGAAAATATGTTGATCTTGCATTACAGTACTCCCATTTATTTGCAGTGGTAGGGCTTCATCCGACTGAAGTGGCTTCCGATTGGCCAGATAAACTCCTGCAATTAGAGCCTTTTTGTATGAATAAAAAAAAATATAAAGTGGTTGGCATTGGCGAATGTGGCATTGATCTGTTTCACAAAAACGAGACGCTTAATATGCAAAAGGATGCGTTTAAAAGTCATATTGAGTATGCATTGCAATATGATTTGGCCCTAGTTGTACATAGTAGGAATGCATATGATCAGACGCTTCATATTTTGGAACCGTATGTGTCAGATTTAAAGCGAGTTGTTTTTCACTGTTTTTCTTATGATAAAGCTTTTTCAGATCAGGTAGAGCAGTGGGGTTTTTTGATGGGAATTGGAGGTCCAATAACCTATCCTAAAAATCAAGTTTTACGTGACGTTTTTACTTCATGTCGTGAAACTTCGTTTGTTTTAGAAACAGACGCACCATTCTTGCCAGTTCAGTCTATGCGTGGAAAACAGAATGAGCCACAACATATTGCAGACATTGCTCTTTTTATTGCACAATTACGAGGCGTTTCCGTTGATTATATCGATAATATCACAACAGCAAACGCAGAACGACTTTTCCGTTTTAGCGAGTATACGTAGTACTTATTTTTTTTCCATGAAGTTTTTTCAGAAAATTTTTTAATCCATAATCTAAAATCAGGTGGGAGTAGGTTCCGATACAGAAAAAAAAGCAGTGTGGCTTAATCTGTTTGGCCAGTTCGTTATTACAGCTGTAGACAAAACTCCATGTGCATATGGTTCCTGTTGTTAAAAAAAGGGGATGATGAAAAATGCCACGATGTTTTACTATTATGGGGACGAGTGATATCCATAAAATATAAAGAATCTGTTTATCATACTGTATATAAATCATCGGTATGGTAATAAAGAACAGAAAAAAATAAAAATAATACTGTCCTTTGCTTTTGATATCAATATCAGGAAATAGACCGCCGATTAATGTTATAATTAATAACTCAACAGTTAAAATAGGAGAAGGTTGAATGAAAAAATATGAAGGAGGCAACAAGCATAAAAAACAAAAAAAACTAAAACTTATGTGTTTTTGATATCCAGCCATGAGAATCCATTTTTTGCATTGGCAGTTTTGTAAGTATAGCGCTATGTAACCTTTATGCAACATAGGTTACAATAATTTTTTTAATCGTGTGCCTGGGTAGTAATAAGCAAGAATCTGTTTAAAATTCCACCCCTGTTTTGCCATCTCCTTGGCTCCCCATTGGCACAGTCCTACAAAGTGACCAAAGCCTTTACCTTTTACCGTTAGTTGATCTCCTTTTTGTATGATTGAGTAGCAATCACTTTTGATGCCTTTTAGAATGGAGTGGAGCCATTTTCCTGAGGTTTCAACCGCACTTTTTGATCCTTGAATAAGGAGTTTTTTGACAATTCCTGCGCGATCTGTTTCTTTTATTTTGATATGTTTACATTTTCCAATGATAGGAAAGCTTTTTGTAATGCTTGACTCTATTTTCTGCAGGTCTGTGGTGATGCTCCATGAAAAAAGCGATGTTGATTTGCAAAATGTACATGGATAGGTACGTGCCAAATAAGGATCGCTTTTGAAATTAAAAGTGTCAACCTCTGCAGGAATGACTCCGCCACAACATGAATCAAACATGGCAAGAGCGACAGCATTATTGAACGTCAAGCAGAGGCCTTCTGTTTCATTTACTGCCTTTTGAACAGTTGTGTTGTTGTGTTCTCCATATAAATTATACCGTTGATGAGCGTTCGTATCTTTAATATGATAAATTCGCTTTGTTTTACGTGCATGTAAAACGGTATGTAATGCATAGGACCGGCATGCGATTGCAAAGACTTTGTTGACTTCTAATGGCCATCCGGGCCAACTTTCAGATCTTACAACTGCGTATACATAATCTTCAAGATTGACGCAGTTCATTAAAAAGACTTTTTTTTCATTGATTGCGATCAAAAAAGCACCTTTGTACTCTTTTTTATTGAATGCAAATAGATTGTCATGAGTTTGTATATAACATGCTTTTGATTTAAGTGGTTTGTTGTTTAGCAGTAATGTTCCGTTTTTAACACAGATAACAATTTCTTGCTGTTGTGTTTCATTGTGTCTTTGATATCTGTTTTTTAAAACGGTAAAGCCTGTTTTATTAGTGAGAACCCACTGTTTTTGATCATGTATTGTACAGCTATCAAGTAAAACTCGTATCGTTAACTCTTTTTTTTGATTCTCTTTGCAAATAGCTTCAATAGTCTGGGTAGCTTTTAATGATCTATTGCTGTTATGCTGTTTTACTTTGTCTTGGTAATGTAGTTGTGTAGCAAGTTTTTTTGGAAGGGATGATTTTTTTAAAGGTGTGCCGGTAAGTTTTACAAGATCGCCATATGCTTTGCAATGTACAGGACTTTTAAACAAAAGATGACCACATTCTATCGTTTCATCTGAACTATAAACCAAGATATCTTTAAAGTTCGTTTTTTTACCATTTATCCAACAGTTATTATTGAATGCTTCAATCTCTAAAATCGACTGATTAAATCGATTCATAGTTGTTTTTTTTTGCCAATCTTTGAAATAAAAAAAACTACTTTCTCTTTTGTGTGTTGATAAAGTGAACTTTTTTTCAATTAATTGCAACGTAATCGATTCGGTTGACAAGATAATAAGAGGCGAAAAAATAGAAAGAAGCGCCAACAGTACAATGATCATCATAGGTGATCAATCATAAAAAAATCAAAAAACTCTTTTGGTACAGCTATTTTTTTATCGATGCCATAGTTTGCTGCCTCATCTGCTTGTTTATTCTCTTCTCGTGGGACATGAATTAAGGTTTTATGTTTCATGTTTTTGAGTGCATTATGTGCGATTAAAAATAGTTTTTTTAATTCTACATTGGTGATTTTATATTCCAGATTAAGCTGCTTTACCAGTAGCAATGAATCCGAATGAATTATGAGCTTATTTTGTTCAAGTTTGTGTTTGTACAGATGATATATCCCCAGCAGAAATGCCAAATATTCAGCCTGATTATTTGTTTTATGGTACAGGTAAAAACCTTCTTTTAAAATAACTTGCGTATCACAGGTAATGAATATGCCGGCTCCTGCATGTCCAGGATTTCCTCGCGATGCACCATCGACAAAAAGGTTATAACTACCGGTTGACTCAGTTTGTAATGGCTCTTGAAATAAAGATAGTTGAAGGTTTTGCTGACTATGCGCCATGATATGCAATCCTTAATTATGAGAGCCATACAGAAGTCGAAAGCAGTTTTTACACTGAACGAGCGCGCCTTTTTTAATGGCTTGCACATCAGTACCGGTTAATTGGTAAAAACAGGATGCACACTGTCCATTTTCTACGGTAACGATTGGATTTTCTACTTTACTTTGCATGGTTGCATATTTGTTGAGCCATTCTTGGGGGATATTTACTTCGTATGTGGGCCTTTGTTCGTAAAGATTGCGTAAATCGCCTTCTAACTGCGCCTTTTTTTGTTCGGAGACACTCATGTTCTCTTCTAAGAGTTTATTTGTATTGGCTGTAGAAATCAGGAGATTTTTATAGTTTTTCTCAGCAATTTCAAAAGCGTCCCATGTATTTGCAACGATCTGTTCTTGATCAACTTGTTGCTTGCATAGAAGGTCAAATTCCTGTTTAAGTGCATGATAGTCTTTATATGCTTGTAAGTTATTAATTGTCGTATGAAGAGCTTTTATTTTTTTTGAGATCTCGGCAAGGAGGTTTTCTTCAAAATTGACTTTTTGTTGGAGGGTTGTGGACTGTTTTTTAGCATCTTCTACTGATGTTTGATATTCAACTAATTCATTTTGTAAGGTTGCTATCTTCTGGATTTCTTCAGCGATACTTTTTTTACATAATTTTATCTTATTATCGAACTCAACTAATGCAACAAAATTAGTAAAAAAAACTGCTTTATCCATAATCCCCAACCATTTTTACTTTGGTGGGCCCACCGGGATTTGAACCTGGGACCTTTCGGTTATGAGCCGACTGCTCTTACCGCTGAGCTATGGGCCCGTATATTTTAAATTAAGATCAGTGATTATCATAAGCAACTTTTTTTGTTTTGTAAATGGTATTTTATATTTCGCAAGTGCTAAAAATCTGATCCTTGAAGAATTATTGTGTATGTCTTTTTTAGCGTTATGGTTATAATTAAATATTTTATATTAATTACTTTTTAAATATAATTGTTGCTTTTTAGTTATATTATAAAATATAATGTAATGAGAACATGAAATACTCTTTTTAAACATTTAAAGGGAATAATATGAATCATAGGTCTTTTAAAACAATGCTTTTACTAGTATTAGTAGGATTGGTCTGTTATCGTGGCATCGCTATGGACGGGCAAGATTATGCTGAAAAAGAGATGGCAACTGAGATGGATGAGTCGACAGATCAGATTGATCGTGATGAAGGTTTGTTTGATGGTACTGAAGAAAATGACCTAGAAAAGATAAATAGTGGCGAGAGTGGAGTTGAAGTAGCTGATCAAAAGCAGTTTACAGAACAGCCAGAAAAAGCCGTGTCTGGTGTGGCATTAAATCCGCCTTTAGAACCAGTTGGACAACCAAGTCCCGATACATCAAATATAGTGCCTATGTTTGACAAAAGACCGCCGGTTGCAGAAAATATGAATATACAGATTAAACCTAGTAACAATAATAAGGGGGAACTGATGGCAAAAGAAGTAAAACTTGGCATGGACGGTGCAAAACAGATGGCTGTTGCTGAAAGCTTGCAAAAGCTGCTTGCCAATGAGTTTGTTTTATATGTTAAAACGCTGAATTTTCATTGGAATATAGAGGGGAAATTTTTTGGTCCTTTGCATACATTTTTTAATAATCAGTATGATAAGTTAGCAGAAACAATTGATGCAATTGCAGAGCGTATTCGAGCACTGGGTCTTATGTCCCGAGCGACTTTGCAAGAATTTATGAAAGAAAGTAGTCTTAAAGAAACACCTGGTGAGTATCCTGATGATGTAAAGATGTTAACTCTATTGCTTGCTGATCATGAGGCTGTCATAAGACAGTTGCGAGAAATTAATGCAATGGCGCAATCGGCAGATGATGCGGGTACGACTAACTTTGTTTCAGGTCTTTTGGAAATGCACGAAAAGATGGCTTGGATGATACGTGCACATGTAAATCGTTAAGTTTATTGATATAATTTTATAAAAAAGGGCGGCTAGGAAGAAACCTAACCGCTCTTTTTATTTTGATTTAGTTATTTATTACCATTCATTGGACTGAGAATCGCCTCGCCCTCTCCTTTGCTTAGCGCTAGCAATGTAAACACTACAGCTGCGAAAGTACCATTAAATTTCCAATAATCTTCGAACTTATCAAAAATGTTATCATACAAGAAGGTTACCAAGCCTGTACCTTTGATAACCTCTTTATCTTCTAAGATAACCTTTTCACCATCAACCATTTTGACTATTTTCTTTGTCATTGTTTTGGTTCTTGTGCCAAAAACATAAAAATCATCAACATAGCTAATCAGAAGTTTTATTTTTTTTATAACATCTTTTTCATCTAGTATCTCTTGCCAGCGTACAATACGTGCTGCTTCTGAGATGGTTTCAGCTTTTGGTTTTGTTTTGTGGAAATAATACTGTCTTGCCAAAAACAGAATAACAGAAGTAATCGCCGCACCTTTTGCCAGTTTACTGTGTTTGCGTAAATAATCAGTTACCTTTGAGACAATTTCTTGAGCAGGGTTGGCAGCAAAGACCTGCACAGGTAGATTGAACATATGTGCCAATAAGAAAAATCCTAATAATTTTAGTTTGATATTCATGAAAACCTTTCATTTTTTATTCTTTAAAACAGGTACTAATTGTTTGAAATCTTCTAGTCAAAAATCATATTTTAATATTGTTATTTTGTCAAACTTGTAGTTTCGCTTTTTATTGAAGATAGAGCAAGCATGCAATAATTCCAGTGACCAATACAGGAACTTTCACAGGTTTAAAGTTGTATAGTTTTAACAACAAGTTACATACCGTTAATGTGATAATGATTGGATATCCAATATAAACGATAGGTCCTCCTGTTAGCATGAGTACTTTGTCTAATCCAAAAATGGAAAGCGGTAGGCAACATAACAGTGTTATGGCAACCGACCAACCATGGGTTACGCTTTTTTGAAAAACTGTTTTTTGCATATATTCACCAACAACGGCTGCCAGTGCAATTGATGTTGATAAACATGCCATTAAAACGGCTATTGCAATGATCAAAGTTCCATTGACCCCTAAAATGCGTAAAGAGATCTCTTTAAAGAGTTGTCCTGCGTCATTGATATACAGGCCGTGGCCATGAAGCATACTTAAAATACTCATGCCAATATACACAAAGCAGAGTAATATAATACCAATAAAACCAGCCTTGAAGCCTGTTTTTGAAAGATCTTTTAAAGATTCATGATTATTATTCATTTTTAAAAGGTTAATAATAATGGAGCCAAAAAATATTGCACCCAAAAGGTCTAGTGTTTCATATCCTCGAATGAAATTTGAGCTAAATACTGCAAGCAAGGTTGGCTCAATGCAGGGGACTGGTGTATGATGTATTCCATCAAATAATCCTTTTCCAATGATCCATGAGATACACAATAAAAGTATTGGTGATATGATATTGCCTAAGACTTCGATGATCCTATTTTCTTTGTAGCTTGCCAGAAAGGTTATGGCCAGAAATAAGAGTGCAAAGCCTATATTGTGCCATATGATGGCATGATTCAAAAGTGGAATGAATGGTTCGATCATGGCTTGCGAAAGTGTTACAATCCGAGGAATTGCAATGACAGGGCCAATGATCATCATTGAACAGAAGATCAAAACTTTTCCAATAGTGGTGCCAAGCCTTGAAAAAAATGCTTCGTAGTCACCATCAAAAAGGATCATCGTCACAAGTCCAAGCAATGGTAGGAGTGCTGCAGTTAACAAAAAACCACACATGCCAAGCCATGTATATTTTCCTGCAGTTAGCCCCGTAATTAATGGATAAATAAGATTACCAGCACCAAAAAACATTGAAAATATTGCAAGGCTTACGACAAAAAGACTGTTGCGCATGTAAAACTCCTGATTTAAAATATTTTTTGCTTAATTATTATTTAAAAAAGACACTTCGGCATAGTACCATTTTTTACAAATAAAGCAATAAGAAGCTTCTTTTGAAATGCTTTTTATATTAAAAACAGTCTTTCTATACACTGTTTTTCAAATGCAGGTTTTATTGCGTCACTAAAATGAACTTTTTGGTCCTTGCGCCATTGGATCTGTGTTTTGGCCAAGGATCTCTTTACGTGTAAAAAAGCTTGCAACCGGGAAAAAGAACAGTCTCGTTTTGTTGAACTGTACCTGTGTGTCAATCAACTGTTGTCGAGCATACGCGATTCTATTGAAAATGCCTGCCGTTTCATCAAGAACACCAGTTTGCATACTACTAATATCGGTGCTTGGATAGTTTTCGACAATAACTTTTAAGTTGTTCCTGACCAGGTCTGCTGCGTGCATCGCTTGCGTAATGTTTTGGTTTTCTGTTGCTTTGATATATTCTTTTCTGCCTTCAACAATTGATTCAATAATATCTTTGCGATCTTTGTATGCTGCTTTGAGTTGTGTTTCAACTGCTGCCAGTTTTTCAAATCCAGATTGTAGCTGTGTCCAGATGACACCAGTTTTACCATTAATCTCTTCGTTCATACTTGCAAGTTGAAAGACCCCTATTGCAAGGTATGCAACTAAAAGTCCACAAATAGTGAGTATTGTGTATACTATTTTCATAAAAATCCTTTAATAAATGATTATTTTTGTTATCTACTTGCGCCACCACCACCAAAACCACCGCCTCCACCAGTTCGTGTTCCGCCAAACCCTCCACCTCCAAAAGAGTTTCTATATCCAGGTCCGTAAAGGAACATGCCGCTGCCGCCACCACCATTCTTTGGAAAATATAAGAGCACTGCGAATACAATTAAGAATACAAGCAGTAGAATATACCAGTCTGGAAGTGGAGGTTTTTCGTTGATGTCTGCAAACTCTTTTGCATCTGGTTGTTTAAGATAGTGATGCAAAAGAGTCAAAAAACTGAGCAACCCGTTTTGCCAGTTGCCCTCTTTGCGAGCGGAAACATATGTTTTGTCAAGCATACGGCCTATTTTTGCATCGTTTAAAAGTCCTTCAAGCCCTTTGCCGATTGCAACTCCAATTGAGGGTTTTTGGCTGACTACTGTTTCATGTTTTTCAAAAAGCAACGCACAGGCAATCCCATTGTTTTTTGCAGCTGATCCTAATTTTAACTGATTTCCAAAAGCTGTTGCAACTTCAAGTGCAGTCATACCATTTTTGTAGCTACATAAAATGCCAAGTTGAAAACCGGTTTTTTCAAAACCAAGAGATAGTATATCAAGCTCTTTTAAAAATGTTGCTGGAAGCTGCTTTGTTCGGTCTGTAATGAATGTTGATTGAGCCGATACTGTGAAACAAAACAGAAAACATAAAACACTGAAAATGTTTCTTTTTATATTCATATGATTAGAAGCTTGTGAAATTATTCTTTACTTTACTAGATTTTAGTGATTATTTCAACAGTTAAAAAAAAGATTAAGGAATATATTTTAATTGTTTTTATTTGAATTAAAGATTAACTTGTATAATAATACAAATTTACCTATTGTTCCATACGTTTGGAAGAATATCATGTAACGAGCCTTCAAAACTCATCGATGGTTCGATAATTAATGTTTTACCATCGATTGGTTTGGTATCTATAAGATTTTTTAGTATTTTTGTTCCAATTTTGCCATATCCAGGCAGCGCGTGAATGTCTTTGAATGATCCTCTTTCTTCATTGCTGTCATTTAGATGAATGAGTTGAATATTGTCTTTAAATAAGGAAAAGCGATCAAGGATATAATCATCAGCATGAGGTTCAAGTGAATAGCCTGCCAGGTGTGCGTGTGCAGTGTCAAGGCAGAATTTTAACTGCTCAGGTTTATCAGTGCGTTCAAAAAGATATATAAGATCGTTAATATCTGCTCCAAGGAGACTTTTTTTATTTGCGGTGTTTTCAATATAGAAAGTAATTGAGGGAAACGCTTTTATCATTTTATTAATCAGTTGTGCAACCCGATCTAAGCCGACTGTTTTTGTTGCCGGATCTTTCCATGCGCCGGGGTGAAAGACGTAATGGTTAAATTCTAAAGATTGGCATAGAAAAAGCTCCTTTAAAAGTACGGGATGATCACTGTTTTCAGCACTAAAATTAATTAAAAAAGAGGCATGTGCGTATAGATTGTGAAACTTAGGTCGTAGGCTCAGAAACTCTTTTTTATCTTCTTTCGTAAGCTTTAATGGTCTTGTTTTTTTTTCTTGGACAAAAATGGTCTGAAAGGATGGCAACTGTAACTGTAGTGCTTTTCGAGCAACCGCAGTAATTGATGTGTGAAATTGTAAATGTAAACCGATTGTACGATTCATAGGGTTATTCGTTTGCAATGATAGTTATGCTGTCATGTAAAAAAGGTTGTAACAGTGTTAAAAATATATGCTTGATGTCCATAAGTGTTTCGTTTGTATGTGCTTCAAATCTCATAGACAATACCGGTTGTGTGTTTGCAGGTCTTATAATTGCCCATCCAAACGGGTACGTAATGCGAATTCCATCAATAAAAAGACAGGTAACGTTTTTATCATGTTGAAACGTTTTGCGTAACATATCCATGATACTGTTTTTTATAGTATCAGGACAGGGAATGCGATATTCTTTTGAGCTCATTCGTTTTGGAAGTATCGTTGCAAGTTCTGAAATTTTTTTATGTGACTGAACAACTGTTTCTAATAACCGCAGCGCAGCATAAATTCCATCATCATATCCAAAATAGCGATCTTTAAAAAAGAAGTGACAACTTCCTTCGCCGCCCAGCACTGCATCATGATTGTCCATATACTGTTTAATAATTGCATGGCCGGTTGGCGATACAAAGACGGGAACCTGTTGCTTTGCAAAAAGCTCATGTAAACCGTCTGACATGGTAACATTGATAACAATTCCTCTTTTTTTCAATGTTGGATCAATCGTTTGTGAAAAAACTGCAAGTAACGTATCACCTAATAAAAGCTGCCCTGCTTCTGTAACTGCTGCCATTCGATCCGCGTCTCCATCAAATCCAATGCCAATAGCTGCCTTCTTTTCTAAAACAGTTTTCTTTAAATCCTGCATATTTTTTTCAACAGTTGGATCTGCTTCATGTGCAGGAAATGATCCATCAATGGTGTCAAAAAGTACCGTACAGTTATTCCAATGAAACTGTTTGACAAGTTCTTTTATAATACTGCCTGCCACTGCGTGTGCGCAATCAAAAACTATTGGCAACGTTAAACCGGAAAGCGAGGAAAAGTGTTGCAATAAGAAATCGATATATGTTTTTTTGAGTAACGAAAAGTCATTTTTTTTACCATTATTTTTGGTTAGAGGTTGTTTTTTTTCGTGAAAATAGGTTCGAATATTTCTGATCTCTTGTCCATACACAGAGTGTGTGCCGACCAGCATTTTTATTCCGTTATAGTCAGCAGGATTATGTGATGCAGTGATCATAAGTCCAAAATCTGCATATCTGTTGTACATTCCAAAGTACAGTACTGGTGATGGAATGACGCCTGCATCCATGACCTCAAGACCACTGTCTATAACCGCTTTGCACAGATGTGTGAAAATCTCATCTGATGAACGTCGGCCATCTCTGCCAATCAGGATCGTTTTGCCATGTTCATTTTTTTGTAAAAAATAGTACAAAATTGCTTTGCATAACTGGTATACATCGCTTACGATAAGTTCAGAACCAACAATACCTCGAATATCATATTCCCGAAAAACAGAGTCCGTCATACATGCCCTTACTATTACAAATGATATTAGTGTGTAGGTTTTTTAAGATCGTTGCAAGGGTTTTTACTATATTAAGCCATTTCCAAGATAGTAAGGTTACTGCCTTGGGGACCTTTTTCGATTACAAAATGTACAGGAAATTGATCTTTCATGCTTGTCAGATGTGAGACAATAATGATTTTTGAAAAATCGTTCTGAATTTTATACAAGGCATCCATAATATTATTCAGACCCTCTTCATCTTGTGACCCAAAACCTTCATCAATAATTAATGTTTGCAATGAGGTCCCTGCTCGTCGTGCCAATA
Organism: bacterium; assembly: GCA_016699125.1. Lineage (NCBI taxonomy): Bacteria > bacterium. The sequence continues at coordinate 575,759 of CP064961.1, forward strand.
GCTTTGAGATGGCAATGCGAAGTGCAAAGTCTATTCGAAATGCTTCACCACCAGAAAAAAGTTCGTATGGCCGTATGCCGATATGATCTGCAATCTTAATATCAAGTGTTTCCTTCGTGCCACCATTTTTCAGATCTTTGAGTGATTCTATGAAAATATGTGCACTATTATTTGTCAGTTTTGATAAAAGGCTGTTTGCTTCTGCTTCAAGTTCTGGAATTGCTTCTTCGATTAACAGTGCCTGTATGCCGTCTTTGCTCATTGCTTGGCAGATGATCTGGTAATCTGCTATGGAGACTTCGATTTTTTTCAGTTGTATTTCAAGCTCTGTTACCTCTTTTTCTTTTTGAGAGACTGTTTCCAGTTCTTTACCTACTGCAGAACTGATTCGTATCTGTGCTTCTTTTTCTAAGGTAAGCTGCTTGATGTTTTTTGCATGCGTTTCAATATCCAGATTGATTGCCATGATGTTCTGTTCGATAGTAATCTTTTCTTTGTCGAGCGATTTATACGTTTGCATCTGTTTTTTATACTGTTTGAGGGTTCTTACCTGATTTGCGACCGTTTGTGCCAGCTGTGCTTGAACAGCTTGAGTTTTTTCAATTGATGCGTGTTCTTGCAGTGTCAGATTGATCTGGTCTAACTTCTGTTTTGTACTTTCATATTCAAGCTGTCGATGAGCCGATTTTACGATAGTTTCTTGTATCGCTTCGATCTGCGTGTTTAGTTCCAAAAATTCAGAATTTTGACCGAGCAGGTTGGCGATTCTGGTTACATCTTTGCGTTCATCTTGTTCAACTGTTTTAATTTTTTCTTGAATAGTGCGTTGTTTCTGTTCGATTTCCTGTATGTGTCTAGTATATTGCTGTATTTTGGTTTCGTATTCATGTGCTTTTTCTTTGAGAAGTGCATATTCTATCTTTTTTTGTGCATAATCTGCTTTTTGGTGTTCTATTTTGAGCAGTGTTTCATGCTGAGCAATAAGCCACTGTTTTAAAAGTGGAATAATTTTTTTAATACGATTAAGTTGGTGTTGAATGCGGTGATAGGTCTTTTGGAACTTAACGCGTAAAAACTTTTTCGTGCAAGTGAAAGGTTCTGTTCACAGAGTGGGCAGCTTGGGTTTTCTGCATCGCCCGTTGCGCTCATTTTCAGTTCTAGCTCATAATTTTCTTTGGTAAGTTCATTGCCGTGCGTGGTTAATTTTTGAAAAAATAGCTTTTTTCTTTCGATTAGTTGAACGAACTGCAAGCCCATTTTGTCCAGTTCTATTATTGGATCTTCTGTTGCATCAAAAATGGCAATATGCTCTTTTAGTTTGATATACTCATCAACCAGCTGTTTTTTTTGATGTTCAATCTGTTCAATCGAAAATGCAAGTTCATGACGTTCCTTTTCTAAGGTGTGCTTCTGTTCAGACCATGCTTGATATTCTTGCATGATTTTTTCTGCAATTCTTTTTTCCATGTTCTGTTTTTGTGACTCAAGTGCCATGATCTGTTTTTCCATGCGTATCTGTTCAAATGAGTTCTTTTGATGGATATCAAGGAGCGCTACAAGCTTATTTTTTTCTTCTAAGACCTGCTCAATAGAGTGACTATGACCAAGTGCATAGTTTTTTTTACGCCAGGTTACTGCAGCAGTTTTTGTGTGCGCAAGTAGTTCTGCATACTGCTTTTGGAGCGCATTGAGTGTTTCTTGTTTCATTCTTAGCTGTTCGGCGAGTACCACTATTTTGTTTTTTGTTGCTTCCGACAGCTGCTTTTTTTCATGCAATGCAGACAGCTGTTGCTCCAAACTTGTAATGGTGTCTAATGCTTTTTGATGGTGCTCTTGCAGTGGTTCTTTTGTACTACATTCTTGTACAAGTCTGTTTTGGACGGTCTGAATTTTTGCCTGTTCCAGCTGCATTGTTCTGATCTTATCAAAAATATACTTGCGCGCTTTTTCGTAACTATTCAGGCCTAAAATTGAAGCCAAGATCTCTTTTCGTTCCTTCGCAGACTTTTTTGAAAACTCATTTGAGTTACCCTGTCTTAAAAAAGCGGTATTAATAAACGATTCATAGTCAAGCTTGATGGTATTATTAATAACTGCTTGTGTTGCCTTGATTGTTTTATCGGTGAGCGGCGTTACCGTTCCTGTTGATTCCATGAGTGCAAATTCCAACTGTGCATACGGTTTTGCATGGTGATGCATATATTCGCGTTTAATGCGAAACTGCTGTCCTTTGCATGAAAACTCGAAGATCACCATCATATGCGACTGGCCAAGGTGCAGTAAACCTTGATCGGGTTTGACTGAAGTCAATGTTTTGCGTGCTTGACCCCAGACTGCCCAGGTCATCGCATCAAGTAAGGCAGATTTTCCGTGACCATTCTTGCCAGACAGACAGATCAGATGATACGGATCAAACTGAACCTGTATTCCCTGACTACCATAGCTTAAAAAGTTTTTTATATACAACGAATGTGGAACCACCTATTTTTGCTCATAAATCGAATAGTTGCCTACCAGTGTATCATCGATTTTAATTTTTGCATCAACACAAAGATAAACTCCGGGTTTACGTGGTCCTGAAATCGACGCGTAATCTAAAAATGTCGCATCATGTAAGTGCAGTGGCAAGTGTTCCAACTCGATGTAGATGATCCAATATAAGGGTGGGGAGGGAGTGTAGATGGATTTTTAGTCAATAGCCATGTCATCGTAACGAATACTGCGCAGCACCACATTCCCATCAAAATTTTTGTCGTGAACCGTTCACGATTGGCCATTACAAGTTCTATTTTTTTCTCAACCGCTTTAATCTGTTCATAGATCTCATGCTCTTGTGTCGTCAGAGCATAGAGTAAATCAGGATCATTATAAATGCGGGGGCTTTTTTTGCGAATAGCAATAATCGTTTGTGTATCGTACAAAAAGTCTATCTGATTCCGTAATCGAGCTCTCTGAGAAAGGTATGAATGGTCTTTTGGATCTTTGTGTACTTTTTTTAGTCGACGTTGTTTTTCAAAATTTGTTTTTAACAATACTGTTTCGTTCTTTTCATAAATATCCTGTATGATGCTATTATTTTCATCATAGAACAACCGTTCATTGACTTCGATGTCATCAAAGCATAAAGAAAGTTTGAGTATCTCCTGCCTGAGCTCCTTAGCTTGTGGGCCTGCCTGCTCTGCCTTGTTTAAAAACTGTACCGCTGCTCCTGACGATGCAAACGTTTTTTTAAAAAGGTCAGCAAATAGTTGATAATCGATTGGTTCGTTTTTCATCAATTTTTCATTAATCTGTTGTGCAAATTTTGCAGGATCATCTACTGGAAAATCGTTCGCGGTTTGAGTAGCATGAATAGCTTGAACTGCGATTGCACAGAAAAACAGCAAACTATTTTTATAGTTCATTTTGGGTCCTTTTTTTATCATTATTGCCTTCTCAAAAAAACGTTGCAAAACTGCCAAGCAAGCTAGTTTGCCAAAGACAGTATCTTTAGCAAGAATTTAATAACAGATGAACTGTTTAATGATTCCAAAGGTGAAGTATTATGAAGCTCTTTTTCTGCTGTGTTCGGTTTGTTATGAGTTTTTGAAGGCCTCTTGGCTTCCCGGAGAGCCCACTTGGCTTGTGAGATCGTTCTAAGCTCTTTTAGGTAAGCCCTTTCTTCTTGTATTAAAGCATCACTTAGTTTCTTATCGTGTCGTGCTTTTTGTGAGATAATACGATAAAATGAGATCCGAGACTTTTCACCCAAGAAGTTGGCTTTTTTATCCAAGAATTTAATTTCTTTTTCAAAAAATGCCACCTTTCCTTTTTTCTGTTTCTTTCGTAATTCTTCCTGTTGCTCATATCTTTTTAAGTGCTGTTTTTCAAGATTTTCATTCAAAAAAGCTTGATTGTCTTTGTCATAAACTTGCGTTATAATATCAGGATAGTCGCTGATTAACTGTTTATGAAGCGTTACATTATCAAAGCACAAAGAAAGCTTCACAAGTTCTTGTCTCAACTCTTTGATTTTAAACTCTCTTACATCTAAATTTTCTATTTTTGATGCACTTGTTTGCGGTGCTGCCTGCTTTGCCTTCTTTAAAAACTGTACTGCTTCTTCTGATGATGGAAACGAATTTTTTAAATGGTCACAGAGTGATTGATAGTCGAGGGTTTCATACCTTCTCAATTTTTCATTAATCTGTTGTGCAAATCTGGTTGGATTATCTGTTGAAAAATCAGCTGCATTTGCCATAACATGAGATGATTGAGCTGCAATCGCACCTATAAACAGCAAGCTATTTTTATAGTTCATTTTGGGTCCTTTTTATTTTTTAAATATCATTTTTACGAGGTTAGCCTTTGTAAACAGTCGGCTTCTGGACTCCTTTGTTGCATGCCACATTACTATTCCTGCACCAGCTATCCATGAAAGACCTGTAATGCCTGCAAAAAGACCTACACCGGTTCCAATTACAGCGGCGGTTATCCGAGCTGAAAGTTTTAGGCCCTTTGTTACCTCTTCCGTAAAGCTACCTACGGTCGCTGCCGCTTCTGATGACCCTTTTTCTTCTTTCATGTCTGCATCTGTATTGATTCGTAGTATGTCTTTGTTGCTGTTTTTACTTATTTCATTTTTGAAGGGGATTGATGCTATAGAGTTTTCAAATAGAAAAAAACAGGTAGCGATAAAGAATATTTTTTTAAACATTATTAATCCTTTTTTAACTTATGAAAATTAAAAAAAATTACAAATCATATTATGTATTATATCTTTTTTATTTTTTTAATCAACTATCGGTTTACTTTGTTTGTTAAAAGCGTTATATGGAAGGCTTTCAGACCAAAATTTTGATTATTGAGTGCAATGCCAAGTCAAAAAGTTTGATGTAGACAGTTTTAGCCTCACCATCGTCCTAAACAGAAACCTATTACGGCTGCGAACGTGCAATAGAGTGGATTTATTAACTTTAACACCATAGGCAATATTTTGAATGATAAACTATTTTTTATATGCTCAAAGGTTTCAAGTTTTGTTTTTTCAAGATTTTCAATGTCTTTGTTTGTTTGGCAGATTTGTAAGTTTAAAATATATGCATCATCAGAATCTTTGTCGATTTTTGAAAACAGATACAAGTTAAATGCTTGTCGTTCTTTTAAATGATTAATTCTTGTGTCAAAACGATTATTGATATGTTGTAGTGCATTTGGCAGAGTATTGTATAGGTTAGAAACAGTGACGTCGTAATTTTCTTGATAGCGAGTATCTATGAGTTTCATTTCAGCAATAAATTTATTCTCGCGTTGTTTTCCAAAATTGTACCAAAGTAGCTTATTATTTTTTGATTGTTTTTGTGTGGCAATTTGATACAAAATCTCTAAATTATCATGATCAAAAAATCGTTTGTCGAGCACAATATCTTCAACGCATAAAGAAAGCTTCATGCATTCGCTGAAAAACCATCTGTTTTGCGGTCCATACTGTTCAACCTCTTTTAAAAACTGTTGTGCTTTTGTTGGTGACTCAAATGTTTTAAAAAAGGTTTCATAAAAAAATTGATAATCCACTTCCACCTTGTTTTGTATTGTTTCTTCAAGTTGACGGGCAAATAGCGCAGGGTCATTTGAAAACTGTGCCAGGATCTGTAGCGATATGCAGCAGAAGAATATTGTTGTCTTTAAAAATTTCATCGACGATTCGCTTTTAATTATTTTTGCTGAGTTTTTGAAATATCTGAATTACTGGAGTCCATATTGAGTTGTGAAACATTTGACGCAGAACCAAACAATACAACATCCGCCGACTATCGAACTAATAATACTGTTAGAAAAAGGATAGTTTTCAAGGGGGTGATAGGTAGTTTTAACATTACTCTTTGGTATCACACTATCGCGTGCCCTTTTGGCAGCGTCACATAAGACTACTTGGGTATCAGGTTCATCTGTAAAATTGAATGCAACTTCATCCCAGTATGAATCATCGGCCCTTTTTTTTCTATGTTCAAAAAAGTGTATAAACTTTCTTCGTTCTACCGTGTCTTTAACTTCGTGGAGCGCTTTAGCAAGTGCACGTGGAGGAATAATTGACGGGATAGTATTAATAGTGCTCAATTCCTTAGCAAGCAAATAACGTACTTTTTGAGACTCTGTATGTGGAGTTGAAGCAAAGTAATGTTCAGTAGTAATATTAAACCAGATTTGATCTTCTAACGAAAGAGTTCCAAAGATATACTGTAAACGATCGAATGATAATGGTATAGTACCATCGATCATGCTTGTAACTTCTTCAATCAGATCAGTTTTTTGTTTGGCCGGTTCACAGATAGTATTGCCGTATATAAAAATACAACAGATCAAAATTAGTTTTTTCATAAATACAGTTTTTCCTGTGGTTGTATATTTTAAAGCTGTTCTTTTAGAATAATGCAATGGCTTTTTTTATCAAGCAAAAGGTTACTTTTTATAACCACACTCTTTGTTTGCGCAGCTTATTTTTCCGTTTTTATTTAACAAAAATGGCCAGTGACATTGTGGACAGGGTTCTTCTATCCATTGATCAAAGATTGCAAGTTTACATTTTGGATATCCTGAGCATCCCCAGAATTTACCACCTTTCCAGGCACGTTGTACAATATCTTTTTTACACAGTGGACATGCAAAAGGTGCTTTGGTCTGTTTTATGTATTTGCAATCTGGATAACCTGAACATCCGGTAAAAGGGCCGAATTTGCCTTTTAAAACGCGTAACTGTTTGCCGCATTGTGGGCAAGTTTCATCCAATAGTTGAGGTGCTTCTGTTGCAATCAAAGTGATATCTCCATTTTCTTCGCGTTTAAAGTTACTGGTAAATGAGCAGTCTGGATATCCTGAACAGCCGATAAACTCACCTGTTTTTCCATACAGAATGGCAAGTTTATTTTTTTTGCAGGTTGGGCAGTCCAGTTCGGTCATCTGAATAATTTTGCCAGCTTTTTTTGAATGTTTGTTCAAAAATGCTGAAAGTTCCTTTGAAAATCGTTTATAAAAGCCGCGTAGAAGTTTATCCCGTTCCAATGTGCCTTGTGCTATTTTATCAAGGTCTTCTTCCATGCGAGCGGTAAATTTGAGATCCATGATGTCCGGCAGATTTTCAGTGAGCATTCGTGTAACGGCCATACCAAGTTCGGTCGGTAAAAAGCGCTTTTTTTCAAGGGTTGTATACGATCGTGCTCTGATGGTGTTCAAGATTGTCGCATACGTTGACGGTCGACCAATGCCTGCTTTTTCCAACTCTTTTACCAATGAGGCTTCTGAATACCGTGCAGGTGCTTGTGTAAAATGTTGTTTAGGACTTATTTTTTTTGTAGAAACCGCTGTATTTGGTTTGACGTCAGGCAACACTGATTGCTTCTGATCTTCATCTTCTTCGTCAATGCCATATACTTTCAAGTACCCATCAAATAAAAGGGTAGATCCGGTGGCTTTAAAAATGAACTGGTCACCTTTGATGGTAATAGTTCTTTGTGCATACAGTGCTGCTTGCATCTGGCAGGCTACCGTTCTTTGCCAGATAAGTTCATACAGTTTTGCACTGTCTGAGTCGGCATATTTGTAAACAGTTTCAGGAGTAACAAAGATATCAATAGGTCGCACCGCTTCATGGGCATCTTGGGTTGTTCCCTTTTTGCCCTTTTTTTCATAGACGAGCGTTGTTTTTGGCAAATATTCTTTTCCAAAATTTTTTTCAATAAAAGGTCGAATCTGTTTGATTGCCGTTTCGGCAAGCCGTAATGAGTCGGTACGCATATAGGTAATCAAAGCTACGGGTGTTGTCGGATCTTGCAGTGGTATACCTTCATACAGTTTTTGGGCAACTTGCATTGTTTTTTTTACTGAAAAACCGAGTCGATTATACGCAGCCTGCTGCAAACTACTGGTCATGAAGGGAGCGGCTGCATTTTTTTCTCTATTTTTGTCTGTGACTGTTTCGATTGAAAAGGTAGTTTTTTTGATCTTTTTGACGATTTCATCAGCCTGCTCAGTAGTTTTGATATCGATTGCATCTTTGCCAATATGGCTCAGATTTGCAGTGATAATCTCTTTTTCATAACCAAACTGTCCTTCAATGGACCAGTATTCTTCAGCTTTAAAAGCTCGAATTGCCTCTTCTCGGTCGCATATAATGCGCAGTGCGACCGATTGAACACGTCCAGCCGAAAGTCCTGGTGCAAGTTTTTTCCATAAAATGGGGGATACTTCATAGCCAACCCAGCGGTCCAGCGCTCTGCGTGCCTGTTGTGCTGCAACTTTGTTTTGATCGATGGTTGATGGATTGTCAATCGCACTTAAGATCGCCTGTTTGGTAATCTCGTTAAATGAGATTCGGTATACTTTGCACTCTTTTTTTATGACTTTTTCAATCTCCTGGTCGATGTGCCATGCGATGATTTCCCCTTCACGATCAGGGTCGGGCGCAAGATAGATTTCCTGAGCAGCACGTGCGGCTTTGGTAATTTCATTTACCATCTTGTCTTTACCTTCCAAAATGACATAGCTCAGCTCTATGTGCGCATCGGTGAGCGAGATTCCAATCTCTTTTGTTGGCAGATCCTTGATATGGCCCATGGTTGAAAGGATTTTATAATCGCTGCTTAAAAATTTGGCGATTGTTTTTATTTTTGCGGGAGATTCGACAATAATTAATTTTTTCATGTGCCACTTATTTTTGATTACTACCTATAGACTGTGTATCACATTGTAGAAGCATTTTCAAACTTTCAATATTCTATTCATTTTTATAATTTACTCAAGTATAAAATAAAAAGTCAACTGTTAAATTTTTCTGTTTAATACTATTCTTTTATTTAAAAGCTTTTTTCTGTTTTATAAAAAATTGTGATTATTTACAATCCGTAAGTATGATTCTGGGAAATAAAAAGCAACGGCGGCTTATGAAACGATGATCGCACATTTTGTGCATTACGTCGCATGATGTTATGACAAATCTATTGTCTTGGTCATTTCCGTATTACTTTTATCTGTTAATAGTGGGTATACGAGCTTGTTGTTCTGATCAACTGCAAAAGGACCTTCAAAATTGTTATACTCATCATATGAGATTTGTATAGTTTTGTTCAATATATTTTTCACAAACTCCTCCATCGTTTTTCTATAGCCGGCATCGGCGCAAACACCCTGTAAACTAGGGTATTTTTGCAAGGTCTCTTTAAAGACTGTGCATCCAGCGACTGTATCATGTATATTTGCTTCATGAACTGTTAATGTGTAGGAGATTGCCTTGTGTATCAACCACAATATGCCGCTTACGTCCTTTTATTTTTTTTTCCACCATCAATGCCTCTTTTTTCTGCAGCACTGGTGGTTTTGACGCTTTGTGAATCAATAATGCTATAACTGGGATTTTCATTTCTCCCTGTCTTCATGCGGCAGGCTTTGACAAGTTCATTCATAATACGTTCCCATATTCCCTTTAGTCTACATCTACGATAAAACGAATGCACTGTCGAATACGGTGGAAAATCTTTCGGCAGCATGCGCCATTGACAACCAGTTTTGATGATGTAAAACACAGCATTCACAAGCTCTCTTTTGCTGTATTTCTTTCTGTTTCCGTAGTTGCCACTGTCAAAATGATGTTCTATTACTTCCCATTCACTATCGCTTACGTCACTTGGATATTTCATGTTTATTCCATCTTGCTTTATTTATATCACTTTTTTATATTACAGATACCTTCAGTATATCACAGTTTTTTCATGAGTACGTTTTCTTAGTTGAAAATCTTCTTTGCACGACTCAAGCATTTTCGTAGCATTGCTACACATTTTGAAAAACTCGCTAGAAACTTCAAGTCTATGCTCTACATCGCATCTATGCACATATGGTTGAAGCTTTTATGCCCTACTAATTAAATTGAGGTCACACTGTACTTTTTTCTCAGGATAGATATCGTTTCACTGTCATTTTCTCCAGGTTTGATCTCCACACAGCGGTTTTGATAAACTAGCCAATTATTATCTTCTATAGTAAAAACGTTTTTTAATGGTTTATCTACAAATCGAGAATGATCCAACTGCCCACGAAAGAGGGTTTCAATTTGTTCAGAGGCATAAATGGTCTTCGCCATTTTTTTTAAAAAAAATGGTCGACTTATCACTATAATTATTCTTAGTTGATCTTCCAATGAAGGATATTGAAAAACAGATGGGTTATGTTCTGTGTCATGCACATAAATTACTGATTTTTGAAGCAAGTCAGAATTAGTTATGCTTATATAGCTGTTCAAGTTTATGTTACTTATTAGTTTTCTTCGTGTTGCAAACTCATCATCCCTAACAATATTTTGTAATACTGCCAACAAGGTATTATTGCGATCTGTGTTTATTTTTTCATACCATGACTTGATTGGCTTTATTAAAGTTTTTTTCTTTTTGTTAAGTTCTTTACAAGTAGCGCCTACTAAGCAAATTGTTTTATAATTAGGAATAATGATTGGAGTAAGTCGTCTTAATTGTGCCTCATTTCTTTCAATTGGATTATTGTGCCGCTGCCAGATATTGTCTGCTGCTTTATCGTTTTTATCGATCTGTGTTAGTTCAAGTGATTTTTCAGTGTTGTTTATTGCATTGTTTATATTGACAAATGCAAGTTCTGCGTAAACTGTTAAAGCTAGATATCCATTATGGCTTTCCATCTTATTCATTGGATACATTTGTATTACAAAATTAAGGGTGGATATATAGAATAGTTTTTTCATCTGTTTTTCACCTTTGCTTATAAATTTAATAACAACGCTATTGTTAATATATCCTAAATAAGAACTTTGTTTAAAGGTAAATTTTTTAAAAAATTTAAATTATAATGTTTGTCGGGTGAGACTCAAATTTTAAAACAAAAGGTTTTTTACAATGGTTTTTTCAAAAATATACGCTTGTGCATCGTTCTGTTTGTTGGCTCATATGTTTGTTGTAAGTATGGATACAACTGTCCACGAAGGATCATGGCGTGGTCCATTCGCATTAGAAGATTTTAGAGAGTTGCAGGTGTTGGATGGTTTATCCTTGTACTGTTATGACAAACATTTTTACGAGAAATTCTATGTTGATGATAAGCCTATTTTTGCTAAAAGTAAGTTTCAAATAGCCACTGATGTTCCATTGGATGTGATCAAAGAACTTGAGGACTTGGCAAGTAGATTTTTAGGGTCTACCAATGATATTCCAACATTGGAGGTGACTTTACTGACGGCAAAATACTGTTCTACCTTGAAACGCATTAATTTTTGGTACGGAGCATGTAAAAATCATAATTATAATCAAGAAGAATTCTTTGCCTTCTTCAAAAATATGGCAGAGGTTTATAAGGTTTTCTCTCCACAGCTGCGTAAACCAGGAATGACTGAGTATTATGCAGAAGATGCGTTGATGGTACAACTTGAGTCTTGTACAAAAGGACTAGCCAACAATGAAAAGGTCATGTTAAGTAGCATGTTGCTTTTGCCAGCTCGTTATACAAAAATAAAAACAAACCCTCATTATCCGGCATTACACGACAAGCTTTATAACCATGCTTTTACTGTATTGCCTTTCATTCGCTTGTTTAATATGTTTTTGATAGAAAAATATTACCAAGAAAAATATCCTGCTGTTTTTGCACAACTGTCTCAATCTAATCCTATTACTTCAAATCTTGAGGAATACACTGTTGATGAAGTAGAGTGTTTGCAAAGACTTAAAGTTATCAATCTATGTATTCTTGATCTTGGCGAGCGAATAAAAGAAAACAAGATCAAGTACATGGAAAAACTGCTCGAAGACGGTAAAAAGAATCAGAACAATGCTTTCTCAGACCGATGGTTCATGCTTAAGACCAAATGTAAGCTATTAAATGAACTTATTAATAAAAAAGGTTTTATGCTTCCGCGCTTCTTTTTGTCACCTGTGTTGCGTTTTATGATTGGTAGACTTGAAGATCCAAATGGTAACAGTACTATAAAATTTGCATATCCTAGTAGTTTTAACGTCCATCACTGTTATGTAGAATTTTTGGACACATTAGCAAAAAAAATAGATGAAATTGGTTTGCAAGCATATCAAAAGCAGAAAGAGACTTTGGAGGAACAGCTTTTACATTTAGACAAGCAAGATTGGTATGATTTGATTGGTTTAAAGGCTGTTTGGTCCCTGAGAATTATGGTGTATACTACGAAGATAATGATTTATGGAGAAAAAACTTATGGGACAAGTATTGCATCCAAAGGCCAGAACGACAGAGGCTGTGCGTAGAGAGATCCGTAATAGTAAAGAAAGTATAGTAAAAGCAGCAAAAAGATTTAATGTCAACCCAAAAACAATAATGAAATGGAGAAAGCGAAACGATACAAAAGATCTGCCAATGGGCCCCAAAAAGGTAAAATCCACGGTTCTTTCAGAAGTTGAAGAGGAAACAATAGTAGCATTCAGGAAAACGACGGGGCTGCCTTTGGATGATGTTTTATATAGCTTACAAGAAACTATTCCTCATTTGAGCAGATCGAGTCTTCATCGTTGTTTGAAGCGTCATGGCTGTTCTGTTTTACCTAAACAATCGACATCAGCTTCTGCGACAAAAAAGAAATTTAAGCAGTATCTCATCGGTTATTTTCATATAGATATTGCAGAAGTAAGAACAGCTGAAGGTAAGTTGTATCTGTATGTCGCAGTCGATAGAACATCAAAATTTGCGTATGCAGAGCTTCATGAAAGTCCTACCAAATTGATTGCGGCAGGGTTCCTACGCAATCTTATTAAAGCCGTCCCATACAAAATACATAAAATACTTACAGATAACGGTATTCAATTTACTAATCATGCTCATCATACAAAGGCATTGCCTCACATCTTTGAGCGTGTTTGCAATGAACATCAGATAGTACACAGAAAAACCAAAGTGAAACATCCTTGGACCAATGGGCAGGTTGAGCGAATGAATAGAACTCTCAAAGATGCTACTGTAAAGACTTTTCATTACGCTTCAAATTGCGAGCTAAAGCAGCATTTGCATTCCTTTTTAATGGCCTTTAACTTTGCTAAACGCCTCAAGGCTCTCAAAGGCAAAACCCCTTGGCAGTTTATTTTAAATGAGTGGACAAATCATCCAGAATATTTTACACTCGATCCAACCCATTACTTATTGGGATCAAACAGCTATCAAACAGCTTCAAAAAAATAATGAAAATTTAAAATAACTACCTTTGCAGAACTACTATTTGCATAATTTTGGTTATATTTTGTGTGATCATCTTTTCTATGGTACAGTCAATGTTAAACTGGATTTGTAAAAGGGAAAAAATGTTGAAAGAGCTTGCTTATTCGTGGAAGGAAGCAGTTTTGCTTGCGCGGGCTGATACATTAAAATTAGTGCTGTATTCATCTTACAAAACGATAAAAGCTACGTATAAAAATGTTCTCATCTATTTGTGGTTGCCGTATCTGTTGGCGTTATCTGTTCATTTTCAACAGCTGAATGGGCATCTGCAGTCGCCATCTGCAGTTTTTATGATTGCATTTTGCGATTTTTTATTACTCTTTTTGACCGTACTTCTGGTGCGGCCGTCAGTTGAGCGTAAAAATTATGCGTACCTTTTTTCAAAAACAAAAAGCTGTTTTGTGCCTTTCGTGCTATTAACGTTCATTTTTTTCCATCCCTTTTTTACACAACTGTTAGGATGGTTCGCACCGTTGTTCAAACTGATTGCAATTATCGCACTATTTTTTATGACCGATTCTGATGGCAGATGGTCTGAGCTTTATCGTTCGGTTGCTCGCGCAGTAAAAATGAGTCTGTATAATCTGCCGATCGTTCTGGTTGGTCTGATTTTTTATCTGTTACTTTTGCAAAAAAACACATGGATCATCATAATCAGTCCATTGATTATCGTATTATGGCTATTACCTGCTCTAGGTATGTTTTTGCTTTTTACTATCTTTTTTTTAAGCGAGTTCGTACATTTTTTAGCTCGTATTTTTAGCTTTGCTTGGATATTTGACTTTGCTTTTTGGGATAAGCTAAAACTACCTATCGTCGATTTTGCATTCTACGTTTTTTTAGGCGGAATGAAAGATATCTATTATTTTGTTTCGTATATTCATGCTCTTTTTTCATACTGGTCCGCTATTTTTGCGATACTTTTTTTGCCACTGCTGATTTCCTGCATTGGGGTATTTTATATTAAACGGGTTCATGATCAGTGTGACCTTTATTTTGGCAAGGAGTGGAAGTGAGCCAGTTATTTGTACTTATGCATACCTTTGTCTCGCGATTGTTACTTATCGTGGTATGCCTACTGTTTTTTCCTATTGTTTTTTGTATTGCACTGCTTTCACCGCAGGTGCGCTTTAGTAATAAGATAGTATTTTTCTTTGTGAATCTTTTTTACAAGCTTGTTTTGCGTTGTGTATTGGTTCCGATTAGCTATAAAAACAACGGCAGTACTGTATTTGAAAAGCCGGCAATCATTATTGCCAATCATCAATCTTCTCTTGATATTCCATTGGTTGGACTGTTGCTTGGAAAAAGGGGGCATTTTTGGCTTGCACGACATGAGCTGATGGATTCATTTGTTTTGCGCTATACGTTGCCGATTTTTGCCCAAGTGGTCAATGTTTTGAGTCCACGTCTGGCCGCAGTTTCATTAAGAAAAGTAGTGCGAACTGCAATGCAAACAGGGGCGCATGTGGTACTGTTTCCAGAAGGGAGTCGATCGTTAGATGGAGCCTTGCAACCTTTTTTTGATGGCTATGTCTGGTTGGCAAAGCAACTCAAGCGCGCAGTCATTCCCGTGTATATTCATGATGCATACAAAGTTTATCCACGTAATAGTTTTTTGATTAAAAAAGTACCGATCACCGTTACGGTTGGTGAGCCATTATTATACAATGAAAGTGATAAAGGGGCATCACTGAAAGCATCGGTGGACCAGTGGTTTGCAAGTCAAAATCGGCAGGGATGAAATCATCTTATTTTTTGGTATACTCACAACATATGTTTTCAAAATAAAGAATGGGTGTATGTTCGATACTTTCTTTTTTCAGTTTGGATCACCAGAGGCGTTTTATGTCAGTATCCCGATGATGCTGACTGCATTTTTTATTCGCCGTTTTTTTTATAAACCGATTACCTATCGCTATACACTTGTTGATGTGTTTGCATCGCGCATGGAAAGTACAAGGCCCTGGTTTTTGTATGTTTTAGATTTTTTAAGATATGGAGTTTTTGCTCTGCTTTTTCTGCTTGCCGGAAAGCCACACATTGTCGATAAAACTTCTCAACTTCCCGTTGAAGGGATCGATATAGTGTTGGTGCTGGATGTTTCTGGAAGTATGCAATATATGGATTATGATGAACAGAAAAAATCACGTATTGATATTGCAAAAGAGGAGGCGGTTCGCTTTGTTTCGAGTCGAGTAAATGATGCGATTGGGCTTGTTATTTTTGGTAATGATGCGATGTCACGGTGCCCCATTACCTCAGACAAATGCATGTTGAAAAAGTTAATTAATGAGTTGGCAATCGGTATTGTTGATCCAGAAGGTACCGTGCTTGCTCGTTCGATTATCACTGCAGCCAATAGATTAAAGCAGTCACAGGCAAAAAATAAGGTTATGATTGTTTTAACAGATGGCGAGCCGAGTGATCAGGACCTTGATATTTCTGTTGCGATTAAAGTAGTCAAAGAGTTGGAAATTAAAGTATATACAGTCGGCATTGGCTCTGAAAAGGAGGAGTTTTTGATGCATCCATTTTACGGTCTTGTTCCAAAACCAAAAGTGAATGCTGAGCTGCTTTCTTTTATTGCCAACCAGACGGGTGGACAGTTTTTTATGGCTCGCAATGCAAAAGACATGCGAAAAGTATATGATACGATTGATCAACTTGAAAAAACAAGGCATGATGTTCCTGTATTTGGCAGATCTTATGACCTGCTTTTTCCCATTGGATTTACAGCATTTGTATGCTTGATGCTTTATCTGATTTTGTCGATTGGAGTGTGGTTTCAGTTATGATGAACGAGCTTTTTTCAAGCATTATCTGGGTCGATGCAGGTCAGCATTGGTGGTTGCTAGTTCCGGTATGTTGTGCAATTGGGCTGCTGTTTTTTAAGGTTTTTAAAACGTTAAACATTGTCGCTTTGATTGCACCTGCAGGTAATAAAATGAAACTATTAAAACATTTTTCTTATACAAAAGTATACATAAAAGCACTTCTGATGTGCTTGACTGTTTTGCTGTTGTATGCTGCATTAATGCGGCCGCAATGGGGTAAAAAGGATGAGGTCTTGAAACAGACGGGCCGCGACCTTTTTATTGCACTGGATATTTCACGAAGTATGCTCGTGACGGATTGTCCGGAACAGCGGCTTGCGTGTGCAAAGAAAAAGATCAAAGAGCTTGTCGCAGTTTTATCTTGTGAACGAATAGGACTGATCCTGTTTTCTGGTTCGGCGTTTATTCAGTGTCCATTGACCACGGATTATGGGGCGTTTTTTCTATTTTTGGATACTGTTGATGTTGAAACAATCGCCTCTGGAGGAACGTCATTACAAAAAGCAATAACCACAGCGCTTGATGTCTATCAAAGTATGCCGAGTAAAAAAAATAAACTATTGGCAATCTTTTCGGATGGTGAAGACTTTTCTCAGGATATGCTTTCGGTCAAAAATCGTGCACAGCAAGAAGGCTTATCTATATTTACGGTTGGGATTGGAAGTATTGAGGGTGGACCAATTCCATTATTTGATGAAAAAGGCAAACTCAAGGGGCATCAAAAAGATACTCATGGCTCAGTGGTGATCTCACGATTGAATGAAAAGAGTTTATATGACCTTTCTATTGCTGTTGGCGGGCATTATGTTCGTGTTTTGTCGCATGATACAGCCGACGTGATGACTATTGCTAAAAAAGTAGCTGCTTTTGAAAAAGAGCAGTTTGAAGATATCAAGCATCACTCGTTCATCGATCGATACCATTGGTTTGTTGGCGGAGCGTTAACCTGTTTATTGATTGAGTGGATACTATGAAAAATGTTCTCATATTGCTGTTATGTCAGCCGTTTCTTGTTGAGGGTTTTTTTGATCGTTTACGAGCTTTTGAGGCAATGAAAAATGGGAAGTTTGACATTGCAGCCGAATACATTAATGACCTTTTGGTACATGATCCTTATAATGCTGAGTTGCTTTATGACGCTGGCATGTGTGCCTACCGACTTACAAAGTATGATGTTGCAGAACGGTATTTTGTCTCTGCCGCTGAGCATGCGAATAATAATACCGAAATACAGGCTCAAAGTTGGTACAATGCTGGTAATGCGGCATACAAACAGTCTCAGTTTGATCGAGCAGTTCAGTATTTTCAAAATGCGCTTGATGTAAATCCTGATGATCAGTATGCAAAACACAATAAACAGAAGATGGAAGAGTTAAAGCAGCAGCAAAAAGAAAATTCTGATTGTTCTTGTGATAATAAAGACCAAAATAAGAATGATGAAAACAAGCAAGATAAAAAAGATAATGACAGCAAAACAGACGAAACAGAAAATGATTCAAAAAATAAGAATGAAGAGTCTGATAAAAAGAAAAACAGGCAGGATCAATCGAAAGATAAACAAAGCGATAAAAACGAACAGCAAGAAAATAATGATAAACAAAAGTCGAATCAATCGCGTGATAAAGAACAAAAAGATGGTCACAATGATAATAAAAAAAATCAGAAAAAAGATAACATGAGCAAGGATCAGCAAAAACAGTCAAAACAGAATGAGAAAGATAACTTAAGTGATCAGCAAAATAAAAATAACAGTAATCAAAACACAAAACCTGAAAAAGAGGAAGAGACGGAACCTGGGTCATCGGGTCAAAAAGATCAGTCAGTAGATGATAAAAAACAGGATCAAAGTCAATCGCACGCAGCTGATACCACTGGTAAAAACCAGCAATCAAAGAGCACTACCAATGCTGGTGGATCGGATGAATCTGCTGATCATACACCAAAAAAAGAGGAACAAAAAGCTCTGTCTTTGGGTACAGCGCGTATTTTAGAAGAACAGGAAAAAAGCGATAAACAGGCAAATGCCCAGATGATTAAAGCGCTGATACGATCAAAAACTGAAGGAACGCGTGATGATAAAAACTGGTAATCTGCTTTTTTTTACTACATTTTTTATTGAAATGGCGGCTGTTTCAGTTAATCTTTCGGTATTGGATATGAACTCGGTTCCTATTCAAAAAGTTTCGGTTGGCGTTCCGTTTCAGATAAAAGTACATATCAAGAATGCAGGAATGAGTACGCCGGTGCCAACTGTTGAAGGTCTTGAGCAGATCAACGGAAAACGGACTGGCATGCAGATGTCAAATGTAAATGGTGTGACAACGGTGACGTACATGTATGTTGCTCAGGCAGGCGAACAGAAGCAGTATACGATCGGTCCTGCAAAAGTTATCATTGCAGGTAATACCTATCATTCAGATTCTGTAGAACTTGAAGCGGAAACAAAAGTGGCATCCTCTACAAAACAAAAAGGTGCAAAAACAAAGCAGAAGGACCAGAAAAATCAACCGTTCATGAAAACGGTTATTGTTATTGATCATCGATTATACCAAGGTGAAAAAATACCATGTATGGTGCGTTTTTATTGTCCGGCAAAGATGCAGGTTACTTTGAAAAATGTACAGATTCCTCAACTTGATGGAATACATATTGAACAAAAAGGTGCGCAGCTTGAGGGTGTTGAGTTGATTGGTCAAAAGCCTTTTAAGTATCTTGAATGGCAGTTTGATCTTCTGTTTACAAAAGCGGGAGACCTACTCTTAAAGCCGTTTCATGCAGAATATGCGATTGAAGATGATCAGCAGGCTTCCTTGTTTTCAGGGTTTGCTTTTATGTTTCAACAACAGAAAAATAAGCATGTGTATACCGATGCTTTAACGCTTGAGGTTGCCCAAGTGCCGCTCTATCAACAGCAGGAGGTGATCGCTGTTGGTGAATTTACTTCCTTTGATATAACTGTTTCCACACGGTTTTTGCATGTTGGTGATGCACTTGTGTTATCGGCTAGCTTGACTGGGCAAGGGAATATGCATATGCTTGAGCACCCACCTCTTCAAAATATGCCTTTGCAGCTGCGTGCTTTTGAGTCGCAGGTTCGATCAGAACAGCATAAAGAAGAAGTAAAAACATTTGAATATGTCGTACAGGCTGTGCATGATGGAGTTGTGACTATTCCATCACAAACATTTATCTTTTTTAATCCTAAACTTGAAAAGCATCTGCTTTTAAAATCAAAAGCGGTTGATCTTATGATAAAAGCAAAAGATCTTTCTCATTCGGTCATACAAAACGATCAACAGGCAGAGCAACAGACTCCTGACGGAGCTGTGAAATCGGTACAGGATAATGCGGACGAGACACAGAACATAGCTACTGAAAATCTTGTCTGTACAGATCTATCTACTGGGTACTATGGAGCAGTTGGCCTGCCGGATTGGCTTTTTTATTTTGGTATTTTTTTACTGTTTTATAGTTTCCTCTTTCATCCTCTTATCTTGTTTTTTATTGGCTACAGTATTCCTTCTTATCGCAGAAAAACAGCCTACAGAAGAACCTTTCAAGCATTATATGGATTTGAAAAGCACAAAAGAGTAGATATGATTTTCCCTGTTTTAGCGCAGTTTTTTTATGATCGGGGTGTACTTACTCAAAAAGAGCAGCAGGAATTCTTTTTTATAAACGAATTGGAGACAAAATGTTCATTTTCATCTGAGCATGAGCGTGTGCGGTTTAAAAAATTTGTTGCCGATATTATAGAATCTACATACATGTACAATAAACGGTCGATACAGCAGAGTCTCTGGACAGAGACCTATCATTGGATAAGATTTTTTAAGCAAAAGGGTTTGTGAAAATGTTGATATTCCTTCTTTTGTATCTATGCCAAACAGGAGTTGCGGTTGCAGGTTTTAATGTCAACTCCTTTGGTGAGGCTGTCTCTTTGTACGATGATAAGCAGTACCAGGCGGCATTAGGTCTGTTTGAAAAAATAGAGCCAAAAACTCCGGCTGTTTTTTTGAACATGGCTTTGTGCCATTTTTATATAGGTAATAAGGCAAAGTCATATGCATTGTTTCGTTTTATTATGCGTCATGGTGGGCGGACGCTTGCAGTTCGTGCCAACCAGTTTTTAAAAACCTTTCTGCTTGAGAATGCACAACAGGCACAACCTCATCCATTGTGTTGGTCAAACAACAGAATGCATCAAATGCTTTTTTCTGTTATTGAATCGGCACAGTGGATACCTGTGATTTTTTGGCAATGTATAATCATTTTTTGCCTGTTCTGTTTTCTTTTTTTTGTAACTAATTATGCTCGGGTTACGATTTTTTATAAACGCTTATGTAGCTTTTTAAGTCTCCTGTTGCTGCTTTTCTTTTCTTATGCCTTTTATGTTAAACAGGCATGTTACGGAGTGACGTTACAAGCAACAGAGGTACGTGTTGGACCTTCTGATGCTTTTGAGGTTCGAATGGTGGTGCCAGCGTCTGTTGAATGTGTTATTAAAGGGTATAAAAAAGGGTGGGCACATATAGTTTTTAATACGGTAACGGGCTGGGTTCTGTCAGAGGCAGTGTGGACGGTAGAACGTGATTATACACATGTGGAACTGCATGAATGGAAATCATAAAAAATATACGCATTCTGTTTCTTTTTTTCATCTGGTTACCACTACATGCTTCTATGTGGCTCCGCTTTTGTGTATTCTGCTTGTGTATGAGTTGATACTGATAAAGGTGACGTTTGATGAGCTTGTTCAGATGGTGCAGTTGTATCGTATACGCGTGGACCTATGTGATGACCTTTTGAATAATGAATTTGTATGTGGTTCATGTAGTTATTCTAATACAATGGCACAGTCTGATGATGCATTTTGCCAGCAAGACCAGTTGCCGAATAATTTTTTACTATTAAATCGCACCGCAGGATATCTGTATGAATCGGCATCCGATTTTTTTAAAAGTCAGCAGCTTGATCTGCTTTTGCGTTCGTTTGATGAACAGTTTTTAGACGGTCAGAGCACTGTTAGGTCTAAAAAAAGCAGCGTCACCCTGGTCAAACATCGTCACAAGGCAAAACAAAAAATAGTTCCACGCAAGAGACAGTTTGTCTTTCAAACGAACGGTTTTTTACATTGGCCGATTGAAAAAGGAAAATTTTGGCTTTCTTCTTTGTTTGGCCCACGAAAAAAAAGAGATGGGTCTATCGGTTTTCATCATGGTATTGATATGGCTGCGGTGAAAGGAACGCCTGTGCTTGCCGCTGCCGATGGAGTGGTCGTTGAAGCGCGGTACAACGGTGGATTTGGTAATTCGATTTTACTCAGACACGAAAACAGACTGATGACTCGGTATGCGCATCTACATTCAGTTCTGGTGAAACGTGGACAAAAGGTCACCCGGTCAATGATCATTGGTACGGTCGGTGAAACGGGGCATATTCGTAAAAAGACACGCGATGGTTCGCATTTGCATTTTGAAGTTTTTCAGTATAATCGAAGAATGAATCCATTGAGATGGCTGCCACATGGATAAAGTTGATAATGAAAAATTTTTGTAATAGGTTTATACTTAGTAAAATTTTACTTGTAACATGAAAGGATTTTGCGATTATGTATCAGCAAAAAGATAAGAAATCATTTTTAGACCAGGCCATAGAATTTATTCTGCTGCTTGCACTTATATTTTTAGTGCGCACGTTCTTCTTTGGTTTATATCAGGTTCCGACACCATCGATGGAAACGACCATGCTTGTTGGTGATCGCTTTTTTGCCGATAAGTTAACATACTGGTTTCGCAGTCCACGTCGTGGAGAGATCATCGCTTTCAATGACCCAGAATTTGAATATTCGAAGAATAAGTTTGTAAGCTTATTTCAAAAATATGTGTGGGGGCCTTCAAACTGGACAAAGCGTGTTATTGCCGTTCCTGGTGACATTGTAGAAGGTAAGGTTGAAAATGGAAAACCGGTTATTTATGTGAATGGTAAACTTCTGGATGAACCATATGTTAATAGGTTGCCGCTGATTCACCTTTGGACCGACGATCCTGAAAAGTTGCGTGCGCAGATCGAAACGGAGCTGAGTGCGGTGATGAGCAGAGGGCGTATGTATGGCCTTGATATTGAACAGCTTTTGATGCAAAAGTGGGCACAAAAAACGACTTTTCGATCATATGATCCGGCGGCGTCATATATAGATCAACCGTTTTATCGGATTGATGAAAAACGAATCATCAAAAATCAGCAGCAAAAACCTGAACTGTTGTACCCGGCTACTCAGATCAACCAGGCAAATGATCGGCAGGCAGTTGCAGGCAATAAGCGATATTGGAATAAGTCTGATACCTTTTATATTGAACTTGCTGCTGATGAATACTGGTGCATGGGCGACAATCGTCTAGGTAGCAAAGACTGCCGTTTCTTGGGACCGATAAAAGCAGATCAGATTCATGGACGTATTGTGTTTCGTATCTGGTCGCTTGACAGTGATGAGTCATGGGCAGCAGTCGATCTTTTGAAGCATCCGATCGATTTCTGGACACGGCTCCGTTATTCCCGTTTTATGCAACCGGTGTATTAAAACAGGAGCGTATTTTTAAATATATTTGTAGATTTTGTGATAAAAAACTGTGTGTGAGCTGTTGTGGGTGCAACGGTTCATATGCAGTTTTTTTATAAAAAAGTTGAAAAAACCTTTTTTTAAGGTACTTTTAATCTTTGAAGTGAGACGTTATGGTTATAGTTTTTGTGCATCACAAATAAGGATATACATATGCTGAAAAAAAAGATTTTAGGGCTGTTGTTGTTGATAGGTGGTTGGTTTGGAGCTGGATTGGGGATGGAACAGGATGAATGGTATTCTGGTACATCTCATATTCGCAAACTTGAAGGTGATCGACAACAACGATTAACAGTGATAAATGACCAACAGACTTATCGTGGAAGTACTCAGCAGTCTCATATCTTTCAATTTGAAGATGTACGGTATGAAATAAAAAAAGATGTATGGCAAAAACGTGTAGAATCTGGGTCTTTTCCAGCAGGCGCCACAGATGAGGTGGCCATACAGAACGAATTTGATTCCTCCGTGCAGAAGCAAGTCTATGAAGGATTACCTAAACAATGCAATGGTTTTTTTCAAACGTTAGCTTCTTATTTGACATGGTTTGGAATAGGTTATTTCTTTACCCCTGTGCTTCAGTCAGATGTTAATAAAGAAGACCTCAAGGCAAACGATAATGCACCTTTCTTTACAGACTGGAAACTGAAGAGTAAAGAAAAAGAAACGCTAAAAAGCCCGAATTTCAATCCGCATTATGGAGTGACTTCATGGTTTCAGGCGCATCCTTGGCTCTTAGCTGGAGGGGTTGGTATTTTTGGTATATGGGCAACATCTCATTTCAAAAACCATCAGCAAACTGGTAAATGGCTGCCTGGCCCTCCAAATCCAACATTCCAAGATCAAATGTCGAGTTTCATACAGCCATTTTTTAAATAAAAAGCGTTTTATGGCGTATTTTGCAAGTTATGTTGAATGCGCCATAATGATGAATATAACCCAGAGTCTTCTGTCAATGATTGATGATTTCCTTTTTCAATGATCATTCCTTTATCCAGCACGTAAATTACATCTGCGTGTTGAACAGTCCATAGTCGATGAGCAATAATAATGATGGTGTGGGCATGTGCAATTGAGCGGAGTGTTTGCTGAATGGCGCGCTCAGTTTCATTGTCCACTGCAGAGGTCGCTTCGTCGAATACAAAAATAGGGCTTCGTTTTACCAGCGCTCGTGCAATGGCTATTCGCTGACGTTGCCCCCCAGACAATTTATAGCCTCGTTCGTTCAGTACTGTTTCGTATCCATTGGGCAGCTGTCTGATAAATTCGTCTGCGTGTGCCTGTTGTGCAGCATGTATGATCTCATATTCTGTTGCGTGTGTTGAGCCGTAGGCGATATTTTCGTAAATAGTTCCTGCAAACAGCAATGGCTCTTGACTGACCCATGCAATTGATGAACGGATGGTCCGCAGGCTGAGTTCTTTCATGTCGTGATTGTCCAGAAAAATGGTCCCGTGCTGTGGATCATAAAATTTTAAAAGAAGTTTGATGAGTGAACTTTTCCCTGAGCCGGTGGGGCCGACAAATGCTACCGTTTTTTGTGCGGGGATTGAAAAGGTGAGCTGGTCAAAGACCTGTGTGCTGTTTGGGTAGGCAAAGCTTACCTGATCAAAGCGAATCTCCCCTTGAATGATAGGATCATTACTATGTTTCGTTTTTTCATGAGCAGCAACAGGAAGCTGTAAAAGTTCAACTACCCGTTTTGTGCATGCCATTGCCCGTTTGTAGTTGTTTACCATGTCTGCAAGTTCGGTAAACGGCCAGAGTAACCGCTGCGTTAAAAATACGAGCGTGCTATACACTCCTACTGCCAATATTCCCTGTGTTGCAAAAAAACCACCAACGACCACGGTTGAAACAAATCCAAGGGCCACGGCCATACGAATCATCGGCCTGAACGCAGCAAACGTAGCAGTTGCCTGATCGTTGGCACGTATGTACTGTTTACTTAGTTCAGTAATCTTTTTGGTTTCAGTTTCTTCCATCGTATAACTTTTAATAGTGCCTATGCCACTGATATTGTGTGCAATTTTACTGTTTAGCATGGCCGCATGACGACGAATGTTTGCATGCATGATGGCAAGTCTGTGTTGAAAAATCCATCCCAAAAAAAAGATGAATGGGGTAGGCATCAGTGTACAAAAGGTGACGATCGGTGAGGTATATAAAAATACCGCAGCAGTCATTGCGGTGCTTGCGCATACCTGAATGATCGCATTAATTCCATCATCAAAAAAGCGTTCAAGTTGGTTGATATCATCATTTAGCACTGCCGAAAACTCACCACTCTGTTTTTGGTCGAAAAAACTCATGTTAAGTTTTTGTACGTGTTCGTATGCTTTGATTCGTAGTCGATGTTGTATAATTTGAGAGACCGATCGCCAGAAAATAATATACAGATATTGAAAAATTGCTTCAAATGTCCAGACGATCATACAGAGCGCGCCTAAAAAAACAATCTGGCTTGTGGTGGTTACAAAGCCACAGTGCGCAAGGTAGGAATCCTTCTGATTGACCACAATATCGACTGCCATGCCAAGTAAAATTTCTGGAATGAGGTCGAATAACTGGTTGCCGATTGATGAAAGTGTGGCAACGATTATGGTCTTTTTACAATCTTTCAGTAGTGGCATGAGTGCAAAAAATGGTGACTGTTTCATAAAATGATATGTGGTCTTTAAAATATGATACAAACTACGATAAACTCGGTACTTGCTCAATTATATATTCTTTGTCGTGCAGGATCAAATAAAAATTGATTTTATAGTCAAATACGAAGAAAATGTTACATTTTTTGATTCAAAAAAGCTTTTTTTATAAAATGATGTTGCAGAATACATTTTTTGTGGTAGATTAAAAGTGCTTTTGTGCAGCACAATTAAGCAATAGGTATGGAAAAATGTCAGTTGGCGGCATAGCCAAGTGGTAAGGCAAGGGTCTGCAAAACCCTCATTCCCCGGTTCAAATCCGGGTGCCGCCTCCATAATGACATGAGAAACTGTGCCGGGATGGCGGAATTAGGTAGACGCAAAGGACTTAAAATCCTTCGGACTTTTGTCTGTGCCGGTTCGAGTCCGGCTCTCGGCACCATTTAGTAACACACTTGACAAAAGTTAGCCTAAGGTTAGTGTACATTTGAGTGCTATATGTATGCTTTACCGTAAGGAGCTGATCAACCAGAGGAATATTATGAATAAGGCGCAACTTATTGAACAGATGGCAAAATTGACAAAGATGCAAAAAAGTAACTGCAAAGATTGCTTGGAAGCATTTATTGAAGCGGTTTCAACAGCATTAAAACAGGGTAAAAATGTTGTATTGACCGGTTTTGGAACGTTTCGTGTGATAAACCGTAAAAAACGAACAGGTGTTAACCCTGCTACCGGCGCTAAAATGGTTATTCCTGCTAAAAAAGCTCCTACCTTTAAAGCAGGTAAGCAGTTGAAGGAAAAGGTAAAGTAAATAACCGTTGACTTGTGCTGCAAGTCGAAAAGTTTTCTACTTTTAAAGGGGACGTTGGTAAACGTTCCCTTTTTTGTTTGCGGTCATTTGTGAAATTTGGCTATACTTGTCAAGGAGGGATGTGGGACTTTTTAATCGGAAAGGCTAAAACTATGCAGTCACAAAATATTGACGTATCGCAGCAGCAAGGAATTTTAGAAACAATGAAAGAGAAAGTAAATTTAGGGTCGTTGGTTGAAAAGGTGCAAGATTCGCAAGGGTTATTTGTGAATGGACTTTTATTTGGTGTAATAGGCTTTTTGTGTGGGTACCTTATTAAACGGTATATTAATGCGGTTATTACCTTAATTTTAGTTTCTACCGGTTTGTTTGTATTACAACAGTTTGAGTTGCTGACGGTGACTATTCACTGGACAACTCTTTATGAGTTGTTAGGTGTAACACAAGTTGCCAAACTTTTAGATGATAATATTGCCCCATTTGTTTTTGAGCTAGCAAAAGCTAATGTATTATTAGTGATTAGTTGGATAGTCGGTTTTTTAATGGGAATAAAAGTGGGGTAGTCGATGCAGATTAACCAAAATGGTTTCAAACAGAACAGTTTTGTTCACGATATCATTACTTTATTAGTTGAACAGAAGGCGATTCTTGCTGATGAAGCGCCGGCCATTATTAAAGGGTTTTCAGATTCACAGGAATATGAATTTGACGCATTTTTGGTTGATACAGGTGTTGTAACGCCCGCTCAGTTACTTACGGCTCTTGAAAAATATTATACAGTTCCGGCATTTGATGTAGTAGGTCATTTTTTTGAGTCAACTTACTTACATAAATTTCCAAAACAGTTTTTACTCTTTTATGGAGTTATTCCATTGGAAGATGATGAAAATACGTTGGTGTTAGTTGCAAGTGATCCACATAATAATGATCTTTTATTGGAAATTGGTAAGTATGTTTCATATGATGTCCAGTTTAAAGTTGGTCTTTATCAAGATATCATTGATGCCATAAAAGAGTTTTATGATCCGTCATTAACCGAAGATGCAATGCAAGAAATGTATGATGAATCACCTGATATGTTGATGGCGGAACGATCTGAGTTTGAGCAGCTTGATGAAGCAGGAGGCTTTTTTATTGATCAAGAACAGGATGAATAGTGGATCAATGACATGGAACAGTATGCCGTTGAGCGAGTTGATACATTATTAAAAAGAGCTATTGAATTAAAAGCTTCTGACGTTCATCTTGAGCCTATGTCAGTATATGCGCAGGTTCGAGTGAGAGTTGATGGTATTTTGTCGGTTCATACAAAAATTGAATATCCATTATTTGAAATGGTTGTTGCGCGATTAAAGGTGCTTGCCGGTATGAATGTGGCGCAAAAAAGATTAGCTCAGGATGGAAAGTATATCTATCAAAATTCTACAAAAACTATTGATATTCGTGTTTCAACGTTCCCGACTATTTTTGGTGAAAAAGTTGTGCTTCGTATTTTAAATACGGCTGTTGAGATGATTGATTTTGAACAACTTGGAATGACTCAAGCGTTAGCAGCAGATGTAGCGCAGTTTTTGCAAAGACCGACAGGTTTTTTTATTGTTACCGGGCCGACCGGCTCTGGAAAAACGACTACCCTGTATGCATTTTTGAAAAAATTAAATAATCAGGCTATCAATATTGTCACGCTTGAGGATCCTGTGGAGTATACGTTGCAGGGGGTAACACAAACTCAAATTCATGCAGAAATAGGTCTGACTTTTGATACTGGTATTCGTTCTTTATTGCGACAGGATCCAGATGTTATTTTTATTGGTGAAGTGCGTGATAAACAGACAGCAAAAACTTCAATTGAGGCGGCGTTGACTGGGCATCTTGTGTTTACAACGATGCATACTGTTGATTCAGCTTCTGCAGTGGTGCGATTATATGATATGGGCATCGAACCCTTTTTAATCGAAGGAGCCTTATCAGGTGTTATTGCGCAACGACTTGTCAGAGCATTATGTCAACAGTGTAAAAAAATAGGGGCATTGGATACATCTGAGCAAGCGTTATTGAGTAAAATGAACTATCAAGGGCCGGCTCCATTTATTCCAGCTGGATGCGCGGTATGTGGAATGAGTGGATATATGGGTCGAATAGGTATTTTTGAATATTTGCCAATTACTATAAATTTACGCCATCTATTATCATCAAAGCCATCCTATGAAACGTTATTGGCGTATGTGAAAGAGCAAAGTATAGCCTGCTTGAAAGATTCAGCGTTTTCTTTAGTTGCACAGGGTAGAACGTCTGTGCGTGAAATTATACGTACGGTTACGGTGGATGTGTAATTTGATGGCACCTTTCGATTTTTTTATTACTTTTTTTTTAGTTTATACAGATGTTTGTAGTGGGGTTGTTTTGAAGCATTAATGTTACTATATATATTCAATAAAAAAGGAGAGGATATATGTATCGGAGAATGATCAGTGGATTTCTGTTTTTTTCAGCTTTTTTGACGATGATTCCAAAGCATCGTCAAACTGTTGAATTTCAGCAACTTATCATGCAATCGAAAGATGAGATGAAATGGCAATGTGCGCGTCTCGTGTATAATTTAGTTAAAGATGCCTTATCGAGGCAGCAAACAGGCTATTATAAACAGACATTGTATGAGCAGTCACAATGGATTTTTAAAACGAGGTTCATGAAAGACATTCTGGATATCGCTGCGCATCTTTGTCCACGTACCGATTTATATACAGCTGCAGCATGTATTGCTCGACAAAATAATGATGAGGAGGTTTCTATTGTTTTGACTATTGCTGCAGAAGAAGAAAGGTTGTCGGTATTTAAAAAATACCGTGGTATTACAGCATTTTTTTCAGGATTGATTGCCGGTTACTGGTGTACACACTATTTTGGTTTAAATGAAGGTGTGTTACGCCTGATTAAATAATTTTTTCTGTCTTTAAAAGAAGGGTATCTTGTATACCCTTCTTTTTTTCAGAAGTATATTTTGTATTTCATATCGGTTATAATGCAAAGGTAAAAAACCTTTTTTCAATATAATTCAGTTTTGCATGTTTATTGTTTTTTTGCTCCTTTCTTCCCAATTAAACGCTGGAGAACTATTTTCACCAGTTGCCTATTATCAAAAAGAGTGGCTAGTTCCTGCATATGTCACATATCAAAAAAAACAAAAGGAAGAATATGAGCAACATTGGACTAATTTTTTAGATCAACCAGAATGTAAGGAGTTAAAAAATCAATTCGAATCAAAAAATAAGGCTGCACATAATGGGAAGTTGGTTATTGATAACTACCTTTTGGGTCTTGCAAACTGTATACAGGAAAGAGATGTTGGAAGAGAAATATCAAAGGATGGCTTAGAAGCTATGCTAAAAGACTATACTCCATCTGCAGATTTAAAGAGATTAAGAATGTGTTTTTTTAATATCAGAACAAAGTTACAAAGCGTATGTCCACATATGGTATTTGATCAAACGTATGCAAAAACTTTTGAACATCCATTTATGGCAATTAAAACCTTCTGTTTTGAGTTATTGTGTATTAATAGTTTCATTATACAGCAAAATAAAGAAAATAGGGAAACTGAGGATTCAGATGAGTTTCATTATAACCTTTTTTGCCATGCTTTGACGACTGCAAATGATGTGGATACAAGTATGGCTTTTTTAACAATGATTCAACCATTAATCAATCAAAAATTATTAGATTATAAACTTGATGGTCAAAAAAGAGCTGTTTATTGGAAATTTTATAAAACTACTCAAGAATATCAACGATCTTACGCACATGTAAATCAAGGAGGAAGTGAAACATTAACTAATAGTCAGATTGCCAAACTACTCGAGCCTTCAAAGTCTATATTTCCAAAATTACCTATCACTCAAGACCGTGATACTGTATTAAAAAAATATCAATTTACATTGACAGCAGATTATTGCTTGTTTGACTTTGCATGTCAGCTTTTTTCTATCTTAGACGAGCTATATCAGAATAGCAAGGTACAATTTGGACATTCTGTGTACCATCATAACTTTTCGAGATTTTTTAAGTTATGTGATTTTAAAGCACTAGCCGATAAGCTTGAAAATAGTCAATATATAGATAATTTTAAACAAGTTTTTTATAAAAATATGTTTTTATTATTATATGATCCATTGTTGGTAAGCAATAAGGAAGAAATCTCTGATCATGATGATTATATCTATGATGGACAGAAGCAACTTTACCAAAAAGATATAAATAAGCGAAAATCTAAATTTATATGGACTCAAAAGGATGTAGAGCGACTACAAATGATTAATACTGATTATTTAAATACAAATCATTTTTTGTGGTGGTTCCTTTTTATTGAACATGTTTTTGTTGCAGGTCAGCAAGATGCAAAACAGGTTAACTCTGATGAAGTTGACGAGCTAAAAAACCTTTTTGAAAATTTCTGTAAAAATCAAACTGATAAGATATTTGATACATCAGCTTATGCTGTACCATATGATTATCTCAGTGCAGCAGTGGATTTTATTAAACTTAATCGCGAAAGGAGGAAAGCCTATCAGCAAAAAGTAAGTGAAAATATCAAAAAACTGCTTTCTATGTATAATGAGGATTCAAAAAAGATTGGTTATAAAGTTTTGAAATCAAAAGGACCATGTAACATTAATTGTGCATTCAAGGATTTTGGATCTTATGATTGCTTGTGTGAACACGAATGTATGTCAGTGAATCAGTTTGCCTACAATGAACTCAAAAGATATCTGGCCCATAAAGATTTCTTGAAACAGATGAAAGCATTTGTAAAAGCACGAGATTTTTTAAACAGGTTTTATAACGGTTTGTCTCACGAACATATTCACCTGTATTCAGATAAGTTTGAGGCTAATCGTGCAAATGTATTAAAGCTTATTGGAAAAACATTTTGGGGTAATAAGTCAATGGAGTCTTATCGGAAGCAATTGTACCATGCAGATAGATTTGAATTACTTTGGCAAAACAAGACAGTAGATAATAATTTAAAGGCAGAAAAAGCGTGGAAGATTTTTCAGAAAGAGCTTCAAGATGTTATTGATAAAGAAAAGAAGGAAGATTTTCAACGTTTTTTTTATTACCTTAAGATGGCTATTCAAGAACTTCCTTACAAATCATTGCGTCCTTCTGATCGTTTGATTATGCTTACAAATGTACTTATAGATTTTGTTGTTAATCCTTTGTTTTATGCACATGCTTTCAATCTTGCAATGCTTGATCAGGTATTGCGATTAGAAACGGAGGAAAAGCAAAAAACTCTTTTTAAGGATAAAGCAGCTTTGATTACACAGATCAATGAGCAGAATATATCAAAAATAATACATTCTTTTCCCAAGGATTTGCAGCCTAGTAAAATTCAGAATATTCTTCAAGATCAGTTTAATGAAGCGCAGGATAATGTTTCTGTAGAAAAAGCTATTGAATTTAGTTATCTTCTCGAGCAGTTAGCATTAACTACTCATCAGATTTTTTGTACTTTGAAGCACAGAGCTGATGAATCTTTAGTAACGCTTGCAAAGCAATATAATTTACAATTGGAGATTGTAAATTCATTCATTTTAGAACTGTTGAAAATAGCTTTTATGAGTAATAGTAAGGCTCTGCCTTTTGATAATAAGTTTAATACTACCCCTATGGATGTAGATTTGTTATGGCTTATGTTGTCTGAAAAAAAGAATGTATTTGAACAGGCTTTGACGGTTGAGCAAAATAAAAGTAAGAAAATTTTTTCAAATAAAAGGCAAGCCATGGTAGAAGGTAAACTTGATCAGGAAAACCTTACGAAGCAAGGCAATGGTCAGGGTCAATCAGAAGACGGAAGTGAGTTACGCAAAAAGCTACCAAAGGGTGAAAACAGTGTCTTGAAGTTATTCCGGAAAATAAATGAGCTTCTCATGCAAGTTAAAGCTTATCTATTTTCGCTTATGACCCATAAATGGGCTAGGGTCTGATTATCTCATTTGCTTTGGTAATTGCCGGTTACTGGTGTACACACTATTTTGGTTTAAATGAAGGTGTGTTACGCCTGATTAAATAATTTTTTCTGTCTTTAAAAGAAGGGTATCTTGTATACCCTTCTTTTTTTCAAAAGTATATTTTCTATTTCATATCGGTTATAATGCAAAGGTAAAAAACCTTTTTTCAATATAATTCAGTTTTGCATGTTTATTGTTTTTTTGCTCCTTTCTTCCCAGTTAAACGCTGGAGAACTATTTTCACCAGTTGCCTATTATCAAAAAGAGTGGCTAGTTCCTGCATATGTCGCATATCAAAAAAAACAAAAGGAAGAATATGAGCAACATTGGACTAATTTTTTAGATCAACCAGAATGTAAGGAGTTAAAAAATCAATTCGAATCAAAAAATAAGGCTGCACATAATGGGAAGTTGGTTATTGATAACTACCTTTTGGGTCTTGCAAAGTCTGTACAAGAAGAAAATATTGAAAAAGACATATCAAAGGATGCCTTAGACGCTATGCTAATAGACTATGCTCCATCTGCAAATTTAGAAAGTTTAAAAGTGTGTTTTTTTAATATCAGAACAAAATTACAAAGTGTATGTTCACATATCGTATTTGATCAAACGTATACAAAAACTTTTGAACATCCTTTTATGGCAATTAAAACTTTCTGTTTTGAGTTATTGTGTATTAATAGTTTCATTACACAGCAGAATAAAGAAAATACAGAAACTGAGGATGCTGATGAGTTTCATTTTAACCTTTTTTGTCATGCTTTGACGACTGCAAATGATGTGGATACAAGTATGGCTTTTTTAGAAAACATTACATCATTGATGCTGAAACGATTATCTGATTATAAGCTTAATAATCAAAAGATGCTCTTGTATCGAAAGTTTTTTAAAAAACTACCTAATCTCTTCTGGAATAGGTCTTTGAGAAAAAAACATCGAAGTGCCTCTGAAATCGCTAACCTACTTAAACCCGTAAACTCGATCTTTCCAAAATTACCATGTTCTGCGGAATCTTTAAAGATTGAATTTCTTGATACAATATTAAAAGGATATCAGTTTCAATTGACAGCCGATTATTGTTTATTTGAGTTAGCCTTTCAGTTATTTTATACGATTGACAGGCCTTATAAACAGAGTATAGATCAACACAGAGGTCAACCATATTACCTACAGTACAGAAATATTTTTGATTTTTTTTCGTTAAACTGTTTTAAAGATTTTTGTGCTGTAGGTAGAAAACGAACATACAAAGATAATTTTCAATCTCTTTTTTATAAAAATATGTTCTTATGTTTGTATGACCCGTTTTTAATAAGTAAGGTGTGTCCTCAATTTGAAATGAGGTAATGACGTTGCATTTTCACTACAAAATGATAAGTTTTTTGTATCAGAAATCAGCAACGAGGATAAGCAATGGTACGTCGAGTTATTACAGACAGTATTTGGTCACAACTAGAAGAGATACTATGTAAACATGGATGCCACCTGTGGGGCAATGAGCGGAATATAATGGAAGCAATCCTTTGGAAATTGCGGACTGGAGGACCATGGAGGGATATTCCATCCGAATTTTGTCCGTGGCAAACAGCATTTAATCGATTTAATCGTTGGTCAAAAAAAGGGCTATGGGAAGGTTTTTTTTTATGCTACGAAAAGAAGTTGATAAAGAATGGGTATTCGCCGACGGAAGTTATGTTAGAGCTCACCAACATGCGACTGGAGCTCAGCGTGGTCAAGAGCGAGCAATTGGAAGATCCGCTGGTGGACTTACTACAAAGATTCATATGTGCACCGATGCGCATGGAAATCCGCTCAATTTTAAAATCACTGGGGGTCAAGTGCACGATTCAAAGGTTGCAAACGAATTAATCGACCTGGCCGAAGGAGCGGAATATTTTATCGCTGACAAAGGCTATGATGCTGATAGTATTCGTATCTATGGACGGACAAAAGGAATGCAAGTAATTATACCAAAAAGAAAAAACAGCACTAGACCAGATCCAGAATTTGATGCTCATTTGTATAAAAATCGACACTTAGTTGAAAATCTTTTTGCACGACTCAAGCATTTTCGTGGCATTGCTATGCGTTTTGAAAAACTTGCTAGAAACTTCCAATCTATGCTCTACATCGCATCTATGCACATATGGTTGAAGCTTTTATGCCCTACTAATTAAATTGAGGACACACCTTAATATTCATAAAAATTATGACAATGCTCAGGGTATTTATGAACGCCTACTTGATATAGCTCGTCTAGTTAGCGCGTCTCATGATAATGAGAAAAAAAAGATTCCAGATAATTTAAAATCGTTACATAGTATTAATCAAAATTATTTAAACCTTCCTTACTTTATTTGGTGGTTATTTTTTATTGAACATGTTTTTGTTTCAGATGATCTAGATTTAAAAAATGTAAGTCCCAATGAAACTGACCAATTTAAAGATTTTTTTGTTGAGTTTTGCAAAAATCAAAATAGCAAGATATTTGATACTAACCTTTGCTGTGAGCAATATGATTATATTAATAGAGCAGTGAATTTTATCAAGGTTAATCGCGAAGATAGAAAAAACTATCAACAAAAAGTTACTGAAAACATGAAAAAAACACTTTCTGTTTATAATGAGGATTCAAAAAAGCATGGTTTTAAAGTTTTGAAAGCAAAAGGACCGTGTAAGCGATACTGCTTCTTTAATGCTTTTGAATCGTATGACTGGCTTTGTGATCATAAATGCAGACCACTAAGTCATTTCTCATGTAATGAATTTAAAAGATATCTAGCAAATTTAGCTCTGTTGGAACAGATGAAAGCATTTGTTGAAGCACGGGCTTTTTTGGAAAAGTTTTATAGTTGTTTGGCTCCTGCCGATATTCAAATATATTCGGACAAGTTTGACCATAGCCGCGCTGCTTTATTGCAGTTGGTTGGAAAGACGTTTTGGGGTAATGCGTCGATGGCAACATATCGGAAACAGTTACATTACGAAGGTGTTTTTGATCTATTAAATAAAGGTGAGTTGGTATCGAATAATTTAAATATAAATGAAGTATGGAATTTTTTTTATCAAGAGCTTGAAAAAATTATTAACCAAGATCACGGTCTTTTTTTTGATAGTAAATCTAGAAAATATCGTAAAAAAAATACTTCCGATTTTAATAATTTGTCATCTACAAACCATTTTTTTAAAACTTTTTTTGAATGTCTTGATAGAGCTATGAAGGACCTGTCGTTTCCTGGTTTAGATTCTTACAATCGGTTCATTTCTCTTACAAATGTACTGATAGATATTGTTGTCTATCCTTTATTTTATTCACATGCTTCCAAATTAGATATTGTGAATAGATTGTTATTAAAAACGGAAGAAGAGCAAAAAGCTTTTTTTGCCAATACCGTGGAATTCAGTCAAGAGATAAGTGAAAAAAGTTTAGAAAATATAAAAGACTTATGTGCTGGTTTTGTAGTCGATCAAGAAAACCAGCAAGCCTTAGATTTGAATTTAGAAAAAGCGTTGATTAAGGGTGGTCTGGAAAGTAGCTATTTAATAAAAAAAGCAGAATCACATTTGACTCGAAATTTTTATTTATTATCTATGGTTAAGGCTATGAAAGATTTAGTACACTTAGGTCAGACTTATGAATTAAGCTTAAAACCTTTACTTCTACTTATTTCACAGTTAGTACATAATACTTTGAATGGTGATATACCTAGCTTGCCTTCCAGCCATTTTGATGTTAGTTTTGTGCCTTTGAAAGCAAACTTTTTATGGATTATGTTGTCTGAAAACAAGGATCTATTTGAACGGGCTTTGGCAATTGAGCAAAACAGCTCTAAAAATGAAAGTAAAGATAACATAGTTTTTCAATCTGAGGAATGTTTGTCGAATCAAAATCAAGATATGGTCAAAAATAAAACTGATCAGGAAAACGTTAAGAAGCAACACGAAGAAGTAAGTAAGTTTCACGTACAGCTGCCAAAAGGTGAAAATAGGGTCTTGAAGTTATTCTGGAAAATATATCAGTTTTGGATTCAATTTAAAGATTATCTATTTTCGCTTATGACCCACATATGGGCTAGTGCCTGATTATCATCTGCTTCGGTGATCTCGATGATAGTGTTATTTTTGATGGTGATACGATGGATGCGGACACTACACTCCTGAGTTTTATTTGCAGTAATTTCGGGTACAAAAAATTCTTTTATATCAGAAGAGTGTTGATTATCTGTATTGGAAAAAGGAGAAGCTGAAATACAAAGGTGTGGTCGTTCCGAAAAAAAATTTTTGGGATATTGTAATGTAATTCCACCATGTTTGTAAGCAAGAATATCTGAAATCCAGTATGCTTCTTTATATTCTTGATAAGAATCTTCGTCTATTTCAAAGGTGCGGAATCTTTTTTGTGTATATATCTGATTTCTGAATGATTCATCCTGAATGCCAAGTGCCCAGGTATTCAGGATATATTCATCTGGTTTTTGATAATGTTCTGGGTCTTCATTTTTTTTGTTACTCGAGAGCTTAGTAGAATATACCTCAATAAAAGCATTATTTCTTGTATATGAACTAATGTATGGAATAGTTAAGTGAGTATCATTGTCTGAGATAATCGAATGAAACACAGAGGGAGTGTTTGAAAAATACATTGAACTATAATCGAAACACAAAGGATGATTTTGAAACTTGAAAGTCTGCAACAACCAGTAAATTCGATCATAAAAGAGTCCACCTGAATGAGTGGTAATAAAGCGTGTAATGAAACCTTGCATGCTGTTCTGATTTTCGCCTTGCGTGTTCAATGCCCATATATAAATGATGACATCTTGACCATCTGCCTCTTGTATGTATATTTTCTTTTCTTCGTCAATACTGACTTCGTATACTTTAACCACTATACTATTTATCTTTTCTTTTATGATCACAGGAACGTAGATTCTGTTTGGTTCAAATGATTTACTCCAAACTGAGGTAAAAATCTGTTTTTTGTAGTGAGAAAAATCTTCTTGTAGATAAAAGCGAATGCCATTTTTTTTGTAAGCAAATCCATCGGCCGTCCACAAAACAGTATCATTTTCTGTATATTGATTATCAACGTATTGATATGTAGTTGCAAAGCCATTGCGTTGAAGGTTTGCCATGCAGAAAAAAGAGGGCAAACAGGGTAAAAGTAAAAAAAATATACGCTTCATATGATCTATTGCGTTACAATAAGCTTTCTATAGTAAAAATTGATAACTGAAACGTAAATGTCTTCTTTGTATTCTACCGTATTACTTTCATTTGGAGATATTCGTGTTAAAGTGATGGTACACCAGTCAGCTGGATGTAGCAATGTTTTATCGAGTGATATTGATTCTTTGAACACATATAGATCTGATGCTCTGCCTGGTTCTTCAATGTACATAGGTTGTGTTTGGATCTGCTCAGACCATGCGGTGCCAGTACGTTGTGCAGGGGTTACATATGCAGCATATAGTTGAAACGAGATATAGTTTCCCAAGCCATTATTGTTGCGCGTAAAAAAATAGACTTCTATTGTTGGGTTATACGCTGTGTCAATGTCATGTGGAATTGAAAAAGTAAGATTAATTGGCGCAATTGAATAGATACCATTTCCACTTCCTTGACTGTGAAAAAGTCTCCATGCATACAACGTGTTTTTAAAATTAGTTGTAGCATTAGTAGGGCCAAATGATTCGAATGTACTCGTAGTAGTGTTATACGAAGCATTTGACATGCTGTGTGGTGAAAAAGTAAGTGTGCCGTAGAGTGGGTAGAGCATTGATGGGCCTGTCGGCCCTATGGCACCGGTCGGTCCAGTTGCGCCAGTGGTGCCAGGCATACCTTGTGGTCCGATTGCACCGCACGGTCCGGTTGGCCCGGTATTTCCAGGTTGTCCAGCTGTTCCAGTCGCACCAGTTGGACCTGTATTGCCAGTTGCACCAGTATGGCCGCAGGTACCCTGTTTTCCAGCAGGTCCGCAAGGGCCAGTAGCACCTGTGTTGCCAGTGTTCCCAACTGCTCCGGTCGCTCCAGTTGGACCTGTATTGATAGGTTGCCCTGTAAGATTATTTAGAGCTATGTCTGTAGTAGTTACATAATGTGGGGAACTTTGATTGAGGCTTGTCGTGACTGAAGATGGAGTATTTATGGTATTGTTTTGAAGGTTGTTCGGTCGGGGTGCCCCTTGCAAAATTGATAAAAACAGTAATAAAAAGTTTAAAATATATAATTTGTTATACATGTCTGGTTTTTTGCATAAAAGGTTGTTCAACTAGAGACTAGATATACATATTTATTCTTTATTGTCAAAGTCTTTTGAAATAAAAGGGACAATATCTTGCATCCTGGTTCTTCGATTATATATCTTTAAAAATCATAATCGTTTGACTTTTGCTGTGGTGCGATTTATACGTGATATTTGTATTATATAAAATTTATTTTTTTGAATTTTTTTAAAAAAAAGGGGGAGCAAGGCATATTTCGGTTATTTTAATTTTTGTTTGATCTTTATAATCAATAAAAACTAAAGGAGTGGCGGAATGAAGGTAAATAAACATATATTATTATGTATTATGAGTATGATGATCAAGGGATCAGTCATGGCTGATGATAATAGTTCTCACTACAGTATGGTAAGCAACGAAGTCTTTGATATGCTTGAAAGTCAATTGACTGGCGATGCGACAGGTTTGAAAGCGTTGCATCAAGTGTTTATTGATTTATATAATACGCTTGATAATTTGACTGCATATCGTGAAAAAGTTTATTTGGATTATAAAGGTAAGTTGAACCATGATCGTACAATTCTAGATGAAGCTAAAGCTTTATTAGCACAAATTATTGCTGATGGTACAAGAGAAAAACTTGCGTTGCAGATTCAAATAGACGACACCACAAAAACAACAACTCAAAAAATACATGATTTAGAACAGTTGATCGAAGCCTTAAATAATATGATTTACTCTTTACATCAGAACATTGACACGTTGGAAGATTTGAGCAATAATCGTATGACGCGTATTGATGAGATGGTTGGTGTATATAATAAATTTGCAGAATCACGTCATGGTTTTGGTGGAGATATGACAGAATTCTTGTCAAAAGTACGTGCATACCTAGGTCGTTTGGAAGTCGACAACAAAGATATGTCAGATTTTGCTGATCATTACGAAATATAAGGCAGTTCTTGAAATTGTTTCTTGAAAAGGGAGAAGAAAGATGAAAAAAATACTTTATGGTATTTTACTAAGTGGTCTTACATTGCATAATGCATTTGGTGTAGTTGGTAGAGTAATACAGACAGATTTGTGGAAAGATAATATTGACGCAATACAGGCTGCTTTAACTTTGGTATCTGATAAACTGCAAGAAGATCGTTCATTTTTTGGCGATGTAAAACATCAGCTTTCAGGTCTTGCTCAGATTATTCGTGATTATGATAAAGCCGATCAAGATCTTTTGCAACGTTTATTGAATTTATATAGTAGATATGTTTCTGTGTATGATCAAACAATTAAAGATCAAGATTATGCTCGGCAAACGAATATTTATGATATTCAACAGTTAAGAATTGCATTAGAAGCACTTATTCAGTCAACAACAGCTCAAATTAATGAATTGACTTCACAGTCTGATTCGCTAGAAACTGTAAGAGCTGCTTTAGAAAGTGAATACAATGATGCAATAGTTGGTAGTGAGGATGAAGTTAACTCTATTATGAATCTTATGCGTACCGTATATAGTTCATACAATGATATGTTGGCACAAAAAACACACTCACTCAACGATCTTACCGAAGTACTTGATGAGCTCAATAAGCACGTTATTAACAGTACCAAGGGCTTACAAAGAGTTGATCAGGAAGTTAAAAGCTGGTAATCGACTTTCTTCAGGTTATCAAAAGGGGTGGAACGAAAGTTTCACCCCTTTTTTTGTGTTTTATAAGTAGTTTCTTTTTGATATACTTAATGTAAAAAGGAGACGATATAATGTTGTATCTTATGTCTTTCAAAAGTCGCCTTTGGATTTTTAGTTTTGTTTTTGCATTATTCGTTAATGTTATGTTTTTGTTCCTGATCAACAAAGAGCGGGTGGATGCCTTTTTGAAGGATATAGTTAACAATAAAGATTTTTTTGACATTTCCTTTATGGAAGAACGGTTGCAGCCCGAAGAAGAAAAGGGACGTTTAGTAGCAGGTTTTTTTGATGGGGTGAAGGGACCAGATGTGTTACCTGTTTTTACAGAAACTTTAAATCAGCAAGTTGTAAAGCAAATAGAAGGTAGTTTAGATTCAGAATTAGTCGATAATCGTCAACAATTACTTGTTAAAGTAGACAATGAAATTAAAAATAATTCTGAAATAAATGATACTGCTGAAACAAAACAGATAGATAATAGATCCCTTATTTCTGTCCATGAAGCTGTCCAAAATGAAAGTGACGCATTGTTAAGCACAAACCTGGATGTACATGAAGCCAAACCCCCAGTATTGGTTTCGTTTTCACGAGTATCAAAAACAGATGTTCTCCGTAAAAAAGTGGCTAGGCAAAAAACATTAAGTGAGTTAACGCAAGCAGCACTTGCACAGCTTGCGTCTCGTGTTGGCAATGGTCATTTCGACGAGATGGGTGATTCTCAAAAAGGACCATCTGATTTTCAGTTGTTACGTGAGCGGTACTGGTCACAGGTTGAGCGTGTATGGCAGCAGGTGTGCCGTACTACTCAGGCGCCAGCCTTTGTGGGTACTAGCTTGGTATCAGTTGTTGTGAGACTTACTTTTTTTGAAAATGGTTGTCTTAAAAATATTCAGTTGCATCGATCATCAGGCAGCGCATCTGTTGATGATTATATTGTGAGAACTTTTTTGGAAGCACATAATCAGTTTCCACCAATTCCTGAGCGAGTAAGGCAACATGACGGACTAGAACGTATCTGTACGATCTATTTTTATCCAGATCGAACCGGTTTTTAAAAAAACACTTGATTACTGTTTTCTCCTATGGTTTTCGATAAAAAAGTGTACATCGGTTTTTTTTATGGCAATAAATTCTATGATGTGAAGGGTTTTTTTGCTCTGTTTGATAAATCGTATTATCTCATCAAGCAGGCTTTCAGAGAGCTCCTGATGATACTGCGCATCTATTAAGAGTAGGGCAAGTGCCCTTTTTTGCATAAATGGGTGCAGTTGTAGAAAGGCATGCAGATCTGTTTGCATTAGATTATTCTGATATTTTTGAATGCTGCTCAAGGTGTTTTGTGTGTATATTTGTAAAAAATTTTCTGTCGCTTGGAGTGATTGAATAGTACGTATACTGTTTTTTTTAAAACGACTATCAACTGATTCGATGTTTTTAAGCAGATTTTTTCGTATGCGATTGCGCAAGTATGCCTCTGAATCATTTGTTTCATCAATACAAAAGGGAAGGTTGTGATCTAAAAGATATGCAATGATATCAGCTTTATACGCATTCAGAAGTGGTCGAATGTAAAAACCGTTTTTTGGTCGCATGCAAGAAAGTCCTGTGATGGTAGTTCCACGTGCAA
The DNA here is from genome assembly GCA_016699125.1 of bacterium. NCBI lineage: Bacteria > bacterium. The sequence goes on from CP064961.1 coordinate 617,462, forward strand.
GTCGAATAAAAAACGTTTCAAGCTGATCATCTGCATGGTGTGCAAGCGCAATCAATGAGTGCTTATAGTTACTTTGAATTGCTTGAAAAAAAAGCTTACGTGCTTTCCGTGCAAACGCTTCTTTTGAACCATTGTAGGTAATATCTTGTTTATATCTATCCAGTGACTCTGAAGCGAATGGTACGTCATATTTTTTTGCTAATGATCTGCAAAATTCCTGGTCACTTTCTGCTATTGATCGCCATCCATGATTCAGATGAGCTGCAATGAGTGTAAGTTGGTATTTTTTCTGAATTGACTTGAAAAAATGGAATAAAAATACAGAATCAGGACCACCTGAAAGACCTATAATTATTGTTTTGCTTGGAACTACGAGTTCATTTTTTAAGCAGAACAATTCTATTGTATGAAAAATATTCATAAAATTGACAAATATAACGTAAATTACTATATTTCAGTATATCAGTTTTTCTTTAAAACTGCTACTGTGTGGATTTGCAATTGATTAAATGAGGTATTTAGCTTGCAGTCGAAATTGCGTTCTACTCATACTAGTTAGGCAGCACACAGTAAAGTATATTAGCTTTAGATTTTGAAAATTAGGCCAGCAAAGTGGTAGCTAAGTTTGTATTCCTCTGTCTTTCATTGTTTTTAAATGCTTGTGAAATGGACGATACTTATTTTAAACAGGTGTGGCAAGAATATACCAATTTTAAAGAAAGTTATAAAGCAGATAAGCCAAAGCTTAAAACTTTCTCACAATTGGAAAATAGTTTCTTGGAATTCGAACATAGTTCAGATGCAAATGATTGCAACAAAAATGCTCTATTTCGTACTATTGCAAATTTATGGTTACATGTAGAGGAAGCACTAGAAAGTAATATCCTTAACGATAATAATGGCTACTTGAAGGCCCTGATAAAAATAAACGAAATGTTCTATGTAAAAATGCTATTTTTTAAAGATAAACATAACGCGATTGCTTGGTATGATGACAACCGTATTCCATTACGGCACAAGAAAAAGTACCTTACAAGTGTGTTTTCTTATGATATAGCAGGAATGCGTGGCTCTGAAAGCGACCGCAACAGGTTAATGGATGGCCCTTTCAAGTTCCAAATGCACCACCGGCTAACAAAAAAATCAGGTGATCATAAACTAGTCTCTGAACAAAAACAGAAGGAGACAATTTATGAGCCAAACAAATGGCAAACACCTGATTTATAAACAAAGATGCCAGATAGCAGCGTTTTTGGATAGTGGCCATTCAAAAGAGAGATTGGAAGGCAACTAGGAATAAGTCACTCGACGGTAGTTAGAGAGGTTCGGCGAAACAGTTGTAAAAGTGGCTATCAGTGCGACAAGGCAGAAAAAATGGCCCAAAAAAGGTCGCAGAAAGCTCGAATGAGACCAACGCGATTGGGAGCTGATATGTGCCAAAAAATAGTAGATAAGCTGATTACAACACAGTCAAGCCCGCAACAGATTTCAGGGCGACTTAAAAAAAAAGGAATCTTTATCAGTCATGAAACGATCTATCAGATGATCTGGAGCGATAAAAAGGCTGGTGGAACACTGTACCTCAATCTGAGACGCAAGGCAAAAAAATACAATAAGAGGAAGGGAAAAACCGCCGAGCGAGGGCTCATTCCACATCGGGTTGATATCGAAAAGAGGCCTGCAATCGTCGAACTGAAACAGCGTGTGGGAGATTTTGAAGTTGATACAGTGATCGGAGCGCATCACAAAGGTGCACTACTGACGCTTGTCGATCGGGCAACCAAGTTTACACTGATCAGGCTTATTGATGACAAGTCAGCACAGAGCGCTACTGATGCCATTTTACGACTGCTGATGCCGTACAAAAATCATGTTTTTACCATCACTGCTGACAATGGAAAAGAGTTTGCGGACCATCGCACCGTCTCTCTCAATTTACCGCATTGTGACATCTTTTTCGCAAAACCATACCATTCTTGGGAGCGTGGCTTGAATGAACATACCAATGGGCTTATTCGACAATACTTGCCTAAATCAACCGATTTCTCTACACTTACACATCAAAAGATTGCTGTTATTCAAGACAAGTTGAATAATCGACCCAGAGCTGCTTTGAATTACTTCACACCCTCAGAGGCATTTTATGATCAACTTTCTAGGTCATGAGTGGTGCATTTCAGATTTGAATCGGCGCGATATAATATAATTTTTTACGGTTGTTTGTTACATATCATTGCTTTACTGTATCATTATGATGAAAATATACTTTTTCATTTTTATGAGACATTATGTCTATGGTCAATAGTAGGTAGTATAGCATTACTATACTATCTACTTGATCAGCCGGCAGTTTTTTTTCAGCCCTTTTCCACCAGACAGTTTTTATGAGTAGTTTTCATGAAAAAACAAACGACCCACATACTTGGGTATGTGGGTCGTTTTAAAGTTACTATTTTTTACATGCTTTTAGACATCCAGATTTTTGGCAAACTGTCCAAACTGTTCGATATAATCTTTCCGTCCTTTCACATCATCGCCCATCAAAGAAGTGAACCAGAAATCGGCCGCAAGCGCATCCTGTACTGTGACTTTCAAAAGACTGCGAGAATTCTGATCCATTGATGTTTCCCACAGCTGTTCAGGATTCATTTCACCAAGTCCTTTGTAGCGTTGAATATTCATGAAAGGTTTGGTAATGACTGACAGCCCTTCAAAAAGATTAATGATTCCTTTTGCTTGATAGTGAGCATCTCGTGCTTTTGCTTTCAATGTCCATTCATTCATTTCAAAAGCTTGTAATACCTCAATGAATCGACAGATTTCTTCTAACTCTTCTGACTGAAAAAATGCCAAAGGAGCTGACCATTGTTTGCTTAACTTTTTAAATAAAAGTCGTGCACCCAATTGCGGTTGCAATCCTTCGGCGACTTCGTCGGCCGTTAATGTGCTGATGCTGATAGCATACTCGGCAAAAGCTGTTGATAGATGCTTAATAAGTGCGGCAATACCATCATCTGTTTTCCAGTGCAGTAGTTTAACTGCATTTGCAAGTTCATGTGCCTGCGTTGTGGTGATTTGAAAACGCAGTGACGTTTTTAATAATAATGCCTTGTACTGCGCAAACTGTTCTAATGCTGTTTTTACCTCTTCTTCTCCATATTCCTTTGTATTCATTATAATCTGTGTATTTTCTTTTGCCCACTCAAAGATAAAGTCTGTAAAAGCTTTTTCATCTTTTAGATACTGCTCAATCTTACCAATCTTTGCTTTATAAAGCGGTGGTTGTGCAATGTACAGATATTCCTTTTCAATAAGCCCAGGCATATATCTGAAGAAAAATGTTAAAAGTAACGTGCGAATATGTGATCCATCAACATCGGCATCGGTCATAAGCACAATCTTATGATAGCGTGCTTTACTACTATCAAAATCTTCGCCAATTCCACAACCAATGGCAGCAATGAGCGATTTAATCTCTTCATTCGACAGTATCTTGTCAAGCCGTGCTTTTTCAACATTCAAGATTTTACCTTTTAAAGGCAAAATCGCCTGATTATTGCGATCACGGCCCTGTTTTGCAGAGCCACCTGCTGAATCACCTTCGACAATAAACAGTTCTGCTTCTGCCGGATTTTCATTTGAACAGTCGGCAAGTTTTCCTGGTAGTACTGTTGATTCCAGTACCGTTTTTCTTCGTGTCAGTTCGCGAGCTTTTTTTGCCGCTTCGCGTGCCCGTTTTGCAAGTTCTGCTTTTTGCAATATCTTTTTTGCAATTGCCGGATTTTCTTCAAAAAACCGTTCTAAAAATGCGAATACCCATGAATCCACTAGGCCTTTGATATCATTGTTGCCCAGTTTTGTTTTAGTCTGACCTTCAAATTGAGGCTCAGGAACTTTGATGCTTATTACTGCAACAATACCTTCGCGAACATCTTCTGATGAAAAGGCATCATTTGGATTTTTTATAATACCATATTCGATTGCTTTTTTGTTGCAGATTTTTGTCAATGCAGATCGAAATCCTGACACATGCGTTCCACCTTCAACTGTATTGATATTGTTGACAAAAGAGAATATCTGTTCGCCGTATCCATCATTATATTGCATTGCAACTTCGAAAATATACTGTTCGTCTTCATACTGATTATAAATGACCTCTGGAAAAATCGGATCTTTCTTTTTATTGATATGTTCGACAAAGGTAACGATACCGCCTTCAAAATAAAAATCATTGCGAGTATCGGTGTCCTCTTCGATCAGTTCAATTTTTAAGTTCCTATTTAAAAATGCAAGCTCGCGCAAACGTGATGACAATGTTTCAAAACTAAACTGGAGTGTTTCTTGAAAAATAGTCACATCAGGATAGAAGCGTACCACGGTTCCCCGTTTTTCAGTTTTTCCAACGACTGCCAGCGGAGCAAGCGGTTTGCCTTTTTCATATTTTTGTGTATGAATTTTTCCATGATTAAAAACGGTGACTTCAAGCCATGCAGAAAGCGCATTCACAACCGATACACCAACACCATGTAAGCCGCCTGAAAACTTGTATGCTTCTTTTTCAAATTTTCCACCTGCATGAAGCTTAGTGAGCACTACTTCAGTTGCTGAAACACCCTCAGTTGGATGTATATCTGTTGGAATACCTCGGCCATTGTCTTCAACTGAACATGAACCATCTTTATGCAACATTACTGTTATGTGGTTACAATATCCTGCAAGGGCTTCGTCAACCGAGTTATCGACCACCTCATAAACCAGATGATGCAGTCCTTGCGGGCCTGTTGAACCTATGTACATTGCAGGTCGTTTGCGTACAGCCTCAAGTCCTTCAATGACACGAATACTTTCTGCTTTGTATTCTGATGCATTTGAATGAGTATTATTTTGGAGTTTGTTATCAGCCATCAATTTTCCCTTGCCACGTGAATACATACTTATTATATGAAATAAATATAGTACAAAAATACTTTTTTTGCCACAGCTTTAGATTGTAGGTCAAACCATTTTTTATTATTTGTAAAAGTGAAATTGGACAGCTTCCAGGAGTAGTTGAAAAAACTGTTTTATGATTAACAGAAGATAAACAAATATGGGTCGTTTGTCTTTTTCTGAAGATACCTTTTCCTCTTGTATTATTGGCGATTGGTTGTCATTTTCATATGATGATAGATTGTTATGTGCAAGGTCATTCTTTTGATCGTCTCCTTCTGAAGATTGCGTTTCAGCTTCTTTTGTTAGTAATGGGCTGTTATCTTCAGATGGTAAAGAATTGTTCTTTTCTTTAGATTCGTCTGAAGATTGCTTTTCAGCTTCTTTTGTTGATAAGTTATTCTTTCGTTCAAAATAACAAGGAAGAAATGGTGTTGTATGGCAACAAAAAGGTCCTGCTTGATAGCTTTCCCATCCATTCGTAAAGGGGCATTTATGGTTTTCTTCAATTGCTTTCTTTTCGTTTTCTTCTAATTTTTCGTCTGTTTTAAAAGTAAAATCCGATTGTGTAAGAATTCTGGCATACAATCCATTTGCTTGACTATTTATAAGTTGATCAAAATATGGGCAAAAGAGCCATTCTTCCGCATCTTTACCTAAACTTTTTTGTGGTTCCAATAGTGTTTGACTTACAAATGAGGGGTGAACGTAAAATGTTTTATTTGCGTGTTTTTCTAAAAAAGTTTTAAAAAACGAAAGAAAAAAATCATAATTATGCTCTATGAATAGATGGTAAAAATATTGTTGAATCGAAGGTATTTTACCAGCAATGCCACTGTATTCAACAATATTATTCAAACTATTCTTGTTAAATGCAATGGCGATTTCATGTTGCCTTTGTATTGCAAGGCCGACCAGCAGTAAAAAGCCATTTGGGTAATCGGCTTTTAAGCTTGTATGTAAAATTTTTTCGATATAACTTATACTGTTTGGTTTATCCATTGAGACAATATTCTTTATGTACAGTAACTTTTGAAGTATTCCTTGCTGACAAAGCAAATCCTTTATTCTGTTATAATTGTCTTTATCCGTTCCATCTCTAAAGTAAATGTTACCTTGTATTTCAAATTGACAATTCCATAAGTTCACATTAGGAGCTATCTGTTTTAATAAATGGTTCCTATACTCCCATTCTTGTAGTTGATTTGTTTTATCTTCGGGATAGTATGGTGATTGGTAGCTCATAGTTTTTATAGTTTTATCAGGAGATACGTTGCTGTCAGTCTTTGTAGGTTTTGCGAAAGCATCTTCATAAAGCATGTTTTGCATCCAGATTACCTTGTATCGGTCAAAGTCTTCGGCTGTTTCAAGGATGGTAAAACAAAAAAAAGCCAGATTTGCTGGTACTGCGTAGGCTTTGGCTTTTTCCAATAAAGGTTGAACCTTTTTATGGAAGGCCTTATTTACCTCAGTTAGTACTTTTAAAAATGATAATTCTGATGTGAAAATGAATTTTGTAAACTGAAGATCTTCGTCAATCGCTGCGCCTTTCCCCTTTATTAACTCATTGATTCGCATTGTTTCTTCGCGTAAAATTGGATTTATAAGTGGATCTATAATTTGAGTAAGCTCCATAGTGTAACTTTTTTGTATCAAGAAACATACCATATATAATAAAAAAATAGTTTTTTGAGAACTCATACGTTTGCCTTGAAAACTTATTGAACTTGAAAGTACCTTTTTTTAATGTAAGCTTTTATCTGAAAAATACCAATTACATAATAAGGTTTAGTAGCGAAAATGTCTTTTTTTGGTCCTGAAAATGATATAATTTTTATGAAAGAGGCTTATAAGCTAGCGTTGCTTGCATGTGCTCAAAATGAAGTTCCGATTGGTGCGATTGTAGTAAATGCATCAGGCAATATTATCGGACAGGGTTTTAATAAAGTCGAACAGAAATGCACACAGGCTGCGCATGCAGAATGTGAAGCTATGTGTAATGCGGCTACGTATTTGGATAATTGGCGACTTGAAAATTGTTGGCTTTATGTTACGGTTGAACCTTGCCTGATGTGTATGGGAATGATAAGGTTAAGTAGAATTGCAGGTGTTTTTTATGGAGTACATTCACCAGTATACGGTTTTTCAAAGTATACTACTGATATTGAAGATTATCGGAAAAAGCTGATTATTTTATCTGGGGTTTATCAGGAAGAAATCAGTGTGTTGATGAAAAATTTCTTTCGGAGTGCAAGAGGGTCAGACGAACATTTGTAGCAATGTATAAAGGAGGCTGATTGTGGATAAAAAATTTAAAATTGTACAAGAAAAGCTCTTACAATCTAAACAGGATTTAGAAGCAAAATTGGATACGATGTCAAAAGAAGCCCTCTCTGATGGTCAAGTGCAGGATCCGGGAGATCAAGCATTGCTTTCAACTATGGAGTTATTGCGGACTTCGCTGCAAGATACGGATTTGGCTCGATACAAAAGAATTGTGCACGCGCTTAAAAAGTTTGATGATGGATCGTACGGTTTATGTATAGATTGCGGAAATGATATTTCTGAAAAAAGACTCCTTTCTTTCCCTGATGCTGATCGCTGTTTGAGTTGTCAAGAGGAATATGAAGATTTACAGGCTGTATCAGAGTAGCATTAAAAGCTTCACATATATCTGAAATTTGATACAATAAGGGCATAATAGGTGCCGATGTAGCTCAGCTGGTAGAGCAACTGATTCGTAATCAGTAGGTCGTCGGTTCAAGTCCGATCATCGGCTCCATTTTCTTGAAAGATTTTGACTTTTGTATTCCACTTGTTACGATATAAAGGTTAGTTATTGCCGAAAAACAATAAGAAAGGTTCATAAATAAGATGACTACCCAGGAAAAAAATAAAAATACTACCGCTAAAAAAATCATTAAACTGGTAGGTGTGCCGTTATCTGGTGCAACTGGTCGACGTAAAAAAGCGGTTGCACGTGCTTGGGCACGACGTGGTAATGGCAAAATTGTAGTAAATGGTCTAAATTATGACCAGTACTTTGATACAGACACCATGAAAATTGCTGCTTCAAAGGCGCTTTCAGTATGTCCGGTAGCACGAAATTATGATTTTCAGATTAATGTTTTTGGTGGTGGCAAAACAGGACAGTCGGATGCAGTAAAACTTGCTATTGCACGAACCCTTGTACAGATGGATGAAAATTTACGTAGTCTGTTGCGTCAAGAAAGGCTGTTGACCGTTGATTCCCGTACAAAAGAACGCAAAAAATATGGACAACGCGGTGCTCGTCGTAAGTTCCAATTTGTAAAACGTTAAAAATAGAATTGGGCACTGAAAGGTGCTTGATTGCTGGGTATTATATGAATTTATAATTATAAATATCTAATATTTTTACGTCTCTTAAAAAAGGGGAGCGTTCTAGTGTGTAGCATTGTAGGTTATATAAGTTCAAAGCCCGTCAAGCAGTATATGCTTGACGGGCTTGCTCGTCTTGAATACCGTGGGTACGACTCTGCTGGCATTGCTGTTGTTGATCCAGACAGTACCAATATACGATGTATAAAAGTTGTTGGTGGCGTACAACATCTTATGGCAGCGGTTAATGAACCAACCTTCAACGGATATTTGGGCATTGGGCATACCCGTTGGGCTACACATGGAAAACAGACTATTGCTAACGCTCATCCTCACTTTGACTGCACCCGTACCGTTTCTGTAGTACATAATGGTATTTTTGAGAACTATGTTTCGATCAAAGCGCACCTTATTGGACTGCACCATACCTTTATTTCAGAGACTGACACCGAAGTTATTGCACATTTTTTAGAAGAAAGATTATTGCAGTCTATTGATCCTCTGATGGCCATTCATGAACTGGTAAAAACTTTTGAAGGGCGTTATGCACTTGTGATTGTTTTCAAACAGGTGCTTGGCCGTATCTTTTTTGTGCGCAAAGGATCACCTTTGTCCGTTGGATTTGATGAATGCGGTTCATGTATTGCATCAGATATGCTTGCGTTCCATGAAACCGTCTCACGCTATACGATTGTGCCAGATAATGTCTTTGGATTCTGTGATGACTCAACCGTTACGTTTATAGATTTTTCAGGTCATCCGGTGTTTTCTGTTGAAAAAAAGCTTTCAAAATTCTGCGGTTCAGTTTCAACTGAAGGTTTTGAACATTTCATGCTTAAAGAGATACATGAACAGCCAATTGCTATTGCTCGAACTGTTGAATATTTACGAACGTTCGACCTGCAATCCGATTTTTTACCAGATACTATGAAAGAGATTCCTAGTCGTATGTCTTTGCTTGGTTGTGGTGGTTCGTGGCATGCGGCGGCGATTGGCAAGTTTTTCTTTGAAGAGGTCGCACATATTCCAACAACGGTACATCTAGCCTCAGAGTTCCGCTATTCTTATTTTTTTCCTGATGCACAGTCTGTCTATCTGTTTCTTTCACAGTCTGGCGAAACTGCCGATACGTTGGAGGCTTTGCGACTGGTCAATCAGCACGAACTTGCTACACTTGGCATTGCAAATGTTGCTTCAAGCGCATTAGTCCGCCAGACACATTTCTGTTTTTTGACGCAGGCCGGCCCTGAAATTGCCGTTGCTTCAACAAAAGCATTTTCAACACAGTTAGTTGTGCTTTACTGGCTTGCTCATTACCTTGCTTTAAAAAAGGGGTTGATGAGTCAACCTAAGTTTGCAGCTGTTTTTGAAAAACTTCTTTTTGCTGGCAGTGTGTTGGAGCGAGCAATACAAAAATATACGATGCTTATTAAAAATACCTATGCGCCTTGGTATGCCGGGTATAAACATATGATATGTTTGGGAAAGCATATCAGTTATCCCTTTGCGCTCGAGGCGGCATTAAAATTAAAAGAGATTACTTACATTTTTGCTCAAGCGTATCCGGCAGGAGAGCTGAAACATGGTCCGTTAGCTTTGGTTGATCAGCATGTGCCGATCCTGGTTTTTTCAGTGCTTGACCCGGTGGCATACAAAAAACTGATCAATAGTGTGCACGAAGCAAAGGCCCGTGATGCGCATATTGTTGCATTTGGCTTTGTAGGGCAGCATGAGCTGCAGGCTTTGGCGGATGTATGGATGGAAGTTGAGACGGTTGATCCGCTGCTGGCTCCTCTGGCCCACGTTGGCTTAATGCAGTATTTTGTCTATGAAATCGCTCGCCATTTAGAGCGACCGATTGACAAACCACGCAATCTGGCAAAATCGGTGACGGTTGAATAAAGTTTCAACCATTTAAAGTGTCCTTTTTGCAACGTATTTACCACAATACGACGCAGCAACAAAAAGGCCAACAGTAATGCATGAACTTGCCAAGTTAATGATGCCTTCTTTCAAAGTACGTGGTAGTAGCCGTGCTTCTTGGTCGTCACTCTGTTCTGTAGGGTTTAAAAACAGTTTGTTGAGCCTACTTTTGACAATACTTAAAACAGGAAAAAACCAGCAGCCAATGCTCATGTAGGTGGTTGCCGTTTTAAAAAGGGCTACATCCTGACGACCTGCAGAGGGAATACCGCTCTGCAGACCTTTCATCAAAGCATGCGTCAGAAATGCCGTGCACAGATAGGTAAGCTCGACTTTTTTGTATTGTTGGTCGATTTTTGCTGGTTTTTGAACTTTTTTTGCTTGTATAGAGGCCACTACCTGTGTCTGTGGGTAAAGTAACATACCGCAGATAATCATGGCAAGATGCTTTTTCATGTGACGTCCTTTCTGTAGCTTGGTATATGATGCATTGTGTTACAGTTGTTGTTTCGTTCTAAAATTGGCTATAGCATCTTTAGTTGCATTGCCAATTCGTTGACCAGCATTGCAGCTTATAACCAAGGTTGCAAGTGTAGCTATCATAGACAGAAGAGCTCTTTCTACTAGTATATAATCCCAAAAATCTGCAGAGATTATTTTGTTTATGTAATGGTATTTTCTTAGCTGTCTTTCGATTTTTTGAAATAGGCTTTCGTAACAAAGAAAAAGTGGATTAAATAGTATTGCAGGTGCAAGATAGCTGTAACCATGGTTAAGATGTCGTTCTATTGCCGAGTTGCTTATTGTATAATTACAAGTAAAGCCAAAAACTGTATTTAATAAAAAAGAACAAGCGATTATTGTAAGTGCGTTTTTAGTTGTAAGCTCATCCCGTATGTTAGTTCCCATGGTTGTCCATACGAGTGGATATATTTTTGGCTTCGGCTTTATTTTCCTGTCTATTGCCTGCCTGATCTTCTTTTTGGTTATATTGTCTTCTGTATGCTCATTTTTTGTTTGGTTTTTTGGATTTTCCGTAAACGTTAGTTGTGGGTAAAGTAACATACCGCAGATAATCATGGCAAGATGCTTTTTCATGTGACGTCCTTTCTGTAGCCGGTTGTTTTATGTGTTATATTCAAGCTGTTTGTCTGCTTGGAAAATGAGTCATCATAAAATTGACTATCGCATTTTTGGCTGCATTACCAGCTTTTTGACCAGCGTTACAACTTAAGATTATGGTTGCAAGGGTACTGATCATCGACAATCCGCTTCTTTGAATTGGTAGGTATTTCCAAAATGGTGCAGACAGAAGTTTGTTTATGTAATGGAATTTTCTTAGCTTTCGTTCAATTTTTTGAAATAGGCTTTCGTAACGCAGAAAAAGGGGATTAAAGAGTGCCGCCGCTGCAAAATAGCTGTACCCATCGGCAAGGTGCCGTTCAAGTGCTGAGTCGCTTGTTTTATCAAGCATACCGCTAAACCATGTATTTAATAACAAAAGGGAACTCATTATCGCAAGGTTGTCTTTAGTTGTAAGTTCATCTTGTGCGTGTGTTCCTATCGTTGTTATTGCGAGTGGATATACTTTGGGCTTTGCCTTTGTTTTGCTTGCTTTTTCTTGCTTATTTTCTTCTTGAGTTACAACATTTTCTGCAACGTTCTCATTTTTTATTGAGTTCGTTGGATCTTCGGAAAATGTTAGTTGTACAGAAAAGCTAACCAGTAGCAAACCAAGCATAAATTGTTTCATTGTAACCTTTCAAAGTACTTCTGTTGTTTATTTGTAGATTTTAGAGCTGACTTATTTTATAGCCGATCGATTTACCAACATTTGTGCCTGCAATTAATGTTGCTACTGCACCTCCGACTGTTAAAAGCTGTTTTATAAATGGGAAGTGATTCCACATTTTTGCAGACATTATTTTGTTGGCAATAGGATAGGTTTTTAGTTTTCGTTCAAGTTTCTGTATTAAACTTTGATACGCCAGATACATCGGATGGAAATACACTCCATAATGTGCCACCCTCATTGCTTGTAACAGATAACAACGATCTGTTCCGATTTTATTTTTAAGATACGAATTCAAAGTGAGCTGAAATGTATGAAGGAAAAAATAACCGCCAATAATGCTGAGCGCCTGTTTGACAGAAAGCTCATCCCTTTCACGAAATTCCAGTGTTACCAAAGGATGGTCGTATATTTTCGGCTTTTCTTCCGGCATGACCTCTTTTTGTGCTTCTTTTGTTACCTGTTCTGCTGCTGTTTGTGTGATTGCTTGTGTTACTTCAGTTGGGTTGTCTGCATGTGCATGCCGTGCAAAAAATAGCACAGTCATAGCAACTATTAATCGTTTCATGTTAAATCTTTCAAAGTACTTCTGGTTTTTATTTTTTACATATGATTCTAGTTAGTGTCGCATTTCACCATTTAATGGGCCATTTATAAGAGATGTAATAGTCTTGTAATTCACTACCAACTGATGCACCAATATTTAAGGCGGCTACTAACGTTGCTAATGCAGCACCCATCGTTAACGCCTGGGTCAATACCTTTTTCATTGGTAAGTAGTTCCACATTTTTGCAGACATTATTTTATTTGCAACAGAATAGGTTTTTAATTTTCTTCCCATCTTCTGCAGTAAACTTTGATATGCTAAGCAAAGTGGATTAAAAGACAAACCACAACTCAAACCAGTAGTTGCGAGTAAAATATGACAAGGTATTGAACTGTTAAAAGGCTTTGGACTGTTTGATAGAACAGTTAAACCAGGTATCAATGCAACCTCTGTCGATGCATGCACTATAAAGCAACCCGCAATAACCCTGAGTGCCTGTTTGACTGAAAGTTCATCAACTTCATGGTTTCCACCTGTAAAAAAAGAATAGGTCTGTACTTTCTGCTTTTCTTCAGGCTTGGTTTCGTTTTGTACCTGTTCTACCGCCTCTTTTGTTACTGCTTTTTTTGTTTCAGTTGGGTTGTCTGCATGTGCGTGCTGTGCAAAAAATAGCACAGTCATGACGATTAAACTTATTTTTTTCATTATTCTTCCTTTTTATTCAAAATTATCTGTTTAACTTTTTCTTATTTTAATCTTTTTAAATCGTTTACTTTTTAAAATTTTATCACAGCCACAGGCTAATGCAAACATAATCACTTTCCTATCGCCAGTTTTTCTGCACATTTATAGCCCACGTACGTCAGTCCGACGGTAGCGGTTGTGCTCAGTCCAAGCGTTACCAGCTTTTTAAACGGTGAGCTTTTTGGCTTTTCATCTTTTTTTGTATCAGTTTTTTCATTCGCATTTTCAGTCTCATCAGTCTCATCAGCCTCTTCATCTTCAAAAAGTAATGAGTACCAGCGATTTGCAAGTTCCGATTCGGCGATTGCGTCAATACCGGTGGTAACAACTTTGCCAATAACGCCATCGACCGCTTTTTGGCCAAGGTTACCATGTGGCGCAATCAGATACCACGCCGCGCCAGCAGCGGTGGCACAAAAGCCATGCGATAAAAGCTTTTTAAGCAGGGGGCGTTTTCCTGTTTTTTTTGAAGATGCTTTTTCTTCTTTCTGTACCGTTTCAGGGGTGATCGGTTCAGCTTTGAGCTTTTCAGTGATAGTGGTCCCTAAAAATCCAGCCAAAAGGGCAATAAGTTTAAACTTCATACAGTCTCACTCCATTTTAAAGTATTAATATATATAGTTTAGTATTAAAAAATATAAAAAAATGTCAATTTACAAAAAATATACAAAATGATAGGTTTACGTGATTATATCGGGATGTATGGCGTATTTGCTGCTTTAACTTCTGACCGCTTGACTTTGCTATTTAATAAAAAGTTTTCAGTTTGAAATTTTATATTGAGTTTGACGATAAAAAAAAAGGAGGACAAGTACTTTTACTTATCCTCCTCGTATTTTGAATGAAAATGATCAATTTTAAGGTTGAATGACATCAGGTTGTTCGGCAGCCAAGCTTCTTGCCATCTGCTCGTCATTGCGTATTTGCCGCATTCGAAGTTCAGTCTTTATTTTTTGAATCTGTTTGTCTAACGTTTGGCCAACTTTTTGTAATATTTTTTTGGTTGAAGAAAAGAGCTTTTTAATTCCTTGTTTTTTTGTGGACTGACTTTTAAGCTCTTGCATGAGCGCTTCTTGTTCTTGAAGTTTGTTTTCAATAGTGGTAGTTAAGGCATGTTCTTCCGGCTGATCCTGCTCCCGTTGTCCTGCTTGTTGTTCCAAGCTTTGTTTAATGCCTTCTTGAAACTGTGCTTCTTCCTCTTCTTTTGTAATAGGTTCAAGGTGGTTTTGCTCTTTTTGAACAACTGATGTATCAACTTCCTGTCTGTTGGTTGGTTCTTTAAAATTCACTGCCTCAACCAAGACTATATTTTTTTCTATGGCATTTTGTATGACGTTAAGCATAGCTTCGACAGGCTCAGACCTGAATGTGGAACCTTTGCGGTCGATTGAATCTATGTAAATGATATAAGAATCTTTATTTTTTTCTTTGAGTACGCCAATGTAAACAAAGTGTCCACCTTTATTCCCACCAATATTGCAGATAAAGTTTACCAATCGACGGTCATCTTTCTTTTTTATATCCAGCAGAGCGTATCCATCATTATCGACTTCAGATGAGTCTATGATGAAAAAGGGATTGGTTTCTTTATGTTCAATCAGATAACTGTTTTTTAAACGGTTGTTTTCATCAAAAAGAGAGAAAATACGAGTTTTTAAGTTATTGTTTTGATCAAGCTTTTTTATATCTACAAAGTCTGCAGCATCAAGCATCTCTATGCTTTCTTCAAATGCCTTATCGCCATTTAACCCAAAGGTAGACTTCAAAATCCTTTCCGTTTCTTTTTTTACCGTATTTTCATTAATGAGTTTTTTCTGCATAAAAAGGTTCTGCATTGCCTGTGCATGAGCCAGAGCATAATAGCCACAGGTGGTCCCACTGAGTTGTTTTGCAGCATGCCAATGTTTCACTTCAAGGATACATTGTACAACTGATTGTGATACAAAAACTAGGAACATGAATAGTAAACATCTGTTTCGTTTATAAAGCATTGCGTTCTCCGGGTATTATTTGTAGACCTATTATAGTTTAGGATACAGTTTTAAAGTTATAATAGTCAATATTAATTCTGTTTTGTCAATTGAACTTCCAACTCACACTAGGTCAGTGTTTTAGGCTTGCATTAATTGAGACAAGTTTAAGCTTGTTTTGTAATGAACTACTGACCGTTTTGTATGATTAAGTTTATTGGTTGTAGACAGGGTATCTTTGTACTGGTCTAGTTGACTAATAAGTTTTTTTTATGTCTGTAAAAGATTAAAAGCGCTGCAAAAATAAAAAAAGCGGTCCAATGTATGGCAAAAAGGAACATACTGGCCACGGGTAATCCACTAATCAAAAGTAAAGATGCATATCCGGGAGACTTGAGTAGATACAAAAATATGAGCCAACAGATGGAAAGTACTGCCATGAAAGGTAATGAAAGGTATCCGACAATTCCCATTAATGTGGCAACGCCTTTTCCACCATTAAATCCCAAGAAAGGCGAATAACAGTTACCCAACAAGAGTAACAATGCCACTAGTAGAATCATTGGCCAATCAGATGTAAATGATTGTGTAAATAACAAAAACAGAAATGCTTTTCCGGCATCAATACAAAAAACGATTAAAAATGAGGTTATGCCGAAAATTCTTCCTGCATTAGAGGCTCCAATGTTTCCGGAGCCATGCTGTCTTATGTCAGGCATTCCATAAAAACGACCCAGCAGGTATCCTGTGGGGATTCCGCCAATCAAAAAAGCAGCAACTGGTAGAAGTAAATGGAAAAATTTATTGATCATTAAATCCGATCTTTACGTGAAACTGGGCTGCACATAAAACATAATAGAGATATGCTGAATACAATGATAAAAAGTGTACTATTCAAAAGTAGATATTCGATGATATTCCATTTATTAAAAAAAGAGGAGGTAACCGTTGATGGATTGATAATAACGGATGCGATGAAAAAAACTTCAACTACCGTTTTGATTTTTGCAATAAATAACGTCTTTATATAATAGCCCCGTTCTGATGCAATTAAACGTATTCCCATTACAAAAAATTCTCGTGATAATAGTATGATCACCCAATAAAAGAATAGCTTCCCTGCAGCAAGAAGTGAAATTAGTGTTGAGCAAAAAAGAAATTTATCAGCTATCGGATCGAGTAATGCGCCTAAATGTGTTACTTGATTCCACTTTCGAGCAAAATATCCATCAAAAAAATCTGTTAGGCCAAAAAGAATAAAGATAAGAGCAAGTAAGACGTTAAGGAAAAAGAAGTTCAGAGGGAGCAGGTACACTAATAAGAACGGTATGAAAATAGGAGACAAAATCAACCTTAAGAGTGTCAAAACATTTGGCAATGTTAACATATATTGCCGATTCATTACGTACCTTTTTGATATATGGTGGCGGCGCAGGGATTCGAACCCCGGACCTACGGATTATGATTCCGCCGCTCTAACCGACTGAGCTACGCCGCCACTAAAATTTTAAACTAAATCGATAACTTTTGAACATTAAAGTTACGTAACATCATTTTAAACAAAGATTTCAAGAAAAACAAGCCTGTAATCAAGGTTGAAACAATACCTAACATTAAAGTTGTAGCAAATCCTTGAACGGGACCGGAGCCTAAGTAATATAAAACAACACCAACAATAAAGGTGGTTAAGTTGCCATCCAATATCACCACCATAGCATCAGAAAAACCAACATGCACTGCTTTTTCCACTGAAGTACCATGCGATAATTCTTCCTTGATTGTTTCAAAAATGAGTATCGAAGCATCAATTGCCATACCTATTGTCAAAACTATACCGGCAATGCCTGGCAGGGTTAACGTTGCACCTAAAAGAGACATACCAACCAAAACAAGGAGAATGTTATATACTAACACCAAAAAAGCAAAGAATCCTGATAGTTTATAGAAAAAGAAGCTAAACAGTAAGATTAATAAAAAGCCAACCATACATGACATTAATCCTGCAGTTCGTGCTTCTTGGCCAAGCGAAGGACCTATTTGGCGCTCTTCTTCAAAGGTAACAGGAGCTACAAAGGCACCAGATTTTAACAATAAAGCTAATGATTTTGCTGATTCAGTATTAAAATTTCCGGTGATACTACCTTTATCTTTGATGGCTGTATGGATGACAGGAGCGCTAATGACTTCACCGTCTAAAACGATCGCTAACTGCTTGCCAAAATTTGCATTTGTTAAAGTATAAAATTTTTCACCACCTTCAGTGTCCAATGTAAATTCAACCACAGCTTCAACGCCCGATCGTCCCCCTAAAGAAGGTCGTGCATCCTTCAACATGCGACCGGTGACTTGTGCATATTTTTCTACAAGATAAAAAGAGCGTCTGCCGCCTTCCATGATGCCTGGTAAAATCTCTTTATCATGTGCAACTGTGCCTTCCACTTCGTACAAAAGATCATCTTTGCTGGAAGCAACTTTGTCAACTAAACGAAATTCTAAAAGTGCAGCTTTTCCTATTAACTCCTTTGCTGCCTGAGGATCAGAAACATCAGGAAGTTCGATGACAATATTCTTATCTCCTTGCGGAGCGATTGGGGTTTCTGAAACACCAAACTTATCCAATCGTAGCCTTAAAACTTCTATATTTCTTTGAACTGCATCATATTTGATGCGTTCAAGTTTTTGTGGAGAAAAAGAAAGAATAACAGTTAATCCAACAGCGTCAACCTTCATCTCAATGTTTTGTGTTTTAAATGTTTGTGCAGCTTTTTGAGCCTCATTCATCGATGCGAAAGTAAAAATAACTTTTCCGTCTTTAATTTCTTTGGCAGAAACATGGATGCCTTGTGTTTTTAGATTCATATACATTGAGTTCATTACAGAGGAACAGGCCGCTTCCACCGCCTTATCAACTTGTACTTGCAGGGTAAGGTATACTCCCCCAACTAGGTCGCTACCAAAACGTAACGCGTTTCTTATTGGATATAACCAATATACACATATCAAAGCCATAAATAACCACAAAGTTAACTCTGAAAAGAGTACTTTTCTTGCGTACTGTTGCATCAAAATCCTTTATAATTTCTCATGTTTTTTCTTGACTAAAATAACTGGTGCCGAAGAGGGGATTCGAACCCCTACAAGATCGCTCTCGCAGCCCCCTCAAGGCTGTGTGTCTGCCAATTCCACCACTTCGGCTTTCTTTTTTTGAACAAAAACTATCATATCTTATACATTTTAGCAAATAAAATATAGAAGTCATGAAAAATTTTATCCAAAAAGTAGTTCCGATAAAACCTTAAATGGCAGAGAAATGGTACTTCCTATTCTTGATAGGAGATCTAGCATATTATAAAAAAATCCCTTTTTTATTGATTCTTTCCCACCATTTTCCTCACTCTCGTCATTATCAATTTTACCAGTGTCACCTTCTTTTTCTTCTGTGGTCGTTTTCTGTTGTTTTATTACAGTATCTGCAAGCATATCAACTTGCTTTTTAAAATCGATACCCTGTTCTTTAAGTTTTGATATCTCAGTTTCAACCTGTTTTATTTCTTGAGTCAAACGGTTTACTGTATTAGAAAAATAGGCTCTGAAGTCATTATCAAGATATTTATAAATGTCCTTAATATTACGCATCTGAATATCCATGGCATAATAGAGCTCTCGTGCCTTTGTATCACTTAGAATTTGAGAAACTTTTTTAAAATTCTCCCATGCTTCCTTTTCATACCCTCTTGCTTTTGTAATCTGATCCATTAACTTGTCGAGTGCATCATCTAGCGCATGATCCAGGTCAGAAATAGTTTTGATTCGTATACTTAACTGTTCGAGCATTACGTGTTCAGCCTTAATGTCTCCGAGCAGCTCTCGCTCCTGAATATTAAGTTCTCCCTGTTTTGTGCGTTCTAATTCCAAACGATTGGATATATCAGATATAATCTGTTGTAATTCACCTTGGCGTAGTCCGATACCAATGTAAAATGGATCTAAGACGGTTCGATCGAGTTCAGATCGTTGATTAAAAAAAGTAACTCGTAAGTCCCAAATCTGATCAACTAGTTTATGTGTTTTTTCGTAGCTATTTTGTGAGCGCTCATAATAAATCGTTTTATAAAGCCAATTTCCTTGTCCTTCTGGAAGATTGATAGTGTCTAACCCAACTCTTTCTTCTTCAGCAATCATTCTGGCTGATGGATCGGAATCTACATTTTCAGCCGCCGGGACCTGGTTGCTCTTAGTAAGCTCTACTTTGCTATTTACATTCCCATCAACCTGACTATCTTGATTTTTAAGTTCGTTATGTTCAGATTCTTTGGTATCGTTTGACACAAAAATTGTGTCTTTTTTTTCACTGCCTAAGCCCCTTTGTATCGGGAGCTCATTTTGGGATTGGTCATTTTGTAAGTTAGCCAGTACCGCCTGTAATGCTTCAATTGATCTATTATCGGTCGATTTATTTTCGGTCCCACCATCTTCTTGCAATTGTTTTGCCTGTTCGTTTGCAACTCCAGACGACCATGATCCCAAAGAAACACATACGCCAACATATAAAGCTGTTGAGATTATGCTTTTTTGTATTTTCAAAAGCGTTCCTTCTGAACAATATTTAAAGTGTTTGAGCTAACTCTTTCAGTTCCTGTAAAAGAGCTATCGAAAACTCTTCTGCTTCCCAAGATGCATATTCCCAACGTATACCAGAGGTAATTCTTGTCAAGACCGATCGATCACTCTTAATGTCTATAATATCAATTCGAACAACATTCATCAAAGGGTGTACCTGTGAAGGAGCTTTGACAACTCCGGCCCGACCTAAAATACTATAAGCGATATTATCACTATCCATAAACGAGAGCATAACCTTTTTTTGCCAAACCATATTTTGATAACCTGTGTGATTTTTATGAATGGTCATGAGCAGGCTTTCAAGTCCTTTTGGATAGATACATTGAATAGGAGTAGTATTTGGCACACCTTTTTCTGAAAAAGTTGCAAGGACACCTACCGTTGTACCCTTCATCAACAAATCTAAAAGATCTTCAGATAGTTTTACTCCAACATGTTTTGCCATAAATGGTACTCCTTTAAAAATATTTAGATACTAAGTCGTGCAAGAATCTGATTTTCTACTATTAAACCTCGTTGTGTAAGACGTATAACTTTACCATCAGATGTCATAAAGCCTGCCTCACACAACTGGCAAATTTCTTCATTCAATTTTAATTTTTGTTCCTCTGATAGATACAATGATATTTCATTCAAACATACACCAATCGACCGTCTTAACCCCAACAAAGCCTTTTCAAGGCGTATCTGTTGAACTGTTAGCGTTTCATAATAAAGTAATGGCTCTTTTGTTGCAACATATTTGAGATAACTTTGTAGATTTTTTTCATTTTGCATTCGTGCCTTTCCATCAAAAGAGCATGCACCCAGACCGAATGCTTTAAATGGTTTGCGATCCCAATAGATTGAATTATGCCTTGATTGATAACCAACGCGTGCAAAGTTTGATAATTCATACTGCTCAAAGCCATTTTTTTTTAAAAAATCGACTGTCCATTCGTAACATTCTAACATATAATCATCAGAAGGGAGACTGACTTTCCCTTTTTCTATAGTAAAAAAAAGTTTCGTATCTTCGTGAATAGTCAGAAAATACACAGAAATATGCTTAATCGGCCACGTTATGATCTCTTGCAAATATGACTGCCAATCTTGCAACAAAACCCCTGGAAGTCCCATAATGAGATCTACAGAGATATTTTCAATGTAATGAGGAAGAAAGTCCATTAAGGTTATGACCTGTTGTTTTGTTTGCATACGGTTTAGCTCGTGTAAAACGCCATCTTTCAAACTTTGTACACCAACACTGACTCTGTTAATTCCCATCTTAACCCATTCTAGAACCTGCTTTTCTATAACAGTACCAGGATTGACCTCAATAGTTATTTCTGCATCCTTCTGAAAATGCAGATTTTTTTTTAGTATAATAAACGTATCAAGTAAAAGGTCGGTTGGATAGGTACTGGGCGTACCCCCTCCCAAAAATACAGTGTCTATTTCCTGTTGTACCAATCTATAGTGATCAAAAAAATACTGTATCTCTTTTACTAATGCATCATGATATTGTAGCATATATTCATCTTGTCCCGCCAGTGCAACAAAGGGGCAAAAGTGACACCTGTATGGACAAAATGGCCAATGGATATACAGTGATCTAAAGGGAGTTTCATAATCAAAATTCATAGACTGCCTGCTATATTTTTTGATTATAGGTATATGAAACTAAAGATATTACAAATTGAAAATCTTTGCTAGCAAGTTCATGTGCAACGATCTCACTAGTATACTTGACTGTATAAATTCGATTTAGCATTGTTACGAACTCATCATGGAAGTGTTTTTCTGACTCAGTTAAGAAATGCATATTGCCGATTTTTATGATATTATGTTGATCTACAGCAAGTTGCTTGCAGCGCATGCATGACTCTATATATAATGTTAAACAGTATTTACATTCTGACATATGATGACTAAGCTCAACTTCTGTTAAATGGGTTAACTGGACTTGATGTATAGAAGTTAAAAATGTACGAAAGACTAATCCAAGTTCTTGGTAAAAGAGGTAGGAGTTTTGTATATAAAATCTGTTTGTCTGTTGTTGTTTCATATGACGTAGCTGCTTAACTACTTCTGCTCGCAATGAAAATCTTCTTTTTATATGTTTCTTAAAATGAGATATTAAATAGAAAAATAAAAAGATGCTTACAATGAAGACTAAAAAACCACAAAAATACCAAAACCAGCTGGTAGACCAAAAAGGTTTATATAAAGTTGAATAAAGATCATAAACCCCTTTTTCATCCTGTATCATGCAACGTCCTTCCTAGTAATCTACATTCGCATGCGCTTGCTGAATAATGCAATAACTTTTTGCAATGCATCATTGAAATTGTTTATATCTATCATCTTACAACCAGACCTCTTAATTAGTTCGTTCTGTTCTTGTACTCGATTTTGTAAACAGGTTGTGTGTGTATGGTCAAGCGTAACAAAGCGAGACAGATTCTGCTCAACATCTTCAATCCAGATGGTCCCGATTGAGGGAAATGTTCTTTCAAACTTATCTAGATACCGTAATACATACACATCATGACGGGCAGGCAAGTTTTTTATGCTTGAAATGAATTCATTTTCTATGCAATCAGAAAACCAAAATACAAGTTGATTTTTCTTATTGTGTTTCATTAAACACTCGTATACAGGTTTACTTGCTGTTCTTTTGCCCTTTGGTTGCCAAGAAAAAAGTGCCTCTAAAATAACATTAAGCCGATTACGTAGTTTGCTTGGCGGGATATAGAGTTCAATCTCTTCTGAAAACAAGATAAGTCCTAATGCATCTTTTGTATGTATTGCAATTAACGCAATCGCATAAGCTATCTCAGAAATAAGTTCACGTTTTGAAATGCTTGTACCATAAAAAAGTGACGCAGAAATATCAATGACCAACATGATGGTATGATCTTTTTCTTGATAAAACTGTTTTACCAATAATTGCGACATTCTATTTGAAGCATGCCAATCAATAAAACGGATGTCATCACCCATCTGATATTCGCGTAATGCATCAAAATCAAAGCCTATTCCCTTAATTTTTGATCGCGCTCCCCCCGCCATCTGATTTCTAATCATGCGTCTTGTGCAAAACGTAAGCTGTTTAATTTTTGATAATGTTTCGGCAGAGAGGTTACTAGATGACCTTTCTATAACCATAAGCCCTCTTTTTTTAACACTTCAGGCAGAGCAATGGTTCCATCTTCCTGTTGATATTGTTCCAACAAGGCAACCATAAGGCGAGGAAGTGCTAAAGATGACGCATTGAGCGTATGTACAAACCTGTTTTTTCCTTCACATTTATATCTCATCAAACCCCGACGGGCTTGAAAATCTGTACAGTTACTTGCGGAAGATACTTCATAATACTGCTTTTGGCCAGGCAACCATACTTCGATATCGTATGTCTTTGCTGATTGAAAGGAACAGTCTTGTGCTGCAAGCAAGCTAACACGATAATGAAGTCCTAATGTTTTTAGAATATCTTCTGCGCAGGCAATCATTCGCTCTAGCTCTGCGGCAGATTTTCCTGGTTCACAAATTACGTATACTTCCACCTTTTCAAACTGATGAATTCGGATTAATCCCCTTTCTGCTGACCCATAAGTGCCAGCTTCCCTTCGAAAGCAGCTGGTAAACGCGGTAAAAGAGAGAGGGAGCTCTTGTTCGTCAAAAATATGATCTCGATACATATTGGCAATATTTACTTCAGAGGTAGGTGTTAAAAAAAGTGCATCTGCATCAATATGGTACACCTGATCTCTAAATTTTGGGAAATTACCTGATATCGTTAAAGATTCTTCGTTGATAAAAAAGGGAGGTAAAACTACCTCAAAACCATGCTTGATATTATTTCTAAGCATCAGCATGCCCAAAGCATAAATCAAGCGAGCCCCGTCGCCACGATAAAATGCAAAGTTTGAAGCAGTCATTTTTGCCGCTGTTTTAAAGTCGAACCAGCCTAGCTTTTCATTCAATGCAACATGATGTAATGGTTCAAAATTGAATACAGGTTTAGCGCCCCATTCTCTTACCACCAGATTTGCCTCTTTGCCACCATCAGGAAGATCTTGGAAAGGAATATTTGGCGCCGTTAGATATAAAGCGTTAAAATCACTTTCTAATTCAGCTAATGAACTTTCTTTTTCTTTGATCATCTGCCCAAGTTGTAAAGATTTTTGACGCATCTGGTCGGTCAAACCTTGTTTTGCCTGACTTGCAAGTTCGTTTTTTTCTTGGCGTAATTTATCAAGTTCAATCTTTAAGTTTTTTAGGCCTATATAATACCGATATAGTTTTTCTCCATCAAAAGATGGGTCTTTTCTTTTAAGTTGCTTGATAATGCGTTCTGGATCGTCATGAAATAAATTTAAATCAATCATCGTTTAACCCTTTCAAAAACTAATTACAATGAGAACAGTATACCCTAAAAAAAGGAATTTGGCCAAAGCATTTCAGTATCAGAAGATAATACACGCTGTTTAGAAAAGCTATTTTCAAAGCACGGTATCTGTGAGAGAAGGGACTTGTACCTAAGAGGTTTGATAAAAAGAGCTTTAAAAGTCTGCGGTTTTTAAACATCCAATACAGCACCTTTCTTTCGTCGCTCGAGATCAGCCTTTTGCAAAGGTATAATCAGATCGTCTAAATCACCAGCCATAATATAATCAAGCTTTTTTAATGTAATATCAACTTGATGATCAGTAACACGATTTTGCGGAAAGTTATAGGTTCTAATTTTTTCCGAACGTTGCGCGGACCCGACCATCTCTTTTCGTTGAGCACCAACTTCTGCATGTTGCCTTTCTTTTTCAAAGGCTAAGATTCGCGATTGCAACATTTTAAGCGCTTTGGCCTTATTTTTATGTTGTGATCTTTCGTCTTGGCATGCAACAACTACGCCACTAGGAATATGTGTAATGCGTACTGCAGAATCGGTAGTATTTACGTGTTGGCCTCCCGCACCACTTGCTCGATAAACGTCGATCCTGAGATCTGCTGGATTGATATTTACGTCTACTTCCTCCGCTTCTGGCAGTACGGCGACCGTTGCCGTTGAGGTATGTACTCGGCCTGCAGTTTCTGTTTTGGGAACACGTTGCACTCGATGTACCCCTGCTTCAAATTTAAGATGAGCGTAGACATTTTCGCCTTCAATGTGCATGACTGCTTCGCGTACCCCACCAAGGTCTGTTAGACTTTCATCTACTAGAGAAACGCGCCAGCCTTTTTTTAGAGCATAATTAGTATACATTTTTATGAGGTCTGCAGCAAAAAGCGCTGCTTCCTGCCCGCCTGTCCCTGCACGAATTTCCAAAAAAACTGATCTATTGTCATGTTCGTCTGCTGGAATGAGAGCATTCTCTAAAATCTCTCTTTGTTCTTCAAGTTCTGCTATAACTTTCAAAAGTTCTTGCTCAAACAAAGATTTCATTTCTGAGTCGGTCAAGTAGAGCAACTCCTGCCTGATTTTTTCGGCAGCAAGCTCATGCCTTCGTATCTCTTCTTTTAACAAAAGAAACTTGCCGAGCTTAGCAAGTTTCTTTTGTAATTCGATACGATCTGAGGAGCCAATATCAGAAGAGGCAATACGATGTTCAAGTTCAGTTTTTTTCTTTGCAAGCAGCCCCCAATCAACATCCATTTCCACCTCAAAAACTGTGTCTAGAATTTTTTATTACTTTTCTGATAACGCTTTTCAAATTTTTCTATGCGACCAGCAGTGTCAACAAACTTTTGTGCACCAGTATAAAATGGGTGGCATTCTGAGCATAAAGTGACTTTGAGGTCCTGTTTTGTTGACCTGGTTTTGAATTCGTTTCCACATGTACAATGAACCATTACATCAAATAATTCTGGATGGATATTTTTTTTCATAAAAGAACCTTGAAAGTTACAATATTTGTATTTTACAAAATCGCCAATAAAATTAATACAAATTTACCAATATATACATTACTTGTAAAGTAAAGTTTCTTAATTTGGAACCCTTTTTCCTACAAACATCTCTTCCTGTTTCGAAATCGTGAAACTTTTTGCCTTATCTATATATTTAGTAACAATATCGGTTACCAGATTATCAATTATAACATAGAGCTTTTCTAGAGAATTTTGTTCTTCCAAAAGCTCAAGCTCCGTTTTAACAACTTCAAACATACTAACGATATCAGCGTGACTAAAGCCATTGACCAGTTGTGCTATAAACAGATTTCTTTCATTTGAAAATAGCTGCTTTAATGCTTGCTGTGTCAATGTGTCATATTCGATTTCAAAAAGCTCTTTCACTTTAAACTCTATAAGCTCCTTTCTTGTTTTTAAAGAAGGTAAAGGCATATAGATAAGCTCCTGAATGCGTCTTTGCATGGCTGAATCAAGAACAACTTTATGATTTGTGGCAGCAACAAGAAGAAACTTCTGACTTGCTTGTCCAAGCCGATTGAGAAAGTGATTTACCACTCTATGTTCCAGGCTACCGGCAGTCAATAAGGATCGATCAACAAAAAGTGAATCTGCTTCGTCTATAAAAATTACCAACCCATTGTCAGAGGCTTCTGCCCAGTCGAACAATGAGTCAATTGCCTGTATGCCTGCTCCATCTTGGAAAAAGGCTCCGCCGGTTGTTTCTGCAAAATCCATGCCCGATTCGTGAGCCAAATATCGTGCAAACATAGTTTTGCCTGTGCCAGGCGGCCCCCACAGTAAAATATTTTTATAAAATAGTCTATTGTGTTTTCTTTTCCTTAGGCGAGTATTGGTTGTTTTTGTCACACGTACAAGTTTTAACAAACGATCTTTCACTTCATCATCCAAGATCATTGTGCATTGTTGCTCAGGCCAAAACCAACTTTTTATGCGGTCTAAGATACCCATTTTCTTGCGTATTAGAACTTTTGGCTCTCTCATTTTTTGAAGTACAAATGTTTCAAACGTTGTCCATAGAAGACGTACACCATAATAAAGACTTGCAGAGATAGCAAATCCTATACCAACATTAATTGCGTACGAAGCAATATCTCGCAGATCAAAAAAGGACCCAAAATAAGAGCGCCCAATTTTACGTATTTGCGGAGCAGCCTGCTCCGCACCGTTTGCCATTCCTGTTAAAAATGCAACCTGTGCATTGCCAACGTTATTTCCAGCCATAGCTGCGTGTTGACTCCATTCACCTGTTCCCTCGTTCATTGCACTGCCTACATTTTTTAATGAGGAAACTAATACTTTCCCAACTCCTTGGCCAACTTTTTCAAAATCGATGTCTTTTGCAGATCCTGCAAGGTCTATTTTTACTGCGATTGGAGATAGCTCTTTAGGTAAAACGATTGAACTTAAATCGATTTTAGGGGCATTACAAACTGAAATTTGAAGACTCAAAGTCAGAGGTATGACTAAAATGATGAATGTATAATTAGCATCAAGTTTAAAGTTAAAGCAAGGTTTGCTCATAAAATCCCAATTGAACTGTAAAAAATGGTTGATATAATCAAGATTTTTATTATATTTTAACATGTACAATAAAACATATTTTCATTATATAAAAAAATACAGAAAACAATGAAAAAAACAAGAATTTTCACTATTTTGCTATTTTTACAACTCTTTAGTATCCCATTCTTTGCGCTTATAGAATATAAAAAACCGTATAATTGCTACTCAGGATGGATTTTTTTATTTCAAAGAGGGCAAAATTTTTATGAAAAAAAGGTTCCTGCAGATCAAAAGGCAACATTTATAAGCTTTTTAGAGTCATACGATATTGACAAAAAAGCTATAAACGCCGCGCTTGAAGTCTCAAATGAACAGGTTTTTTATGACCTCTCTGAAGTTGAAAAATATGAATTAATTCAAACCGGTTTAACCATTGCAAGTGCAATGATAGCATGGCGCAAAACGCACGAGTGCCCTTATCTTGTTTCAGCAGCAGGAGGTTGTGATAAGGCTTTTGCATGGAAATATCCTGAAGCATTTGCATTATATACGCAACTCGAGCTTAATGTTACAAGTGGGAAAAATTTAGTAAAACAATTCAATTCCAATGAAAAACTTATACTCTTTACGACTGAACAATTAAAAAGCCACTTCAAAAAAGATTTAGAGGTCGCTGGATTGACAGATGAAAACTTTTGCATTCCAGACTATAAAAGTAGAAAATAAGGCTTGTTTGTCATGTAATGAAAGGTTGCACATGAAGAAAATATTTTTAACAAGTATATTAGTTATAGGTGTACTACAACAGAGCAAAGCCATGGAAGGGGTTGTGTCTAGTGAAAAACGAGGACCGTATTTATTGGGGCCTTCATACTGTTATATTAAGGCGAATAACCTGTTTTTGAATATGTATGAAACTGTTAGATTGGAAGAACTTGAGGCGAGGTGCTTGCCTTTTGTAGAAGCATCAATTGACATGCAATCACCTTTGGAGAGCGCTGAACAATGGTATATGCAAGGTTTTATAAAAAAGTGCTTAGAAGAGAACTGTTGTCCAGTGAACAGTGTTCCTCAAAAAATCTTTCTCTATCAAGCAACATTAAAAAATGTTGCAACGCTGTTTTTTAATCAGTATGCGATTGAAATTTCTATGCCAGTAGCTTCAAAACTGCGTGACGAGCAGGGGTGCGTTATTCGCATGATGAATAAAATTCAAGGGTCGATACCATTGAAAAATCTTGCGAAAGCAATAAATGAAAGTCTTTCAGGGGCAAACTGTCCTACTTATAGACAGGGATATCGGGATTTTTCAAAGTTATATCTAGATATTGATCTATCTCAAGTTACCGTTGACTTTTTTACTGCTGAGGTTACACCAGTTATTGAGGAATATATTGAATACTGATGGTAATAGTTGTATCTGTATGGTATCAAATTTTGTAATGGACAAGTAAAAATAATAGTCACAAGTCAGAAAGATTTGCTTTATGACTATTATTTTTTTATATTCGTATCTAAATAAAAAACAACCCTTTAAATAATGAAATTTATATAGCAATGATTATCTCTTTATCTATTTATTTTTTTTTCATCTGTACTGTTGTGCTGTGCAATGAGGTTGTTCCGGTTGAAAATCAAAATAAAGCCAACGTGATAGCTACCCTGGTAAAAGCTTCTGCGAAAAAACAAAAAAGAAATATCAATGATTCAAATAAACATGATAAAGAGCTTGCAGATGAAGACGATGATGAAGATGCGATAGTTTACACTGACCATTCAATACTTACTCGGCTTCGCGCATATTCAAAATTAGCCGCACTTGTTCTTGTCAGCGCACTGGTGTATTATTTTGTATACAAATACAAGTAAATGATCAGTTTTTATAGTTGATAGTTCCGCAAAACATATGAGTCCTCTTTTTTTGACAAAACATTCTGTTCAAGCAAGCCTTTTACAATATCTTTGGTTGTTTTTACAATGTATCCTTC
The DNA here is from genome assembly GCA_016699125.1 of bacterium. Taxonomy (NCBI): domain Bacteria; species bacterium. Next base: position 646,755 of record CP064961.1, read on the forward strand.
AAGATTATTGATCGTCTTTTTTGCTGCAATCACATTCGCCTGTTTGTCGTCAAAAAAAATAATTTTTTTAATCTTTTTGCCCCTTTTTTGTTCTATTTCAGTTTTTAAAAGAGTTTCAAGTATAGTAAAGTATTCTGCATCAGGTTTTTCATATCCTTCTGATTTACCATTCTCTTTTCGTGCAAAAAAGATTCTATTTTTTTGGGCTTCTGTTTCGTTTGCGTTTTTAATTCTGTGTATAAAATCTGCAAATGGTTTTGGCAGTTTTTTATTGCTGATATCCAAATACGTATCTAACCAGCTTTGTGTTGGCTGAGTCACAAGGGTAAAAGCTGCTGTATTACTAAAAGCATTGGAGGATTTTTTGTCGATTGATGCTGCAACATCAACATATGAAACATAATCTTTGTTGGTTGCAAAAACAATTGTTACATCACGATGTTTTTTATTTTCTATCAAAGAATACAAAAGATCAAATACACCTGGTAAAAAATCGGTGTACTTCCACGTTGTATTCAAAAGGCTTGGAATAAATGATTGAAAACGTTCTGAATAGGTTCCCTGTACACCTAAAAACGCAAACTGCATGCATCCTCCGCCTGGTGCAGGCTGGTTGTTAAAACAGAATCGCTTGTCGCCACACGATCTTTCTTGGCGATGGTTCCTGACAGATAATAGGTTGAAAAAGTTCATTGGTAGGCTTTTCCAGACGATTGAAAGATTTCTTTTTAACTTATTAAGGCCGGTTGAGCCGATAAGTGTGTCATCAAGATCAAATACAAGAACAGTTGTTTCAGGTTTTTTTTCAGATGTTAATTGGACTTTCTTCTCAGTTGCAACTTCGCCTGCAAGGATTGGTAGTTGCACTGTAACTATGAAAAAAAACGGTCTGAGTGTTTTGCGTATAAGGTAATTCATTTTTTCCTTTCTTGAAATTTTATCTGTTGTTATTTAACGTTATCTTTGTCGTATCGCACGCTCCATTTTTTGTCTGAAGGTAGAAATCTTTCAGGATAGAGGATTTTTTCTAACCTTGTTTGATTTGACGGGCTTAATGCATCGTGATATTGTGTACAGTATCGTTCAAGTTTTGCACGTTCGTTTGGTCCGTTCTTTATATTAAAATCAATAGTATTCAAAAGCGAGGTATCGATACCAGCTTCTTTGAGCCGTTGTTCTAAAAGCTCAACCGTTTCAATATTATTCCCATAATATAGTGGGGTAGAATTGACCACTGCAGAACTGTCTTTCTTTGACCAGTAGGTGAGATTTTTATAACGTTCATCTTTTGCATCAATAAATCGTCTGAATCTATCTGGATTTAAACGTAGGTTTTTTTGATAGAGATTTGCATAATCATCGGCATATTCAAATAGAATTGGATACTTTGTGGCCGCAGCTGCAAAGATGGTGAATGGTCCTTTGTACACGCAGCCATCAACATACAGATGTCCGTCCTTCTTAGAACGATGCCGTTGCATCCAAAAGAGAGCTTGTAAAAACTTCAACTTGCCAGGTTTACCCGAAAAGGGTAATGCCAATTTTAAAAGATCTATGGCCAAAGAAAAACTGTCTGGTTTGAAAATTTTGTAAAGCTCAAATGGTTGGCTATCCATGGCATGGTCAGTCTGCTGAGCGTTATTAAAATTAATCAGAATGAGCATGTTTATTAAAAGAAGCTTGTTTAGGGCAGATAGGTACTGTTTCATAGTGTCTCTCCGTTATTTAAAGCTTATTGATAGCGCAATCAATTTATTTTATTTCTATTGAAAACATTTAAATAAATAAAAATCATGCAATCTTGTTATTAAGATAATAAAAAATAAAAAAATATCAAAAAATTTTTATAAAATTTACAGACTGTTTATAATTGAAATAATATTGTTAGATAACTTTGTTTTCTACAGTTGCCTAAATCGACTAATTTCGTCATACTTACATGGATAAAAGCTTTCTTTCATTAAACAATTTCGAGAGCTTATGTTGCACGTCTCAAGTTTTTCTGAGATCGTATTATGTTAAATATTTTCTATTTGAGATACTGCGATACAAGGCAAGCAATGCAGCGAGGTTCTTGCGTTTGTGTGCTGCTTTTATTCATTTTTTCATGCAAACATTCTTGGTTGCCAGGCTGCACAGGAATGTAACGAAAATCGCTTAATCACCGCTAGTATTTTACCAGCTTTTTTATGCTTATGGTTAGGCTTTGACTTTTTTTTACAACCATTGAAAGATGATTTTCCTGATTATTACATTCATGAAGAACAACCGAATACATGGTTTTGTAATGATAAATCGGTCTCATGGTTTCCTTCCGCTGAAGGACATGTATTTACTAAGGTGTGTCCTCAATTTGAAATGAGGTAATGACGTTGCATTTTCACTACAAAATGATAAGTTTTTTGTATCAGAAATCAGCAACGAGGATAAGCAATGGTACGTCGAGTTATTACAGACAGTATTTGGTCACAACTAGAAGAGATACTATGTAAACATGGATGCCACCTGTGGGGCAATGAGCGGAATATAATGGAAGCAATCCTTTGGAAATTGCGGACTGGAGGACCATGGAGGGATATTCCATCCGAATTTTGTCCGTGGCAAACAGCATTTAATCGATTTAATCGTTGGTCAAAAAAAGGGCTATGGGAAGGTTTTTTTTTTATGCTACGAAAAGAAGTTGATAAAGAATGGGTATTCGCCGACGGAAGTTATGTTAGAGCTCACCAACATGCGACTGGAGCTCAGCGTGGTCAAGAGCGAGCAATTGGAAGATCCGCTGGTGGACTTACTACAAAGATTCATATGTGCACCGATGCGCATGGAAATCCGCTCAATTTTAAAATCACTGGGGGTCAAGTGCACGATTCAAAGGTTGCAAACGAATTAATCGACCTGGCCGAAGGAGCGGAATATTTTATCGCTGACAAAGGCTATGATGCTGATAGTATTCGTATCTATGGACGGACAAAAGGAATGCAAGTAATTATACCAAAAGAAAAAACAGCACTAGACCAGATCCAGAATTTGATGCTCATTTGTATAAAAATCGACACTTAGTTGAAAATCTTTTTGCACGACTCAAGCATTTTCGTGGCATTGCTATGCGTTTTGAAAAACTTGCTAGAAACTTCCAATCTATGCTCTACATCGCATCTATGCACATATGGTTGAAGCTTTTATGCCCTACTAATTAAATTGAGGACACACCTTAGTTATCCTTTTGAAAGCAGCATTATTTTTTTAAGTATGTATGGTATGTTGGTCGGTTTTCCTACTGCAGTATATATAGTTACAAATTGGACCGCAATAGTAAGTGCCTACAAACATACTTTAAATAGGCTAGAAAGTTGATTGTTTCATACATAAACTATCTAGCCCAAATCAACTGACATTGACTCTAAAAATAGAAATTGAACTTATAAAAGTTCTCGCAGTTTAATAAGCTGTTGTTGTAAATGAAAAACCCGCTGCTCAAGTGATGCTTTTTCTTTTTTTAAAAGCTCAATCTCATGCGACATATTGTTGCCGTTGTCGCCTGTTTTTTTTAATGATTTTGTCTCACTTTTTCGATTTTTTTGTTGTTTAAGTTCCTGTTTAGCCCCGACGATTGTGAACCCCTTTTGATAAAGAAGATCCTTGATTAATGAAAATGTTTGCACATCATCTTCGGTATAAAATCTTTGCCCACCATGTGATCTATACGTTTTGAGAGAAAATTCCTTTTCCCAAAATCGTATGACAAATCTTTCTAGCGAAAGATGTTTAGCTAATTCTCCGATTCTAAATGTACGTTTTTGCATCTTCATTTATATATATCCTTTTTAAAAACTACTCACTTTTTTATAGCGTAATGTATTTGTAATGTAAATAATCTTTTTTTTAAAAGTTTTAGCTTATAGAGAGAATACCGTTTTTATGATTTTTTTACATGGTATTTTTATACAGTATGAACAAGGTCTTGCTTTGAAGAAAATTGGAGAAATTTTTCTTTTCTGTTATCCTGTTATCTTAAAAAAGATGGCTATTTGTTTGAAAGTTTGGAGTTCTTGGTGGATATTGCAGTAAAATTTACTATTCTTTTCGTGGTTTTTAACAGTATTGTACAGCTCATTTTAGGAATTCAAAGAGGGTCTATAAGAAAAAATAATCTTATTCAAGAGTTGCAGACTATCCTCGTTTCATCGATTGGGGGCGGCTTGCTGGTACTTTTGATGCAATTTGTGCTTGGGTATATGGCACCGCAGTTGTTCGTTAACAAACAACCTGACGTTCAAGAAGTCTATGCGCGACCGCTTGTCAGGGAGATATCATTTATTCAGGAAAAGCAAACGGTAGCTGCACAAACCAAAGAAATTCAGACTGCGTGGGGTATCCTATTGTTTTCTTCTCATGGTGGTTCATTAGATCGCTTAGATATACAAAAAACGAATGAAAAAAATACAGTTTTTATAAGAACGGTTGCACCAATTGAAGAATATCCATTTGATTCGAAAACCTTTTTGATTGCATGTGATGGCCAAACACCTTTCGAGTTTGAACTTAAAGAGTATGCTGTACAGCAGGATGGGCATAAGCTTGTATACCAGGCTCATACAAAAGATTATATCATTAGCAAAACCTTTTTAATTAATCAGGAAAAACCGTTTATTGATTGTACAATGTTTGTCAACATAGTGCGTGAATCAGACGAAGAGGTTGTCCGATTTTTTATACGTGCTCCATCGATTGCATCAGAATCACGCCAAGAGTTTGGCTCATCTGTGATTATTGACGCGTCGCAAGCCTTTGTAAAAAAATCTTTAGAAAAGATTGATCTTGATGAGAGCTGGACACAACCAGGACTTATTGGGGCAGACAATAAATATTTTGTTCATGCATGCATTGCAGAAAACAAACTGTTGCATAGGGCCTATTTTGTGCCCTTTGGTAAATACCAGAGAAGCATGATTTTAGAGTCAAAGCCATTTAAAAAAGCTATCGAATGGAATATGAGATTTTTTATGGGTTCAAAAAATCTTGAGGTAGTTCGTTCAGTTGATGCTCGTTTGGAAAAAACGGTTGATTATGCAGGTTGGTTCGAGCGGATCTCAAAAGCACTTTTGTGGGGGCTAAAATACATTTACAACTATTGCCATAGCTATGGCATTGCGATTATCATTTTGACGTTGCTTTTAAAATTGTTGTTACTTCCATTTTCCTTGCGTAGCGAATCGAGTATGCGCAAACATAAAGAGTTTGAAAAACAGATGAAATATATTGATCAAAGATACAAAAATGATCCGGCAATGTTAGATCAGGAGCGTGCAGCCCTAGTAAAAAAATATGGACTGCCTGGATTGGGTAGCTGTTTGCCGTTGCTTATACAGATTCCGTTTTTCCCTGCATTTAGCAAGCTGCTTTCAAGTTCTATTGAGCTGTATCATGAATCGTTTTTATGGCTACCAGATCTTTCTGCTCGTGATCCTTGGTATATTTTACCACTGATTATTACGTTTTGTATGGTTTCGATGGGTTTAAACGCTGATGAGAAGCAGAGATTTATGTTAATTGCAGTTGGGTTAATCATGGGTGCCTTCATGGCAAATGTTGCATCTGGTCTTGCTTTGTTTATCGCTGTTAATCTTGTGATTGGTATTGTACAGACAAAAGTTACCGATTTTTTTAAACGTTCTGTGTAAAGGATCCATGTGATTGACCAGTTGCCCACTTTTAATCAACTATTAAAAACATTGCAGCAGGTGCCATATCTTTCGTCAAAAAATCTTTATAAAGTAGCTGATTTCTTTTTGCGTGCGGACGCGAAAAAAATTGAACAGTTTTGTGCGGTTTTGTTGATGACGCAGGAGCGTGTCAAACCATGTCCGGTCTGTTTTTGTTGGTATGAAGTGCATGCGCAATGTCATCTGTGTGCTGATCAAAAGCGTGATCAAAAAACGGTTTGCGTTGTTGAAACGTGGCAAGAGATGCTTGTGATTGAAAAAACAAAAGGATTTACCGGGGTGTATCATGTGCTTGGTGGAGTTATCTCGCCGATTGATGGTGTTGGTCCTGATGACCTTTCCATTGATGCACTGGTTGCTCGAGTTAAAGAAAAAGGCATAACTGAACTTATTTTGGCAACTAATCAGACGCCTGAAGGTGAAGCGACTGCGGCGTATATTGCCAAACTAGTTCAAGAAACAGGAGTGAAGGTTTCATGCCTTGCGCGGGGCCTGCCTGTTGGATCGTCGATTGAGATTATGGATAGATTAACCGTGTTTAAAGCATTGGCAGAACGAAGGCCTTTTTAAAAAGTGAAGCAAACGTATGCAAGATTTTTCATTATATAGTGAACGTAGAACAGAACTGTGCCAAGAGATCAGAAAAAAATATAAAAAAGACAACGGTATTATTCTCTTGTGTGCCAATGTTGAGTCTGACCGAATCCCGTTTCGACAAGATAGCTCTTTTTATTATCTGACTGGACTGACTGAACCGGGGCTTTTCTTGACAATCGACTTGGAAAGCCAAAAAACGAGGCTTTTTATTCCAAAATATACTATTGATCGCAAACAGTGGATGGCCACAGGGATTTTCGATTTTGTATGTGATGAACCATCAGTTGCAGAAATTGATGAGTTGGTTGAGCTTGGTGACCCGATTGCCGGATATACGTTACATCTGTATGAAAATATGAACCATTTTGCACATCTGACAGCTTTTTTAAAAACGACTGTTTTACAAAATAAACCTGTATTTACACTTCTGTCGGAAGCAGCACAGCAGTATGTGCAACAGCGTACCTATATCACCCGTTTTGCAGCCGTTGTTCCGTCTCTTGCACAGTCGCTTGTTGATATAAGTGGTATTGTTGCTCAGATGCGTCGATTAAAGCATATGAAAGAGATCGAATCGTTGTTCGCGGCAGTTGAGATCACTGCAATGGCACATGAAGCTGCAGCAGCAGTTATCAAGCCAGGCATCGGTGAAGCGGAAGTTCACGGTAACATCGCCTATGTGATGTATGGATCAAATGCTACGGAAGCCTTTGCAAGCATTGTTGGCAGTGGGTTTAATAGCACCGTGTTGCATTATCATAAAAATAACGATCAGTTAAAAACGGGAGAGCTTGTGGTCGTTGATATCGGTGCAGAAAAAGATATGTACTGTGCAGATTTAACCAGAACATACCCTGTTTCAGGTCGATTTTCTGCACGACAAAAGGTGGTTTATGAGCTGGTCCTGGAAACGCAAGAATATATTGCCTCGATTGCAAAGCCGGGCATGTATCTGAAAAATAACAGCCACCACGATCAATCATTACATCATCTGGCAAAAGCGTTTTTGGCCAAAGCGGGATACGAGCAGTACTTTCCACACGGCATTGGTCATTACCTGGGCCTTGATGTGCATGATGTTGGAAGTTATCAAGAGCCTTTACAAGAGGGCGATGTGTTTACCATTGAACCGGGTATTTACATTCCTGAAGAAGCACTGGGTGTTCGCATTGAAGATGACTACTGGCTGACCCCAAAAGGTGCGGTCTGTTTGAGCGAAGGGTTGCCAAAAACGGTTGCTGAGGTCCAGCAGGCCATGGCTGACAAATCTGAATAACTCTGCCTGTTCAATAAAACCAACCTTGATCCAAAAGTAAAAAATAGTGGCCCAAAGGGGTTGGCTGTTTTACGTTTATTTTGCTTTTTTTAAAAAAACCTTGCTTGCGACTTTTTCTGTCTGATACGTTTGAAACTAAATAAGAAAAGTATGAGTGAGGTTTTATGAATAAGTTTGTGATAAAAAAACTGGTGATTGTGACATTGATTTTTTTTGGTTCGGGAACGATGAGTGCTTTTGATTTTTTGGCAAAAAAGATTGCTTCCATTAAAAGTAGCTTGCCGAATGCACCAGACATAAAGTTTTCATCGCTTTTTGATGACTTTGCCAAAAATACTGCAGAGACTGCTGTTAAAGAGGCTGCTAAGCAGAAGCTAAATGACATAACAAAAACAGGTGAACCAGCTGTATCCGATCGACCGCAGTATGGACTAATTGCTCAAGATAGAGCTTATCCAGTCCTTAAAAGTGAACAAAAATGGAAAACCTTTTCAGTGGGAACTGACCAAGGTTTTTTTGAATTTACTGACGGTAATGAAGAACTGTATGATCTGACTGTTCGTTACAAAGAAGGTACTTTCGACCTGTTTTTTAGGGCTGGTACACCAATAGAAGAAGCGGTAACAGATCAAACAGGGGCGGTGGTAAAAGCACCGTCAGGTAAAGCATCAGTGTACCAAACGACTTTAAAGGAAGCCGATTTAAAAATCGCTCAAAATAATAAAAAAATTCCGTTAGAAAACCTTTCTTCAAAGCCCAAGGCTTACACTTTTAACGAGTGTGATGCCCCCAACCAAACACGTCCTGTAAACAAAATAGAAAACCCATTTACTATTGCAACTGATGGCACAAGCCTTTTCTATCGTTCATCTCCAGGAAAGGACAATATTCATGAGTATAACGATAGTTTAGAAAATGAGACTTGTAAAAAGATTTACACAAAAGAGTATTCAGGCCTTGTTCAAGAAGCGACCCGAAGTTCATTGGCGACAATTGTTGGAGATGTTGCCAAAAAAAGAATTTTTTTTGGCTCTCAATATCCAAATCTATATCTCTTAAAAAAGGATAGTTCTTTTCTTGTCCGTCAAGAAATAGTAGGAAATGGTCATTTGGTGGAGGTAAATGAGGGTACATTGATTTACGGAAGACTTTTTAGCCTTGAATCAAAGTTTGAAGAGTACAAACGCAAAGCTACAAACTTCTTGTTATCTGTCGGGAAAAAAATACCGATTGTAGGAGATAAGCTACCTGCAATTGGTGTTGATCATGACAAAATTCATAGGATCGGATATTATGCAAAATTTTTTGGCGATCAGGAGCCTACAGCAATTACAGATACAGAAGATAAAGAAGATTGTAAAATGCTAACCTCAGTTGAAACAGTTGTGTTTGGTCCTTTGTTACGTTTTTATTCAATGGTACCAGCCGCGGCAAATCATGATTTTGCCGCTGTCTTTTTAGGTCGCAGCCGAGGAATGCATCTTTCTTTTCAATCTAAAAAAGGCAAACTGTTTCCTACCGTGGTTTCATGGTATAAACTTATGAGATGGCAACTTTTTAAAGATGGAGATTTTACAAAAACAAACAAAGGTGAGGCATGGGATCCAGAGATTGTATTGCCGAAAAAACTATATATTGTTCGAATGAAAAATGAAAGCGATCAAAAAGAATACAATCATCTGATCATTGTAACCGGTGGACGAGTGTTTTTGATGATGACTCCGTTGGAAAATGTAAGTCAAAATCCAAATACAAGCTATAGTGTTGTAATGAAAGAGCTGTTTAAAGTTGAAGCTGGTACTAAAATTGATACTGCTGCTTTGTATGATGACTATCAAACTAATGATGGTAAAAAACTGTTTATTGTAACCAAACAAGATACAGAAAAGAGTATGTTCAAGCACGATACGCCACAGCGAGGAACTGAATACTCCTTAGTTGTGATTGATAATCTTGCACAGGAGCTTGATTTTAGTAATATAAAAGGGAATGATGATACCAACTTCAATCAGAAAAAACTTAGATGGGACCCAATATCTGGTACAGATCGAAGAGCTATTAAATTTCCTGAGAAAAAATAGTTAACTGTTCGAAGAGCAGGAAAGTACCCTTTCCTGCTCTTCGTGCGTTAAAATCTGTATTCAACGACTTGCAGCTTTTTCAGACGGTACTGTATCAAACAGTGATTATTGTAAGCTAATCGATTATTGCACAGTGCAGGCCCACATTATCGGCTCTTCTTCTTGAACTAAGTTTTCATTCTGCTGCGGCTTTAGCTCTTCTAAAACCATAAAAAATTCATTTAATGGATCTGGCGTGAGCGTAAATCCAAATTCGGCAAGCCATTGATTATCAGATTGATCAAATAACATAAACTCTTTGTAAACAGTATTTTCTTCAATACTATGATTACCAATTTTTTCTATTGCAAATGATTGACCGTTTAATTTTTTTAATATAAACCGCGTCATTTCATATCTTTTTTCCCAAAGTGTTGGATTTTCTTTTTTTAACTGATTGCTAAGCTGGCTGTAGCCTCTACCTTCTGGGTTTAATGCGTTTTTTATACGTTTGCCAATTTGAAAGACTGACGGTTTTGAAGTTGTATTACATTCTGAAAACCATGCTCTTTTAGCAATAAAGTCAAGCGTGGTTTCTGCACCGAGAGACCCAAACGAAGACTCGATGAGCAACTGTTTTTCTTCGGTTGTATTAAATGTAATTGATTTTACACTAGATTCTCCAAATTTTAAGTGTATATCATGTAAGCTTTTTTTTGTTAATGCATATGTATCTTTGCAGGTTAAATTAAGAGCATATAATATTGCTACATTTTCTAAAACCGAATCACCATATACTATTTTCTTTATTCGTTGGCTTTCAAAAAGACGTTCGTAGATTCTAAGAACTTCGGCTACACTTTTTTTTACTAGTAACAGAATCATCGGAAGAATCATCAATGTCGGTCTTATAAAGTACCATTTTATTTTCAATTTCATCTTTTTGTTTTATGGATATTTTTTCAAAAGCCTGCCATAATCCATTGGGTATGACCATGCTTTCATTGTGTGTGATCAAGGCTAGATTATTCGGATTATTCATTGCATTGATTTGCAGTATAAAAAGTATTGGAGTTAATGAATATATTCTTTTTTGCATAAATAAATCCTTCGGTTGTGTAAGTAATAGTAATGAAGTAGTTATTGTTGAACTTTTTATTGTACTGGGCAACCAATGATGACGTCTTCTTCTTCTGAAACTAAGTTTTCATTACTTTTATCTTGTATTAGCTTTTCTAAAATCATAAAAGATTGATTATATGGATCTTGGTTGAGAGTATATCCAAATCCTTTTAACCATTTATTATCAGCTTCATCAAAAATATGAGTATCATTTTTTTCTTTTGAAAAAGACTGACCATTTAATTTTTCAAGTACTAGCTGAATAGCCATAGACGCATTTGGATTTCTTTTAGTCATAAACCCTTCCTTTGTAATGATATCTCCTTTGCTTGTAAAAGAGATATCTTTGTTTGCTAATGTTTTTATGATTTTAGCTATCTGAAAAACTGAAGGATTTGAATCTGTGTTACAAGTTGCGATCCAGCCAGCGTCATCAACAAAATTAAATACCTCATCTCGGAACATATATTTTGAGAAAAAATAAGAACTAATAAGCGATAATTTTACATCGCTTATATTAAAAGCTATTATAAATCTTAATTTAATATCTGTGAGAGTGTTTTCTGCTAAGCCGTAGGCCTGTTTACAGATTAGACTCGATCTATATAACGTTGATGTGTCATCTAAAATCTGATAACCATACTGTATATTACAGATGTTTTTTAAATCTAGTGCTTCATACGAGTTTCTATTAGAAATCTTAGAAAGATAATTTTTGTGATTTTCAAAATGTTCTTCAATATTGCCTTTATACTGCTTCACTATACTTTTAAAAATTTCCTTTCCTTACTTCTAACATTCTCTTTTCATTTTGTGGAACTAAAGCCAGATTGTCTGCATTATTCATTGCATTGAGTTGCAGCATAAACACTGTAGCCAATGTACATATAACTTTTTTCATAAATAGATCCTTCGGTTGTGTAAAAAATATTAAAATTGTGATTATTCTATTATAAAAAGTTTTTTATAGCAATATTTTTTAACTTTTCATAAAAATTCAGTCATGCAAGTCTATGTATTGTGTAACATGAGTGCAATAAAAAATGTATGAAACGAACAGATTATAGCTATTTTTTAAAAAAATAGTATACTTATTAAAAAATATAAGTATAAAAAATATGCATAAAAGAGTTATTTTACAGCTTTCGCTTGTTGAGGGAGTTGGCAGTAAAAAAATACAAATGATTCAGTCGTATCTGGAAAGAAATGACCTTTGTTGGACAGATATAGCTAAGTTTGATGTAGCTACCTTCGAACATCAGATTGGGTTTTCATCTACAGATGCTTTGAATCTCCGGACGGTACTTTCAAATGAGTATGAAGTTGAAAAAGAGATCACCGAAGCCGGGAAAAATAACATCCATTGGACCACCTTTTTAGATTCAGACTATCCTGATCAGTTAAAACATTCGCATAATCCACCAGCCGTTTTGTATTGGCAGGGTAATCAAGATTTGAAAGTCCCGTTTGAAAGCCTTGCAGTCGTTGGATCGCGTGCAATGGATGGCTATGGAAAACAGGTTTTAGAAAGTCTTTTGCCTGAATGTGTGGTTGCAGGTATTCCGATCATAAGTGGTGGGGCTTTGGGCATTGATGCAGCGGCACATCAGATAAGTTTGGAGTATGGTGGAAAAACGGTGGTTGTGCTTGGATCAGGACTTTTAAAACCGTACCCTGAAAAAAATAGAGCTTTATTTGAGCAGGTCGCAGATAGCGGTGGTTTTGTAATAAGTGGGTTTCCATTGCACATACCACCAGTGGCACAGAATTTCCCAATACGAAATCGGGTAATCGCAGGATTGTCACATACGTGTCTGGTTGTTCAGGCGGCTGAAAAAAGTGGGGCGTTAATTACAGCTGAATGTGCATTGCAGGAGGGTAGAAATGTAGCCGCAGTGCCAGGAGATGTTTTTGATCCATTGAGTGCAGGTTGTAACAATTTGATCAAAAATGGTGCGTACGTAGTACAAAATAGCTGTGATATTTTGGAGCTTTTTAATATAAAAACAGTAGCAAGACCACAACTTGAGATCACCACATCTTCTCATCAAAAAAATTCAAAAAAACTAGAGCTGGTGCTACAGCTCACGGTAGCTGAACGGATGGTTTTTCAGTCGTTGAAAAAAGGTGATAATTATACTTTTGAAGAACTTTTATCCATGACACAGTTATCATTATCAGATCTAAATGCAATTTTAATTGAGCTTGAAATGAAAGGCCTGATAGAGACAACCTTATTTGGATACAGGCTCGTTTGAAAATATCCAGTAAGGCAATAACTGTTCGAGTCTTTCTTTAATATTTTTGCATCCTTTTTGTATGTTTTCAGCGTCATCTTTCGCTTTATCTATCGATTCTTTATAGTGTGATTGCGCAAAAGGAAAATCGCCCAACAATGTAATGAGGGCTTTCAAGCTTTTTTTCCACATCCGCTCGTTTTCAAAAAGCCCTAAAATGGCTTATTGCACAATGATTGGCTATTTAATATTTTGTTTTTTCATAAAAAGCACCGTAATTAGAATGTTTAAAAGACTAAAAATCAATCCTAAATGAATTAAATAAAAAATTGTATCTTTCATAGAGCTTATGCTACTATTGGCAAATGATGAAGCAAGTAAAAAAGGTGGTAATGAATTACTCAAGACAAGCAAAAATCTGTACAAAACAAAATCTATTTCAAAATTTTTCCTCAAAAATCAGCGTTGGTGTATTCATGGGTGGGCTTTCACCTGAAAACGAGGTCTCCTTCAATTCTGGAAGAACGATATGTGACCATCTTGATATCCATCGTTATAGCATCATACCGATCTATCAAACAAAACAAGGCGAACTTTATATTCTGCCACTCAAGTTTTTACACCGCGGGAAAACGACCGATTTTGAACACAGATTATCATATGAAGCCCAACAGATTCTCTGGGATGATTTAAAAGAATGTATTGATTTTATGTACATTGCAACTCATGGCAACTATGCAGAAGACGGCATCTTGCAAGGAGTCTTAGAAGTCCTTAATATTCCGTACCTGGGTGCTGGTGTATTTGCAAGCGCACTGCGTATGGACAAGATTACTCATAAACTATTTTTAAAAGCACAGGGGATTCAGGTCCCAGATTTTACCATTGTCCCAGAAGAAGTATTGGAATCAGAAGATAGTTTAAAAGAATACATTAATAACGCTTTACAAAATCTAACAATCAGACTGCCATCAATCGTCAAACCTCACAATCAAGGTTCAAGTGTCGGTGTACAGTTTGTGGACAATCAGACAGATTTATTGAACGCAATACAAAATGCATGGCACACAGATGTTCATGCAAAAGTAATTATTGAGGAATACGTTGAAGGGATGGAATTTTCATGCATTACACTCGTTGATCATGTTAATCAAACCTATCTGCCATTACCACCAACAGAGATCGTTAAAGAAGCTGGAACGCATATCTATGATTATACCCAAAAATACATGCCCGGACGTGCCACAAAGTACACGCCAGCTCGCTGTTCTGAAGCTGATATTATTCATATTCAAAACACCTGTATTCGCGTGATGGAACTTTTGGAGTTTCCAACGATCTCACGAATCGATGGCTTTTTGAAAAAAGATGGCACGGTGGTTATTTTCGATCCAAACTCACTTTCGGGCATGGGACCGGCAAGCTTTCTCTTTTTGCAAGCAGCAGAAGCAGGCATGAACCACACCCAACTTATCAACCATTTAATTGAAACAGAGCTTTCAAACTATGGCATTACCACCAGATCTGAAACACAAGGAGTCACAATGGACAATGCAACAGGATTGATAGACCCAAAAAAGCGAATTGCTGTTTTAATGGGCGGAGCTTCTGCAGAAAGAGAAACTTCGCTTGAAACAGGACGGAATGTCGTTTATAAACTTTCACCAGAAAAATATATTCCCGTTCCCCTTTTTGTTTCACAGGACCTGAAACTGTATCACCTTGATACCTCGCTGTTGGTTCGTAATTCAACCAAAGAGATTGCAACTCTTATTGCAGAGCAATCGTCGGTAAAATGGTCAGAACTTCCACAGATTGCCGACTTTGTATTTATTGGCCTTCATGGAGGCGTTGGTGAAAACGGCTCAGTACAGGGCATGCTTGAGATGTTGCATATGCCATATAATGGCTCTGGTGTTTTTGCAAGCAGTTTATGCATGAACAAGTACAAAACAAACGAATGTTTAGCGCAACAGAACATCGCAATACCTACCCACCTTTTGATTGAAAAACAGGAATGGACACTGAATCCTGAATATGCCATTGAAAAAATCGTACATTCATTCTCATTTCCATTAATCGTCAAACCAAGTGACGACGGATGCAGCGTGATGGTTGCAAAAGTTCATAACGAATCAGAGCTGAAAACGGCAATAACTACACTGTTTGATAACGGCAAAACTGATGCGTTAATCGAAGAATATATCGAAGGCACAGAATTAACTGTTGGAGTCCTTGGCAATACCTATCATATTCAGGTATTGCCGCCCACAGAGTGCGTCAGAACAAGTTCAATTTTGACCATGGAAGAGAAATTTCTCCCCGGCGCAGGGGAAAATCAGACCCCCGCGTTACTTGAAGCTGATGCGATTGCGTGCGCGCAAGCAACGGTCAAAAAAGGATTTTTTGCTGCCCAGTGCACCGGATATGCACGTGTTGACTGTTTTTACCAGAATGCCCAGCAAAGTCCAACCGGAATAGCACGCACGGTCATTATTGAGATCAATACACTGCCCGCACTTACGCCGGCAACCTGCCTTTTTGCACAAGCGGCAGAAATTGGTATAAATCCAATGAACTTCATTGACAAAATAGTAGAACTTGGGTTTGAAAAACACAAAAAGGTAGCTTTGCATAATTCACAACCAGAAGTCAAAAGCGTACCTATTTTCAATCAAAGCTACAGCGAAAACTAAACATTATTTACTTTTAAAGCAATTTTCTGTTAAAATTCATAATGTAATTTTAAAAAACAGGTTTGGAGCTGCATGTATCTTATTTTCCTGATCCTACTATTCTGGTATGTAATGCCTGCGCACAGCATGGACAAAAAACTCGTTCCAGTACAATTCGAAAGCATTGCAAAGATAGAAGAAATCGATGATTTAACCATTCAACAACAATTAAAAGGCTTCAATATCAACACACCGTTAATTAATCAATGGAATAATCAGATAAGTCAGTTCTGGAGTACATATAAGATCAAAGACAGCAGCAAAAAAGCTATACTAGGCATATTCAAAACTATATTAGAAAAACATGCTGAACTACTTCCAAACAGATTACTTGGTAGTGGTCAAGACTGGATAGAGGTAGTCATAGAAACAACTAATCCTTCTTCAGGCTCTGGATCAGCTCAGGCAGTTGGAGCAGAATTCATGACCAACCTGTTAAAATCATCAGAAGAAAACAGAAAAGCCTTTTATACCCAATGGTGGGCGATGAACCTCTATCTTGGAGCATTGCCATGGGACAAACATAAACATTCACTAGAGAAAACGAAATACTTGACCTGTAAGCAAAAAATGAATGCCTACAGTTCTTTCAAGCAAGACAAGAGATTTTTTACAACAGATTCTGCATCATTTTTTTTTTAGAGGCAAGCAAATAAAAAAAGAATGGGTTCAAGATACTTTGGATTCAAATCAGGATTTTGATAAAGCAATCATCAATGAGCAACTCTTAACACCACAATACATTGAAGATCAGAATGATCCAACTAATCCTGCCAACAACAATAATACTCAAATCAACATACTAAAAAAGTTCGATCTCGAACGCTTTGAACAAACTACACGGAATATTAAAAGTGCAATAGGATTTTTTTTAAAAAAACTTAGAGTCCCAATTGAAAAAAAGATGAAAGTTCTACGTAAAACTATTAAGCTTGCATTTTTAAATATAAAAAATGGCACAGAATCCTTAGAAAATATCAAATCTATGTCATTTGCAGTAAGAAGAGGGGGAGCCAATTCCTTGACAGATGATAAGCCTGAGCTTATTTATAAAGTCATAAAAGAAAATATGGATGACAAGGATTTTAATCTTCAAGCATTCAAAAAAAAGCTTTTAAGCTTGGACTTTTCAAAATTAACGGTAGAGCTGGGAAACGCTGGAACACTTTCTAAGTCAGCAGCTAGGTACGATACAATTAGCAATTTTTTAAATACGTACCTATCATGCATAAACAATATCATTGCTCGCTTTCAGGAACATCCAGATATTACAACGATTGACGAATTACTATACGATGAGCTGAATGTACTGAATAATATGTTAATCACATTACATAAAGCACAAGAAAAGGAGCAGCAAATCTTAGCACAGAAAAAGGAAAAAGAAAAAGAACTTGGGTATACTGAAGAGAATATTAAGCTTTTAGATGAACCAGCAAAGTTGATTGAAGAAGCAATAGAAAAAACTCAACATGATTCATCTAAACTCATGATGCTCCAAAATAAAAAGGAAAAAGGCAAAGAAGTTAAACCTGAAAATACCGCCTTCAACTTCTTACTTGCATTGCTTACAAAAGGCATAATTCAAAATAATGATGCTTTTCAGGATCACCTAGAATCACTATTGAACATAACGCCCCGGGGCCTCTTTCAACTGTACCGAGAACCATCATTTGCAAAGATTTTAAAAGTACCAGAGCATGAAGAACCAAAACAGCCTGAACATAAGCCAAAACAGATTGAAGGTGCAAAAAAAGAAGTGGACAATCCATCAGAAACACTGCAACCAAAAGTCACACCCATGCCAATCACCACAAAAAAACCTGTAAAACAAGAGCCGGTTGTCAAAGAAAAACCTGTAACTTTCACGATTGACGAAACACCTGTCACTATTGAAATTGAAGAACCTAAACCAACGCCACCGCCAGCAAATCCTACTGAAAAACCAAGTCCTGCAACAACCGGCATTGACAATACTGGCAACCAAACACCCCCAACCAATCCATCAAATAACCCTCTTGAACTTGTATTACGTTTTTTTGGCCCGATTGGAAGAACTATTCAAGAAGCAGCAAGCGCTGTCTTTCAGTGGCTTGTTAGTTGGATTCAATAAATTTGGAAATAGATAGCGTATAAAGAAGCTGCATAGCAAAGACCAAATAAAAAGACTGCACAATCATGTTTACCTGTTCGAGGAGCGCTTTCATATCAAGTTTAGCAATTGCATGTTTATCTAAAGCTTGTTTTACATCGTCAAGCATTTTAACAAAAGATTTGTATTCAATCCACTGATGTAATTGGACATAACGGAAACAAGGCTTCGTTATAAACCTGACATTTTTTTTCAATCAGAGCTTTCATCGACGCACATATCTCAACATCACAGCTCACTGTCGTAACCTGTTCATAGGGACGCTCTTACCATAGGCCAAATTTTGCACATAATCATTTTTTGTTCTTTCAAGCTTATTAAATCGTTCATGGTGATCGTCAATTAAAGAAAGCCTCCAGAACAAAAAAAGAAGATATTATTAAAAAAGCTATCACAAGGCTATATTTTTTCATCGCAGACTTTCGCACAATCAGATTTGATGTAACTGTCTATTGTGGTATAATAACATAAAAAATATGTCTCTTTAACAACTTTTTTAAGATTTAGAGTATGCAAAAAAAAGATTTCTATACCATTTTGGGCGTGGAACGTTCGGCCACCGTCGATCAGATCAAAGCAGCTTATCGAAAACTTGCAATGAAATATCACCCAGACAGAAATCCTGGCAATAAAGAAGCTGAAGAAAAATTCAAAGAAGCAGCAGAGGCTTACGAAGTCTTGTCTGATAAAGAAAAACGGGCACGATACGATCAGTTTGGACACGCAGACTTTGGTCAACAGGGTGGAGCGCATGGTCACGGAATGAATATGGATGATATCTTTGAGAATTTTGGTGATATCTTTGGATCAATGTTTGGACACGGCACACAAAAACGTCGAGGAAAAGTTGAACCAGAACCACTGCGCGGCCATGACCTGCACAAAGAGATTGAGATCTCAATGCTTGATGCATTCAAAGGCTGCAAGCAGGAACTCGGTTACTATCATTTTATGTCGTGCAGCGGATGCAATGGCAAAGGGGTACAGCCGGGAACATCGGTGCAAAACTGTGGGCAATGTCAAGGCAGCGGTAAAATTCAGTTTCAACAGGGCTTTTTCATGTACTCACAAGCATGCAATGCCTGCTCTGGTCAAGGATTTACTATTCCATCTCCCTGTACGCAATGTAACGGTCAATGTAGACTACAGCAGTACGACAAATTTTCAGTCACCATTCCAGAAGGAATTTTTAATGGGGCAGAACTACGTATTGTTCAAAAAGGTGACGCGGGTGCATTCGGTGGCAAGTCTGGCGATCTATTTGTAAAAGTGCATATCAAAGAAGAACAGGGCTTTGCACGCGAGGGCGACGACCTTGTATGCAAAGTAACACTGACCTATCCGCAACTTGTGTTCGGTTGTCAGATTGAGATTGAAAGTATAGATAAAACCCATCATCCATTAAAAGTTCCCAAAGGCTGTCAAATCGGCGAACGAATTCTGATCGTAGGAAAAGGGTTTAAAAAACTGAAAGGCAACGGCTATGGAAATCTGGTCATTGTCACACAATGTCATATTCCCCACAAGCTGGCTGCCGAGGAAAAAAAAGCATTGGAAGCATATTCCGATCTGATTGGCACCAATATAGATAGCAAAAGTGATGGCATTGGTTGGTTTTTCAAAAAGTTTTTAGGGTAGACGAAAGAATAATATCAAAAACAAAATAGAATTATATGTAAAATTACCACGATAAAAAAGTTTAATTGGAAGAAATTGTGTAGTGCCTCAATAGATAGCCCAATTATCAGGAGCGAGGATGAAAATTAACCTACTTTCAGCAAACTATTTTTTGACCTTACCATTAGTTTTTTTGAATAATACATTGTGTATGAACTGGCTTGAAAAGAAAGAAACTAGTAATACTAGTTATGATGTATCAGTAGACTATCAAAAAACATATGGGGACAAACTTTTTTTCTATCAAAAAAGAGCTGGTGCCACAGTAGATCGGAATAAATACGGTTCTATATCTTTAAGTGATATACTGTATATAAAGTATAGTTTCAATGAATACGATTATTTTTTTCATTTGCCATTTTTTTTAGACAGAAAAGGTGATTCTGATACCTCAAATTCAATACATCAGCAAGGTCAAAAGACGCTAGCCAGTATGATTTATAGTTTATTGAATGATACACTATGTGCAGCAGTAGATCCAGCATTAAATGGTGACAAAATCAGACCAGACGTAGAGCTCACCATTTTAAATATTACAAATCTCGCCGTTGATTTAACAGCAATCAAACAAGAAGGATTAATTGGATTGGAAGAAAAATATGCGTTAGATGTAGAAAGTCTAGACGAGGAACGAAAGTTCTTGCTCGCAGAGTTTTTTTATAAAAAAACTCATAGTCCATTACGTCTGCATGCAACTGCCGTCTTGTTAGAAGAAGAAACAATACTAAAAAAATTGGTGGAAATAGAGCAAACTACAAACTCGACAAGCAGACAATCAGAACGCAATATAATCAAAAAAAATCTTCAAGCAAGCTTAAACTTGAAAAAAGAAAAGCTGAAAGATGCTTCCATCATAAACCTGTTTCATTACTTAGGCTCATTAAACATAGAAAGATTAATAAACTTTAAAATACAACAATTAGAAAAAGTAGAAGTATCAATATTAAACTCATTTGATATAGAAACGTTTATGAAACTTAACTCCCAAGCAATAAAAAAGAATGAAAAAGAACAGGTAGAGACAATTAAGAATTTCGTTTCTATTCTGAATACAATCGAGAAAGCAGATAAAGCGTGCAAGAATATTGCTAATGACCTCACTTATATTGAAAATCAAAGTGATTTCCAAAAACGACTATATATCATTTACGATCGAATCAATAAAATGCAAGAGCACGTTGAAGCTCTTACATTTAAAAATCGCCTTCCCGAATTTTGAATTTAAATTTTCTATTCTTTCAGATCAATAAAATGGGACGGAGTCAAAATTATCAATAAAACATCTGCTGTTTATGCCTCTGTTTTTGACTGGTACCGGAATGAGCATCTTTTGAATACTGGTTTATTGCTGCATAAAAATAGGCGCGGTCTTCAGTTTTGACGACCGCCTGTTCATGAGCTTCGGCCAACACAAGTGGATACCCGCGGCCTTTTTCAACCTGATCCCAGATTATACTGACAACTTTTGACACCAAACTTTGATCTGATGCGATCCAAAAAGGGATCTCTACACGCACAACCTCATGTCCACTGTTAAGATAGAAAAAACAGGGGACAAGTACAGATGGATAATCTTGCGTACCGTTTATTGGCACTTGAAAAACAACAGTTCGTGCGCCAACAGGCAACCATTCACCAAGAAAATCAGCATCAACCAGGTCTTCATAATCGACAGCCTGGTTATTAGTTTGGCCATACGAACGCATGATACTAATAAGATCTTTGCTTTGCGGAGCACTAATATAAAAAGCATGCAAAAACTGCTGGTGATACAGCTGCAACAATAGCTCGAAGTACCGTTTTAAAAAACGCTCTTTCAAGTTTTTATATGGCTGCAGATGCCAAAACAGCAATGATCCATCAAAAAGAATACAACCGTTTTCTGAGCTTTTAAAGCTCTGAAAAAGCTCAAGCGCCTTCAAAAACTCATATTCATGTCGCAAACAGTCAACCGCCTTGGCAATATTTTCATCTTGCAAAATCGAAGTTTTAAAAACCGTAGGCTCATTAAAAAACTGCGCCGAAGATGCATGAACCCCATACGAAACAAAAAGAGCGCCAACGTTAATCAAAAAGCAGTCAAAGCCCCAGTGCCGATCAGGATAGATCTGCGATCCGTCAACGCCCAAAATTTCGTACGGCTCATCAAAAGCAGCTTTTTGATATATCGTTGCAAAGCCAACTTCAGGATAACGCAATGGAAGCGCACACAAAAATTGTTTCCCTGCTAATTCAGATTGAAATTTTAAATCTGAGCAAAAAGATGCCCAGCTGACAAGCAGTCTTTGCAACGATTCAGCCTTTTTTTTGTGCAAAGTTGGCATCTGATCGGATAATTGCAAAGCTATTTTAATGCGATCTATCATATGTATATATCCCTAAGCTTAATTTAAATATTTGACTTTTAAGCAATATATAATATTATTTTAATTAACTATTTTTAATCTTAATTTTAAAGGGTCGACATGTACCTCCCTTTCTTTGTATATTACCGTGTATCATTTATTGTGTGCCTCGCTGTATTTGCAACCGTTGGGTGCAAAACAGATTCAATTGATATTCACAGCGGCCTTAAACGTAATACATACAAACCTCACACCTCTATTAAAAATATCGTCTTAGATTTACACGGCGTTCTTTTTGTCGGCCAAACTTCAACCTTTACAGTAATCAAACAGGTAGGGCTCCTTCCTTTTGTATCATATGGATTACAATTTGGCAAAGAGATTTTCTACGTAAAACAGATGGTTTTTAAGATTCTTGACAAAATGCACCCAAAAACTACCACTGCAATAACGAAAGCTCAAGACAACAAAGCCGAAACACTCCCCATGATCATGCAAGAATGGCTTGCAGGCAATAAAACGGGAACCGAGACTGTTGAAATTATCAAGCAAAAGGCAATAGAAGAACCATCCTTGTTCAGATCAGCCGTTGAAAAAAAACTGTTTCTTAAAGTTACTGAACTGATGTTTGCTCCACAGATCTTTGCCAAGATTCAACATCTGAACCCAATGGCATACAATTTTATAAAAAAACTCAAAAAGAATGGCTTTAGAATCTACGTTTTATCAAATTGGGACAAAGAGTCTTTTGATATTATCAAGACAAAATATGCGGATTTTTTTGAACTATTTGATGGAATAACTATTTCAGCCGATATCGGATACAACAAACCTGCAAACCAAGCATATTATAGCTTTTTTGAGCAACATAACCTTAATCCAGCTGAATGCCTTTTTATTGACGATCAAAAGATAAATATCGATGGAGCAATCAGTTGTGGCATGGATGGCTTTGTCTGCCCGTATCAAAAAATCGGCTTTGCAGATTTCCAAAAGACCTATCAACATATTGCGATGCATACAAAACAAAACTAAACCTGTTCAGATTCTGCAAAATTACGTTTTCTCACCAAAACCAGACTACTTGGTATACCAATCAATAATAGAATTGTGAAAACAAAAATAAAAGAAAACAGATAACTATTTGTCTGATACAAACTCTGTGCATGTGATCCCAAAAAAGCATACATAAACAGCATAGGTGCTGATCCAAAAAATGCTGTAAATAGAACAACTGATACTGAAACATTCATCTCTGCAGCAAAGGTATTAATGACAACATATGGCACAACAGATGCAAGGTTCAATAAAAATAGCCCAAACACCAAACCTTTGGACAAAGTTAACCGATGAAGCTCCTGTGTTGCATCTTTATAGCGAACAAGCATCATTGGTAAAAACCATTTTTTTATCATTAAAAATGAGGCACATCCACCCAATGTAACACAAAACAAAGCAAAAATACCGCCCCACAATGAACCAAATAACATACCACCCATAAAAGTAAGTGGCATAATTACCGGTACTGCAAAAATAACCGTTCCCAAAAAAAGCGCCATGTACGTAACAAAAGCTTTTAGTGGACAACAGGTCATCAGCTCCTGCATATAATTATTAACCCTGTAAAACCATTCTTGTAGAAACTGACCATTACTTTTAACAATCAATACAGACAATGTTATTATACAAATAAAGAGAACTAGCAGTAAAAGCTGCTTTTTTCTTTCAAAAATCATTTGAAAATCCTTGAACAAAGATCATAATAAGAATAACTTTATTACAATGAATTACAAAATTGCAATAAAACAATCTACTGATCTAAATAACTCATCACGTTAAATGGGACCGATAAAGGCTTTGTTGAAGGAGACGTAAAAACAATGCGTGACTGATTTTTGCCTGCTGTTGATTCTACCGTAGGTTTATTCAACTGATTCTGCAAAGTCATTTTAAAATAGTCACTCAACTCTTTTAACTGAGTTTTAAGCGATTCGTTTTCAGACTTAAGGTATTCGACAAGCTCTTTTGAACCTAATAACTGCCCATAATTAACCAACAGTTTCTCTTTTTCTTCCTTTGAACCAAGCATCTGCAACATACCATCTTTGACACCGTGATTATAATGCGAATCTTGAAAACCTGTAATAATTTTCTGCATCTTTTCATTTGCCTCTGTAAGCTGCTGAACCTCTTTTTCTAAATAGGTAATTTGACATCTTAATCGTTCAACGTCCTGCATGGAACGTATTTTTTTTTCCGCTTTTTGTTGTTTAATACTTTCAACATCGGTTCGTGCAATTTTGTTATATAAAAAGTTAATTTTACTTCGACATACTCCAAATGTACGTCCAACCACAGACTTAAACCCTTCAATTTGCAGATAGATCTTGCCATAAGAAGTAACTGTTTCATTATTATACAGATAACGCAATGCTGGCATCAGTGCAAGAAAGGGAACCGCATACTGATAATATTCCTGCAATACACCTAACATTGTCACAGAAACCTGGCTGCCAGTATTTTTGACCGGCTCGTCTGCAAAGAACGTTATTGGCACAAACAGCACTCCACATAAAAAAATCAACCAAAATCTATACCAGATACTCATCGCTTCTCCTTTTTGAGCGATACTATAACAAAGAACGGGGAACAGAAACAAAGGTTTCCATTCCCCGTGAGGTTGTTATCAGTTTATTACATACTTAATACATTTATGCGACTTTTGGTTGTCCCATAAAAGCTGCACACATTCCTGCTACACCAAACAATCCTTGCATCCATGTTGCGCTTGCAGGACTAAAAATATTAAAGAATCCTGACACAGTCCAATCAATCCAACCATTTTTAACACACTCTGGTAATTTCTTATAAAACCAGTTAATCGGTCTTGCCAAAATTCTCCTGTTGAACCATGCATCTTTAACATCTCCAACACCATAATATTTGCAATATGAGATACACACAGCAGATTCAGCCATCTTTCGGGCAATCTGACTCTTTTCCCATCCATGACATAATCCATGAAATGATATCTCCCACAGCACGGTTGCCATAATTCCTTTCCATGCATTAGCTTCACGAGCTGATCCATTGGCATTAAAATGGTTACTAATATATTTGGACATTTTTATATTTATCAGATCACCAGCGGTAAATGGAATACCGAGTACACGCAGAATCACCTTAACCATACCCATTATTCCCTCAGGATTTCGCGGATCAGTTTTCAAATTTGCATCAAACTCAGCAAACTCATCTTGCACTACATTTTCGCCAAACACTTTATTTAAAGCCCAGTTACCTACATTCAAAAACGGTTGAAACAAAGGTTTTGCATAACTCAAAACTGTTTGAAGCAATGGATAGTTCAGAACCTTTCTACATATTCCCAACATTCCCGACTGACGGGCAACCTGCCCATTCTGCGCTGTAGCTTCCATCTCAAATAACTGTTGATCCATCTGTTTTAAAATACCCGGCAACTGGTCTATCTGTGCAGCAAGTTGTGCTTTCTGTTCTTCATCCTTGCATTCAGCGAGCATTTCTTCTTTTAACGCTTTCAATCCTTGATCATGAGCAAGCAGCTGCTTTATTTCATTTCGACCAGCAGCATTCATTTTTCTAAAATCATTCACAAGCTGTACAACAGGAGCATGTAACTCAACTGGTGCTTTCTCATTTTGAATTTTTTGTGCCTGTTCAAAAAGCTTTTCATTTTTTTGAGCCTGATTAGCTACTGCCGCTCGCTGAGTAGGTTGTTCATTTTTATTTACCGCAGAATTGGCAGGAAGTAGCGGCATACCATTGATGGTTGGCTCTACCTGGCGCTGTTTATCAGCAGCATTAGCTCTCGGTTTTACTGCCTGCTTTTGGGCAGATTTGATCGGTTGCACCTGAGCTGGTTGCGGCGGATTTATTACAGGCTGTTTAATAACCGGCTGGACCGGTTGATGTTGTTGCACAACTTCGGCAGGTTTTTCAACTGCCTGCTGGACCTGCTGCGTCGGTTCAACCACAACCGGTTCATGGTTCTTTTGATCAGGTACGCTCACAGGTTGAGGCTGATCCATAACTGGCGGTTGCTGTACAATCGGAGCCTGTTGCGTATCTGTACTCTTATTTTCTAACTGATTAACACTGTTCTTTTGTGCCGCACGTGCAATTTGCCCATGCTTTTGAACCATCTGGTTAAAAAAGTTGGACCGCGCAGACGAGGTTCGCGCATGCGGCTGCATTTTTCTGGCACCACGCACGGCAGAAACCATTTTTACAGGACGGTTCTGCTTTGCAGCACCTGCCACAAATTTTAACCTGTCCGGTCCTGCAGTCAGGTGCAGTCCCGCACCTAACACACAGCACACTATAATTTTTTTCAACATATTCTTCATGACAACCTCCATTTTCATGATCTTTTAAACTTAATTTTGAGGAAACGGTGTATTGATCATATGCTGCAACATAGAATCACCTGCATTATTGTTTGCCGCTCCTACCACCACATTCGCAACCTTTTTAGCACCCTCTACAAAAGCCTGTCCAGCGTTCTCTACTATATCTAAAGGAGTTGCTGCTCCAAACTTGGCACGGGTCCATTTTGCAACACCATTCCAAGCATTTTTTGCCATAGCCAGATAACCACCCTGGCGCGTCACATAGTTCACGCCATTAATAACTTTCACGGTCGAGTCCCACAACTTGCCCAAACCGGTCAATGTGGAATCACCTAACAAGGTTGAAGGAGCATGTGGCACACCAACAAGGTGAGCTGTGCTGCCAACCGCACTTCCAATTCCAGATTCAACTAAAACTTTTGCTAATGGTTGATTAGAAAGCAATCCAATGGTCAATACAGAAGCCATATGTGCCACCAATCCTTTAACAGGAGCATCTGTTCCAAAATAGGCTGCCATCAAGGTTGGTATAATAAGCACCATAGAATGCGTAATAATCTTTGCACAGGTTGAAACGGTAGTATTTTTTATCCCATCTGCTTTAGATTCTCCAAGTACTTTTGCTACAGCAGTCTCAATAGCGCCATACTCTTTATTACAAGCATCAACCACAGCTGGGCATAGTTTTCTATTCTTTTCGATTAATTCAGATTCAAGTACTCCATGAGACCAGTTCCAAGAAACACCATTCCAAGCCCAAACGAATCCATCCTTTGCCATACCACCCAAGTCTTTTGCCATATCCCAAGGAATTTGCGCCAAGCCTCGCAAACCATAACGCGTCGTATCCTGCGCAGCAGAAGCATCAGTATTTTCACCTTCTTCTGGCAACTCATCACCTTCCAATTTTTCAGATTTACTATCATCTTCAGGTCTTTCACCAACACGTTCACGGTCAACAGTTGGTTCTTGTTTCCACGCTGGTTTCGGAACTTTACCCCATCTTCCTAAATTCAAACCTGATTCCATTGCAACTTGCTCAAACCTGTTTTTAACGACAGCCGGCTGTACTTGTTGTACTACCTGGGTCTGTTTTGATACTTGATCTTGTTCAAACGACAACCATGGTGCTTGCGTATTTTCAAACTGTTTTGTTGGTTGAACCTCTCTTAAAAAAACCTTTGGAATTTTTTTATTTTTACCTGCTTCTACAAAACTTCCGTTATTCACGACAGGCTTTTTATGTCTGCTATTCTTTTGCAAAGCATCCTTTAAAAGGTTAACTTTTGGAACTTCACCGATGACAATTTTCTGCTTTTTTTCATTTTTGCATTCAGCATCAAACCCTTGCTCATCCTCCTCATAATCATCAGGAGCTACCGCCTTTTGAACTTTTTCTTTTTTATTATTAAGTGGCGGACGACGTTTTTTTACTTCTTTGACAGGCTCCACAGGCTGCTCATTTTTTACTTCATTTTTATCAGACGGGACTTCTATAACCGTTTTCTGCTTATCTTCAGCAGGAGCCGGTTCTGCTTTTACTTCCTTCTTTTCTTCAGTCTTTTGCACCACCACAGGCGCTGGCACTTGCACAGGAGCTACAACTACAGATTGCGGCCGCACCACAGGGGTGATATGAGGCAAGATCGGTTTAACCGCTGCTTTATTGAAAACCACCCTTTGATTGTTATGAGCAAGCGCTGATTGTGCTGCGGTAAAAGCAGTACGATTGGTTCTTGCATAATTTTGATTATTCATCGGCCGAGCAGCTCTATTCGATTGAGCAGCACGCGCTGCTGGGGCAGAACCATTAGGTTTGCTACGCAAAAGAGGGGACCCTGCAACTAATTCTAAAGAAGAAGTAATACATAATAAAAGCATAATAGCATGATAAGTAAACAATCGATTTTTTATAACCATAACAACCTCCATTTTGGTTAAAAACCTCGTATTTATGAACTCAGAAGCTCGTTTTTTATGCGTATATCTATAATTATATTACAAATAGAAATAATGTCAACTGCCGTCTGCCAGCCATAAAATGGGGCACGAAGGCAGCAAACAACCGATCAGATCAATCTGATCTTTAAAAATGGTTCAAAAAAGGCTTAAAAATAGGCTTTATCGATCACAAAAAAGAGGCGCCACCCAAACAGGAAGGCATTTTTGGGCATTTTTAAGCACAATAGCAAGCAATAAGGGCTTTATAAGCTGCAGCTCAAGGCCCCGGGACTGTAAATAATCGATAGAATAAGTCTGCAGAGGGCTTATATCAACTGAATGCACCGCTTTGACTCGAAAGGGGGCGATTTCCATGACCGGCCTTACAGTCATATTCGCACTGCAAGCTGACTCTACCACTCCTTTTATATGAAAAGCGGCATCTGCACGCTCTGCATCTGGCAAAATCACCACCCCACCATCCACAGAAAGCTTTGACTGCGCATCGAGCACTGCAAAAACCACCGCTTTTGACTCTGTATCGGCGTATTCATGTGTTTGGTTTAAGTTATACGAAAGGATGGAATCAGCAGAGGCATTGATCTGTTTAAACACTGCACAACTACTTCCATTGCCTGACTGCTTTATTATTGTATGACAGGTATAATGACCACCGTTGGCATTTATAATATGGTAAAAACCAAACTGCGCTCCCTGAGCAAGTGAAATATGAAACTCATCCGTTTTGGCTACATTTTTGCTCATATTACGCGAGAAAAAATATAATAAGGTCGCACCCTGCTCAACCTGAATAACCGTTTTTTGATTCAGGTACTGCTGTTGCTCATCAAAAACAAAAACAGATACATCTTTTTTAACACGAATACACAGCTCTGCCGTTTTGTAGGAAATAGGAAGCGGTGCTTCAACTGTAACATCAAAAAGCAATCGTGTACCATTTTCTGACTCTTCACATCGCATGTTCATCCAACAGATCCTTCCATCTCAAGTCGTATTAACCTGTTCAACTCAACTGCATATTCCATCGGCAAAAAATCGATAAAAGCACCCAGAAAACCCTGCGCTATCATAATTTTTGCCTCCTGTTCAGAAATACCCCGTGACGCTAAAAACAACAGCTGCTGTTCATCAATACTGGTTACCAATGCTTCATGCTTAACCTGCGCCGTTCCATTCGCAACTGAAAAGGTTGGATACGTATCCGCCTGACAAAGATCATCAAAAAGCAATGCATCACACTGTGTCTTTGCACTGCAGTCGTACGCCTTTTCAACAACCTTTACCAGCCCACGAAAGGAGGCCCGCCCCCCTTTTTGACAGAGAGATTTGGCAACAATAGTCGAGCTTGTATGCGGAGCCAGATGAATGACCTTAGCACCAGAATCATGATGCTGATCTTTGTGAGCAACCGCAATCGAGACCACATGCGCCTTTGCATTCATGCCTTTTAGAACAACTGACGGATATTTCATAGTTTTATAAGAACCGAAATTTCCGTCGATCCATTCAACCGTTGCACCCTCATGCGCCACTGCACGCTTGGTCACAAGATTATACACATTGGTTGACCAGTTCTGAATCGTTGTATAACGAATGTGTGCACCCGGCAAGGCAATAAGTTCAACGACAGCACTATGCAAAGACGCAGTCTGATAGAGCGGCGCACTGCAACCTTCAACATAATGCACAAAACTACCTGGCTCTGCAATAATTAACGTTCGTTCAAACTGCCCCATTGCTTGCTGATTAATACGGAAATACGCCTGCAACGGCATGGTCACCTGAACGCCTGCAGGAACATAAACAAAACTGCCCCCGCTCCACACTGCAGAATTAAGCGCGGCAAACTTATTATCTTTTGATGGAATCACCGTTCCAAAAAAACGTTTTACCAGATCCTCATGCTGCGCAAGCCCACCATTCATATCAAGGAAAACCACGCCTTGCTTGATCCATTCATCTTTCAAAGACTTATAAATTACTTCAGATTCGAACTGTGCACCCACGCCTGCAAGCATCTGCTGTTCTGCCTGCAAAATTCCAAGCTGATCAAAGGTGTTTTTGATAGATTCAGGAACATCTTGCCAGGTTCGTGCCTGTTGATTCAAAGGTTTTAGATAATAACAGATATCATCAAACTCGAGCCCAGACAGATCAACGCCCCACGCCGACAAAGGCATTGAAAAAAAAAGTTCAAGTGCCGCAAGACGATACTCAATCATCCACCCAGGCTCATTTTTCTGCTGGGCAATGGTACGAATAAACTCAACCCCAATCTTTTGATATCCAGAATGCTTTTTGCCCTGTTGCACCATTAATCCTTATATATCAGCAATAAAAAATTAGATAAAAACGAAAAAGAATCGTTATCTGCAGAATAATGCGCATGCATTAATTTCAAAAGCATCATCGCAATAAAAAGAGTACCGCCATACATGGCATACTTTTTATTGAATAACCAATCAACCCTTTTTAAAAAATCGTTACCCTGATTGCCACCACCAGGAACCAATCCTAAATCACTCAGCTCTGGTTTACCTGTACCAGATATTTTATCCTTAATCTGATCCGATAATAACGGTTGATCTGTATAAGATATTTTATCCTTAATCTGGCCTGATAATAATGAAAAATCACCTGTACAAAAGAAATCTTTAAAATTATAGTCACGCTTCATATAATTCCATAAATAAAGAGCTTTTAGATTAATTCGATCGCCAACACACCATGAACAGTCATCTGTTAAAGTTAAATTTAAAAAGCAGCTTACAATATCACTATAATCATTTGACCGACCCGTGTTCATATTAGAACCTGTTAACGACAAACCTTTCTCTTCAATGTAAAATTCAAAGATATCTACGCAACGCTCCAGATTTTTAAATCTGTTTTCAAAAGCATCAATCAAACTGTATAAATTTTTAACACTTGTTGCTGAATAATCAAGAGGACTGTCTATGTGTTTCTGAATCTCATTATGTAATGTACGTAACTTTTTATCAATCCGCAATAAACTATTAACTTTAAAATTGAACAGTTCATTCTTATGCTCCAACCACAATCTTTGCACTCCATCTACTCCGACTTCCTGAACATCTTTACAAGTAATTATTTTTTTTGAAAACAATAAATACAGAAATGGATCTTTTACAATAGCCTCACATACATTTAATAATGATTGCCAGCAGGCTGCTGAAAGCAGAAACTCATGCGACAAATTTAAAAAATCATTAATTACCTTTTCAAATGGCTCTCCAAGTGAACTTTTTAATTTGATAAACAATTCCTCATATTTTTGTTCGTCAAACAACTTTGTAAGAGAAACTTTCTCACTCAAAAAAGCTTTTTTCTTGCTTTCATATTGACCATATAAGCTCTTTTGCATAGCCACCGCTTCCTGTTGCTTCAAAAATATTGTATGAACCTTTTTAATTTCTGAAAATAATTCAACCTCTGCCCCTTGGCTATATGATGTTAAAAAAGCTTCTCTTGTTTCTTTTGAAGCCAAACAATATTTGCAATAAAAGATCCAGAGAAACAGACCTGATTCATTGAAAAATGTCTTGTGAATAAAGTTAATTTTTGCAGCATCATTATATTCATCAAAACATTCAAGCGTGTCAAGTTTCAACACATGGACATCGTCTTGGCTATGACAACTCGGGTAGTCTAATAATATTTTAAATCGAAATTCGCAACTGAACAGAGAATTAAATAACGCTGGATCATATAACAAAAACAAAGCATCCCTAAAAAAGAACGTTAATGATTTTTCTTGATCCCGATAAGCTTCCAACAAACGTACAAAGGTCCTATAAAAATCCGAATTAGGATTAAATGTATAGCGATCATCATAATTTCCATCCTGCGCCCTACCTTTTATGGTCGATAAAGTATCTTTTATTTCCTTTCTATGAAATTGATAGAGACACTTTGCAGCATACTCAGCGGTACAGACCACATTCGTTGGCCTACAAGTTTTTAAAAAAGTAGAAATGCTAGTATTAACCTTATTGTCAGGATGAACTTTTCCCGATACATAATAAGAAGCAAGAACACTCGCGCTATGATCTTTTAAAAACTTCAACATTACCTCAAAAATAGGCCCGTTACGAAAGTGTGGTTCACTAGAACGCCATTCATAAAAAACAGAATTCATACTTGTGAAAAAAAGCGATTTTTTACATTTTAAAATCGCCTTACAAATCAAAGCGTGATTATTATTCAAAAAATGAATGACATCGTCAACCGATGTTTCCATGTCAAAAGCATTAAAAAACATTTCACTTCGCAGCCCAGATGGTATAGTATGATTAACCATTGCTGCATAATCCTTAGCAACTGATGCACACTTGAACAACCAGGTATATTCCCATAACAGCTGCATCACTATCTTTTTGCTTCGCAATTCTGGATTGTTCAGATCATTTTCAGATAACTTGGCAAATTGAAATACAGGCAACTGCTTTTTAAAATAATTGTCAATCATCGATAAACTTTGTTCATAGTCATTTTTTATATCTGTAGGTTTATATGGTACATCTAAAATATTACTGGTATTAGTCTGGTCACATGCATTTTTCAGCTCTTGCAACTGATGGTCAATAAAAATAGTAGTTCCTCCAAAACCTGTTTGATTTTGTGCTAATATTTGATCAAGAGAACTTTGTTCACCACTATTTTTTTTAATAATCTCACGAAACGATTCAATAAAAACTTCAGTTTTTTGTTTATATTTTGCCAAAAACCAGTTTTCAAAATCTGTTACCACATCAAAGCCATTTTTGCCAAATATACCATTGTCAAAACACACAGATTGACTGGCAGCAGAATCCATGCAATCACTATTCAGCGAATACAGACAAAAAATGAGTAAAAAGTTATAAATTAAGGAAAAACTCATGTAAATTCACTAGCAATTTTCATGTGATAGATCTGCACATTACACATTGACTGAAAGAGCTCCGGTCGATGTGTAATCAACAGAACTGAACGATCAACCTTTTCACTCATCAAATTATTCAAAACAGCCAATAGCACCTGGCACCCCGCAGCATCAAGGCCAGAATCTATCTCATCAAGCACAATACATTTGGGACGCAACAAAAGAATTTGGACTAGTTCAAAGCGCTTTTTTTGCCCACCTGAAAAACCTTCATGCACACAACGATCCAAAAAAGAGCCATCCAAACCGACCAATACAAAAAGTTCTACTATTTTTTTAAAAAATCCATCCAGATCGGCAATCTGACCCACAAGTGCTTCGTACGTAGCTTTTAAAAAGACAGAAACCTTAAGCCCTGGAATTGCAATCTGATGTTGAGTAACTATAAACAGACCTTTTTGTACTCGTTCAACCACGCTCATGGCCTCAAGCGAAGTACCCAAAAACGTAACTGTTCCTCTCTTTTTTTTATAATGAGCATCACCCCGCAGAAAATGTACCAGCGAACTCTTTCCCGAACCATTCGGCCCAACGATAAGTTGCATTTGCCCAGGTTTGATAGCAATGGAAAAATCACTTAAAACAACTTTTTCATGGACACAAAGTTGCAGATTTTCAATACTAAGCATCAATTTCTTTAACAAAAAACCACAAATTAATTATACAAAATTTTTTTTAAAAATACTTTTGAAAAGAAATAAAAACTGAGCAAACTCATGATTTTAACATCTTCAAAAATGCAGCAGGTTTTTTTTCATCTTTCACAAACTCAATAATCGCATGAGCAATCTTTTCAGCTGATATGGCCGGATCTGAAAACTCAAGATCATACTGCATACCGTTGTGAACAGAAAAATAGTGACTACGCGCATGTCCGACAGGAGATGTTTTACGCGCTTTTTCACGCTCTTCAATCGCTTCCAATGGTAACTTAAACCCAATCATATAAACGGTGTAATCTTTCAGATAAAATTTAAGGTATTCAACCCAACGAACATCATACAGAATATAATCAACAATAATATTATTACCACATGACGCATATGCGGCAATAGCTTTATGCATACCATAAATAACTTTTTGTCCGGCCGGTCCAATCTTCAATGGAACTAAAACATTACCATCTTCATCTCGCTCTTGTGTCACACTGCGAATCAAAATACCATCATGGGTAAACTGCTGCAACGTTTTCGTTTTCTCAAACTCAGTCAAATCTGGAGCAGGTAACAGTGCATCAAAAAAATTATCAATACCAATAGTGATATACATATTTGCAGAATGAGCTTGCAATAACTTTTGAACCGTCGTTTTGCCAGAAGCAGATGCTCCATTCAAAATAATAATATGACCTTTTTCAGAAGCACCTTTTTTTAAATGAACAAAAAACATATAAATCCCCGCCACGCTGAAAAAAAACATTATTCTCAAAAAAGCAGAAAAAATATCTGCCTTTGTCTTTATCTTCCAAAACTCAAACCAATGCATAGAAATCACTCCTGTACAACACTCAAAATTTCTGGCAGTTCCTGTTTAATGGCCTGCTCAACACCCATCTTTAATGTCATAGCAGAAATGGGGCAGCCAATACAAGCACCATGCAACCGAACATATACAATCCTGTCTTGATAACGGACAAAAGTAATGTCTCCACCATGTTGCAAAACAAAAGGCCGCACCTTCAAAAGTGCAGCCTCAATTTTTTCAGTGTCATACTGACAGGTCGACATGTATTACACCCATTCAATACGAGCAATAGGCGCCGTATCACTCTGGCGCCTTGGCAAATTTAACACACGTGTGTAACCACCAGGCCTTTGTACATACTTAGGTGCAATATCCATAAATAGTTTTTTAACCGCATCATTATCATATGGTAACAACGCATGCACTTTACGACGTGCATTAAAGTTGTTCCCTTCACGCGCAATGGTGATTATTTTTTCAATAGATTTTTGCACCTCTTTAACACGAGGTTTTGTCGAAATTAAAAATCCATAATTAATAAAATGTATCATCTGATTACGTATCAAAGCCACACGATGAGACGATTTTCTATTTAATTTTTTTCTACCATTTTGATGCATCATAGTTAATACCTCTCATGTGATTCATCTTTTTTTGCAAGCATATTTTCAATCTCTTCTTCATTAATATTCATACCAAAAGATAGCCCTAAAGCTTTTACTCTCTCTTTAACTTCTGTCAAAGATTTAAGACCAAAGTTTTTAATATCCAGCAAGGCATCTTCGTTAATATTAACAAGATCAATCACTCGCTTAATTCCATTAATTGTCAAACAGTTATGCGCACGTGGTGGAAGATCAAGTTCCTCAATAGGCTTTAAAAGAAGCTCAACGGGAATGTCTTTGACATCTTGATGGTGCACCTGTGTACGATTTTCAGTTTCATTTGCAACAGCTTCTACCATTTCAGATGGCTTGACAGGAGTTGAAATAACATTGAATGGAATCTCTGCAATAGCTAAAAAATGTTCTAACTGCGTACGCAAAACAGAAACAGCATAGTGTAACGCATCTAATGGGTTTAACGAACCATTCGTGTAAATTCGCAAAATAAGTCGATCAAAATCGATTGCCTCGCCAACACGTGTCTTTTCCACATCAAACATTACTTTTGTAATAGGACAAAACATTGCATCAATATAAATGCGCCCGTCTTCCTGATATGCTTTATCAGCAGGCCACTGTGCAATTTGATACCCACGACCAGATTCAACAAACATCGTTATGTCACATTCACCATCATCTGTAATCGTTCCCAAAACATGGTCTTTATTGACAAGTTCAAGATGCTCATCCGCCCGTATATCAGCAACAGTGACCACACCTGAACCTTTTTTAACAACTTTTAAAGTCCCTGCCAATCCCGTATAATTCTTTACAATAATACCTTTTAAATTCAAAGATAACTGTAATGCATCCTCTAGCATACCAGGGATAGCTTTAAATTCATTGTTAATACCCTTAACAATAAACGAAGTAACCGCAGATCCTTCAATACCACCCAATAAAATACGCCTCAACGCATTCCCTAACGTAATACCAAATCCAGGCTCCAACGGCTGAGCCACAAGCTCACCATACGTTTGAGTTAATGTCTTTTTGTCCCACACCAATTTTGGGATAGTCAAGGGTCTATATGTTTTATCCATTCAACCTCCTACGCACATCTTTAACTTTTTCTCTCGCACCCACCATATGCGTAGCTATTATTTAGAATACAGTTCCACAATTAAATGCTCTTCAATAGGCACCTGAATATCAGACCTGACGGGATTACGCAACACATAACCGACATAATGCTTTTTATCAAGCTCAAGCCAATCAGGAACCTTAATACCCATTTTCATTCTACGCTCAACCACATGCTCCATGTATTCCTTATTTGCTTGCAAAGAAGGATGCAAAGAGATCACATCATCAATTGCAACCAAGTATGAAGGAATTCCAACCGTCTTATTATTCACTTGCACATGACCATGAACAACCATCTGACGCGCTTGTGCTCTCGTTTTTGCCATTTTGAGCCTGAACACAACATTGTCCAAACGTCGCTCAAGTAGACTTAACAGATTCTCACCAGTTGCACCTTCACGCTGCTTAATTGCAATAGAAAAGAACCTCACAAACTGCTTTTCCAACATACCATACATATGTTTTACTTTTTGCTTTTCTTGCAACTGCCGTCCATATTCTGACTTTTTTTTACCAGATGAACCTTTTGGCGCATCCACTTTTTCACGTTTACGCTCAACTGTTGATACCAACTTTTTATCCATAATTACCTGCATTAATAACTTTTTTAAACACGACGCTTTTTAGGAGCCCGACATCCATTGTGTGGTAAAGGTGTCACATCTCGAATCACAGAGACTCTTAAGCCGGAAGCATGTATAGCCCTGATCAAAGATTCACAACCCGCACCTGGTCCCTGCTTGTTTACTTCAACTACTTTTGCACCATAGTTAGCCTTTACTTCTTTTGAAATAAGACTACCAATCTGAGATCCGGCAAATGGCG
The DNA here is from genome assembly GCA_016699125.1 of bacterium. Taxonomy (NCBI): domain Bacteria; species bacterium. The sequence continues at coordinate 684,017 of CP064961.1, forward strand.
TTCCCTTACGCGAACCCTTAAAACCTAATCTACCAGAGCTTGACTGCATGAGTACATCGCCCGATGTAGTCGTCACAGAAACCATCGTATTATTGAAGGTTGACCGCACATGTGCAACAACTGTTTCTGCCTTCATTTTAATTTTTTTATTTTTCTTTTTATAGGCCATTTTATCCTTCTACCTATCTTATGCAAAATTACGCTTTATTTTTTAGCAACCTTCTTTTTCAATGCCACAGGCGCTTTCTTAGGTCCCTTACGTGTACGAGCATTTGTTTTGGTTCTCTGTCCACGTACCGGCAGTCCGCGCTTATGTCGCAATCCTCTATACGAACCAATTTCTTGCAAACGACGTATATTAAGAGCTATCTCCTTGCGCAACTCACCCTCAACCTTATAATGTGCACTAATCTCTTTTTGTATCGCCGCGGCCTCCTGGTCAGTCAGATCTTTTACTCGTTTATCAAAACTGATTTGAAGCTTTTTTAGTATATCTTGAGAAGACTTAAGACCAATACCATAGACATAAGTCAAACCATACTCAATTCGCTTACCCTGTGGTAATGGTACACCTTCTATTCTTACCATGCTTTTTACCCTTGACGTTGTTTATGTTTTGGCTCTTTTTGACACACAACACGAACGATTCCTTTACGCTTTATTATACGGCAATCGTTGCACATCTTCTTTACAGAAGTTCTTATTTTCATATTTAAACCCTAACAGGAACTAAGTTTTGCTTAACTTCTTTCTTCTTTATACCTAAGTACAATCCGCCCTCTTGTTAAATCATAAGGTGAAAGCTCTAACGCGACCTTATCACCAGGTAATAAACGGATATAAAACATTCTCATTTTACCAGAAACATGCGCTAGAACTTCATGTCCACCTTCGATCTCAACTTTAAACATCGCATTAGGCAAAGTTTCCTTCACAACACCATCAATTTTTATTATATCATTTTTTTTCATAGCCCGCTCATTAAAATTAGAATTTCACATGCGTATTACATAAGACGCGTTGTCACATAAGGACCACTATTCAAAACTATCACCGTATCTTCAATATGCATGGCCAAACTAGAATCAACAGTACGAGCTGTCCAACCATCCTTATCTATTTTCACCTTATAACTGCCAACTGCAAACATAGGTTCAATTGCAAAAGCCATACCCTCACGCAAGACAGGACCTGTGCCAGCCTGTCCATAATTTGGAACATCCGGAGCCTCGTGCATTCTTTTACCTATACCATGACCTGCAAAATCACGTATAATGCCAAATCCATAACTATCAGCTACAGCTTGCACAGCCGCAGATATATCGTATAACCTGTTACCCACAACCGCTTTATCTACTCCCGCTTGCAAAGCATCCTGGCTCGCTTTTTTTAAAGCAACCACTGATTCTACTGGAACACCCATCACATAAGGTCGTGCCATATCCGCACAAAAGCCATTAAGAGCTGCACATACATCAACCTTTACAAGATCATGCTCAGCAATAACTTTATCGTTTCTTGGAACCCCATGAACTACCTCATCATTAATCGATATACAACTTACATGAGCATACCCATGGTAGCCCTTGCTTTGCGATACCATATTATTTCTTTTTAACTCAGCTGCTATCCAACCATCAACTTGTGCGGTAGACATGCCCACTTCTATGAAGGAAGATAATGTATCAAAAATATGCGCCAGAGCGATGCCCGCTGCCTTCATCTTTTCAATAGCAATTTTATTTTTTATATGTATCACAAATATACAACCAATAGACAAAAAATACATACGCCAAAATCTAACAACCCTTACAACAGCTGTACCTGTATAATTATATTGTAACAAAATTAACAACAAAAGCTACGTCAAATTCTTATTACTACTGCCTAGTTATCGTGTTTTTTATTTTACTAGATCGCAAAAAACCTTCATATCGATGCTCTATTAAATAAGCCTCAATCTGAGCGGCTGTATCCATGGCAACACCAACAACAATAAGTAATGCAGTACCACTTAAAATTCCATTTAAGTAAAAAGGGATATCTAAAACCACTCTTACAATATTAGGCAACAAAGCCAAAAATGCTAAATAAATTGCACCCGCAAGGCCTATTCTTGTTAAAATAAAATTAAAAAAATCAGCTGTCTTTTTCCCCGGACGCAATCCTGGGAGGAATCCGCCACTCTTTTTTATATTATCAGCAAGTTCGTCAGGATTAAACTGTATTGCAGTATACACAAAAGTAAAGACAATGATAGATATAAATGTTAACACGCTATGCAAAATACCCCCTGGAACCAATATTTCTGCAAACCATTTAAAAAATGTAAAATAGGTACTCAAAAAAGTTGCAACGTACAAGGGAATGTTCACCATGACCGAAGAAAGTATAACCGGCATAACACCAGCCGTATTTATCTTAAACGGAATATAGGTCGATTGACCAGCAAAAAAACGATTCCCAACCATTCGGCGCGAATACTGTACTGCAATCTTTCGTTCACCTTTTTCAAGAAAAACAATACAACCAAAGATAAACATAATAATTACAAACAATATCAACGCAGCAAATAGGTTCATATACCCTTCAGAAACCGCACCAATGATTTTAATGATATCATCAGGAAAACGAGCAACAATACCCGCAAAAATGATCATTGAACTTCCATTGCCAAGACCAAAAAGAGATATCTGTTCACCAAGCCACATGACAAAAAAAGAACCAACCATAACCGACAGAAGAAATAACAACCTAAATGACCATCCCGGATCTAAAGCAAGCTCATATCGCTCTACAAAGACAGCAAAACCTATACCTTGCACAATGCTTACTAGTATCGCCAGATAACGCGTATATTGATTCACCATTTTGCGACCGTACTCACCCTCTTTTACAAGAGCCTCAAGCCACGGTACAGACAACGTCAAAAACTGCATCACAATACTTGCGGTAATATAAGGTTGTATGCCAAGCGCAAACAGTGTACACTGCCTTAAATTTCCACCAGATACAAGATCGAAATAAGAAAATATTCCACCGAGTGCCGATGGCTGATTCATAAAAAATTTAAGTCGTTCTATATCAATACCAATAATAGGTATATAACTACCCAATCTATGTATTACTAGAATTACGCCAACAGTAAAAAACAACCGCTTACGCAATTCTGGAATAAAAAACATATTGACGAAATTCTTAAGCAGTACCACAGCTTACTCCTTCTTTGCTTCCAAAGTCACTGTACCACCAACAGAAACTATTACAGTTCTTGCTTTTTGGCTACACGCATCTACAACTATATTCAACTTTTTTGATAAATGACCATCACCTAATATCTTAATATAAGTACCAATAGACCTTGCTTTAATAATACCCTTATTAATAAGCGCCTCTTTATTTACAAGCTCATTATTACCAAAATGTTTTTCTAGTTGGTCCAAATTTACAATATAAACATTTTTTTGAAACTCTTTATTATTAAAACCACGCTTAGGCGTACGACGGTGCAACGGCATCTGACCGCCTTCAAACCCTGGCTTAATAGAACCACCAGATCGTGCAGTTTGTCCTTTCCCGCCCCTTCCAGACTGACCACCGCGACTACCGCCCCGGCCCACTCGCTTTCTCGTTTTTACAGTTTTAGAAACTTCATGAAAATTTAACATTGTTATTCACCTTTAATCATCTTTTTTATCGTTGTTCCACGCATTTTGGCTATCTGAAGTGCAGGCCTCAACTGCGCCAACGCATTCAAGGTTGCCTTTGCCACATTTTGACCGTTAGAAGACCCAAAAGCCTTGGTAAGAACATCATGCACACCAAGCGCACTCATAATTGCACGCACAGCACCACCTGCAATGTTGCCAGTTCCTTTTGAAGCAGGTCTTACTACCACTTTACATGCACCATGATAACCAACCACTGCATAAGGCAATGTCGCATCTCTCAACGGGATAGAAATCATATCCTTACGAGCCCTATTGGTAGCCTTTGCAATTGCAAGTGACACCTCTCTGCTTTTGCCTAAAGCAAATCCCACACTGCCTTTGCCGTCGCCAGAGACAACAAAAGCGGAAAAAGCAAATCGCTTGCCACCTTTTGTTACCTTTGTAACACGCCTAATCCCAATAACATGATCAATAAAATGAGCATCCTTAGAATCTTTTGTAACCATTAACTGTTCTTTGTTTTTTTCTTCTTGATTATTTTTTGGCTTAACCATACATAGTCCTATTTGTGGTTAATTATACTTTTTGTAAACATCAAAATCACTAAATGCCAAGCCCACCCTTGCGCAGACCATCTGTTAACGAAGCAACTCGTCCAGTATATCGCGCGCTTCCTCTATCTAAAAAGGCTCTGGCGATCCCTTTTTGGCTGGCAAGTTTTGCAAGCGTTAGCCCTACTTGATATGCTTGGTGCTTTTTATCACCATTCTCTAAATCGATTGCCACCGTTGAACAGCTTGCAAGCGTTATTCCCTGAACATCATCAATCATTTGTGCATAGATATGATTTAAGCTGCGAAATACAGATATTCGCGGATAGTCCGCCGTACCTTTTTTACAACGAGCTCTTACACTCAACTTTCTTCTTAATTTTCTTATTCTATCTTTCTTATGTGTTATCATACGCAACCTTAACCTGCTTTTGTTTTACCAGCTTTACGACGGACAATCTCGTTTTCTTCACGAATACCTGTACCCTTGTATGGCTCAGGTTTACGCAACTGCTTGATTTTGCTTACACATAGACCTAACAAAACTGGATCGATAGATTTAACAATTAAATTTTGTCCAGTTTTGTCAATCTCAACAGTAATACCTTGTGGTAACACAAAGTAAAAAAAATGACTTTTACCCAATATAAATAAGAGACCTTTGTCCACTGAATCAAAAGATTTTTTTTCTCCAGCTAATACAATTCCAACGGTCTTTTTGTCTCGATCAATAACATATTTTTTATTCGGCAACTGTTTGATTGCTGTTTTATTAACAAATTCAGCCTTACATCCAAGCCCGACAATTTTCACTTTTTTTTCAAACTCTTTACATGCACCTAATACCTTATTTTGCAATAAAGCATGATGCAATCCCCATAAACAGTTAATATCAGCTACCATTCTGGTAGCTTTATCAGAAACCTCCTGGTCAACTGTAATCAATAACTGTTTTTCTTTAACAGCGGCTTTAAGAGGTTGGGGTAATGTGTAAACTCCAACAGATTTTGGCCCTTTAAAATGCACTGCTTGACCATCAATCTGTATCGCAACACCATCTATATTAATCGGCTTTCTTCCTATTTTTGACATACCAATATCCCCTTACCACACCGTACAAATAATTTCACCGCCAACTTGCAACTTCTTAGCTTCTTTGTGCGTAAGAACTCCGCGACTCGTAGTTAATATTGATATCCCAAGACCACCGATGACTGGCCTTACGTCCTTTATCGATGAATAGTACCTACATCCAGGAGTACTAACACGATCAATCTGATGAATCACGGATTCACCCGCAACATACTTTAAACTTACTTTAATAACTTTTTTATTATCACCTAGGTCTTGCACCACGATATCGTTAATAAAGCCTTCTTTTTTGAGTATGTTTGCTATTGCAAATCTCATATTAGAATGAGCTACGATAACAAAAGGCTTTGAGACTCTCGTTGCATTCCTAATCACTGTCAGAAAATCACCAACAAAATCAATTGACATATCTATCCTTCCACCCTTACCAACTCAATTTCTTAACGCCCGGCAACACACCAAGGACAGCATGCTCCCTGAAACAAAGCCTACACAAATCAAAGATACGCATATAAGCTCGAGGCCTACCGCACAAACCACATCTATTTCTTTTGCGAACAGCAAATTTTGGTGTTCGCTTTGCTTTTTCAATAAGCGCTTTTTTAGCCATTATGTTCCCGCTTTATCTGTTTTTTAAAAGGTATGCCAAACAACTCCAATAATTTGAACCCGTGCTCGTCAGTTTCCGCAGATGTCTGAATTGTAATATTAAGTCCTAAAATTTTTTGTCCAACACTCATATCTATTTCAGGAAAAATAGAACTTTCTTTTATTCCAAGGTTATAGTTGCCCATACCATCAAGTTTTTTTGAAACGCCCTGAAAATCACGTATACGAGGCAAAGCTAAACTAATTAATCTATCTAAAAATTCATACATTTTGGCACGTCGTAAGGTAACCATAACACCGATTGGCATCCCTTCGCGAAGCTTGAAGCTCGCATTCGATTTGCGAGCCAACCTTCTTGAAGCTTTTTGACCAGTAATACGTGTCAATAGCTCTTCAGCCTGCACAAGCACTTTGCTATCAGCAATCGCATCTTTAACACCAATATTAACAACTATCTTTTCAATGCGCGGCACTTGCATCACATTGAGAAAACCAAAATTTTTCTGTAACTCAGGGCGAATAGTATTATTATACCTGTCCTGCAAACGTACTTTTTCTTTTTGTGGTATTACCATAGCAATTCTTTCTCGAAATTCTTAATTTCTTAAGTAATTTGCTTGCATCTATTGCAAGCCCTGACACGAACATTCTCATCTGTTATTTTTACATTCACCCTTGACGGGTTGTGACATGAAGAACAGACCAACATAACTTTTGAAAGTGGAATCAAACTTTCAGTTTTTTTGATCTCCGACTTCTGGCCCTGCTTTTTTGCTTTCATATGACGTGTTGCCATGTTAATACCCTGTACAAGAACACGTTCATTCTTCGGGAAAACTACAAGGACTGACCCCTTCTTGCCCTTGTCTTTTCCGGAAAGTACCATAACTAGATCATTTTTTTTAATACGACTTATCACCGTTTATCCCTTACAAAACTTCAGGAGCAAGACCTAAAATTTTGGCAAACCCCGCAGCCCTTAACTCACGAGCAATCGGACCAAAAATTCTAGTTCCAACCATTTCCAAATCATTTTTAATAATCACGGCAGCATTTTCACCAAATCGAATATAGCTACCATCTTCGCGTGCATACTCCTTGGTTGTTCGCACAATAACTGCACGAACGACATCACCTTTTTTTACAAGCGCACCTGGTGTTGCAGCTTTCACTGCACATATAATCTGGTCTCCAAGATACCCATAACGTTTACGAGTCGATCCAACCAAATGGATACACTGTATCTCTTTTGCTCCAGAATTATCTGCTACTTTTAAATATGTTTGCTTTTGAATCATAGTGCATTCTTTCTTACTATCTTATACAGCCTGAACCGCCGCATCTTTTATTACCTTAGAAAGGTACATATACTTCAATTTTGATTTTGGCCTACCTTCATAAATTTCAACTATGTCACCAGGCTTTGCCGCCTCGTTCTCGTCATGCACAAGATACTTTTTGATCTTCTTCAAAACCTTATGAAATTTAGGATGCCGGATAATACGAACTGTTTTAACTACCACAGTCTTTTCCATCTTATCAGACACAACCTCACCAATCAAAACACGTTTTATCTTTTCTTTCTCTAGAGTTGTCATCATTTCCTCGTTAACAAAATACTATATACATGCTTAGTCGTATATTTTTTCACGCAAAACAGTATGAATCTGCGCAACAAGTTTACGTAGCTTACTAAATCGCGAATAATCTTTGACATGCGAAGTATGTCTTTGCAATTTTAAAGATAACAACTCTTTACGCATCAGCACAAGCTGCTCGCTCAAGTCCGCAGACTCAAGACTTCTTAATTCAGTTAAAACTTTTTTACTTTTCATGTTACTCAACTACACAAGATTTTTTTTTACAAATTTAGTTTTCATGGGCAATTTGTAAGAAGCTGCACGTAAAATAGTTTTTGCGGTCAACTCATCAACTCCTGCCACTTCACAAATCACACGGCCTCTTTTTACTGGTGCAACCCAATGATCAACTCCACCTTTACCTTTACCCATACGGGTTTCAGCTGGTTTCTTACTCACTGGTTTGTCTGGAAAAACACGCAAATAAAACTGCCCTATTTTTTTCAATCCACGCGATAAGGTAACGCGGATCGCTTCTATCTGCTGCGCTGTCATTCTGGATGGCTCGACTGCTTCAAGTCCGTACTCACCAAAAAATACCTCTCTGGCACCCTTTGACAAACCCGTAAGTCGCCCTTTTTGCACTTTTCTGTATTTAACTTTTTTTGGCATTAACATGATAATTTCTCACCTTAAGACGGAAGGTTAAATGTCCTATATTCACCCCTACAAATCCACACCTTTACACCAATCTTACCATAGGTAGTAAGCGCCTCCGCCAAAGCATAATCAATATCAGCTTTCAATGTATGCAAAGGGACAGATCCAACTCGCGTCCACTCAGAACGAGCAATTTCCGCACCATTCAAACGACCAGAACAACAGATTTTAATCCCTTTTGCTCCTGCCCTCATTGAAGCCAGTGCCGCTGTTTTCATCGCTTTTTTATATGAACCACGTGCAGACAGTTGATCCGCTATACTTTTTGCTACTAATCTGGCGTTCAACTCAGGCTTTTTTAGTTCTTGTACTGAAAGTTCAACAACTTTAGACTTACCTAAAAATGTCGCAATATCTTTACGCAAACCTTCAATGCCTTGTCCTTTTTTGCCTATCACAGCACCAGGACGACCTGAATGCAATACAATTCTAATACTATTTCCAGCTTTTTCAATTTCGATACGCGCAATATCAGCAGATTTTAAGTGCTTCTCAAGATAAGCTCGCAACTTAATATCTTCAAGCAAAGATTTGCCATACTGATTTGGACGCGCAAACCAACGCGCATCCCACGGCCTGTATACACCAATTCTAAAACCTACCGGATGTACCTTTTGACCCACCTTACACCTCTTTCGTTAAAGCAACCAACTGAATTTGTATGTGGCTGGAACGTTTTTTTTGAACATTCGCACGCCCTTGTGCACCAGGTTTAAAATATTTATAAGTTGGACCATGGTCAACACGAATATCTTTAATAACAAGTTCTTCAGCAGAAATATTTTGCAGCGATTTTGCATTCGCAATAGCCGAATTCAACAACTTCAAGATCGGAACAGCACGCCTCGTTTTATAGGTATGCAACCACCACAAAGCTGCTTGCGCTGTTTTGCCCCGCATTACATCGACCAGTGGCCGCAATTTAAACGGAGAAAATTTTATATATAAAGCCTTAGCAGAAAAATTCATTCTAACCTCGAAAATACACCTATGACATCTATTTTTATAATTATAATGTAAAAGAACAAAAACAACAATCTGTGAATCACCACTTGTTACTTCTGGTTACCACCAGCCGCCTGTCTTTGTCCACTATGCCAACGGAAAGTACGAGTTGGAACAAATTCCCCCAAGTAATGCCCTACCATATTTTCAGTAACAAATACGGAAACAAATTTTTTACCATTGTGCACAGCAAAAGTAAGCCCTACAAATTCTGGAATCACCATACTTCTACGTGACCATGTTTTTATAGCATCACGTTTACTATTTTGTTTTGCTTTTAACACTTTTTGATACAACGAAGGTTCAACGTATGGACCCTTGTATGTCGATCTAGCCATCTTTTATACCTCGACTCTAATTTATGGACGTCTTCTACTAATAATCAACCTATTGGTACGCCTTGGTTTTCGAGTTCTTGTACCTTTGCAACCTTTACCCCAAGGCGAACGAGGGTGCGATCCCGATTTTGAACGACCTTCGCCACCACCATGTGGATGGTCCACAGGGTTCATTGCCATACCCCTGACACTTGGACGAAAACCACGATAACGCGTCCGCCCTGCTTTACCCCAAGAAATATTCTTAAAGTCAGCATTACCTAATACGCCTACCGTAGCCCACACATCAAGTGGCACCATGCGAACTTCCCCAGAGGGCATCCGCAGAGTTGCATGCGTTTCAGATTTGCTTACCAGCTGCGCAAACATACCCGCACTACGTGCAAAGGTACCACCAGAACCAGGTCTAATTTCCACATTGTGAATCATAAATCCAGCCGGTATATTACGCACACGTGTAGCATTTCCAACACGTGCTTCAGCATCTTCACCAGACAAAATGCGATCACCAACTTTAAGACCTTCTGGCATCAAGATATACTTTTTCGCTCCGTTCAAATACACTACAAGCGCAATACGAACGTTACGATTTGGATCATACTCAACCGAGGCCACATAGCCCTGTACTCCTCGTTCTGAGCGCGCAAAATCTATCTCTCGATATTTCCTTGCCGCGCCTCCTCCGCGATGCCTACAGGTAATGCGCCCATACGCATTTCTGCCACCACTTCTTTTTATACCTTTTGCAAGCGCTTTTTCAGGAGATTTTTTTGTAATATCATTGTTACTCAAGAAAGACTGGAACCTTAACGCTGCACTTCGCGGCTTTCTTCGATTAATTGCCATACCATTTCCTCGTTAATCTTTTTTGCTAACATTTGACTCAATATGGTCAAAGAAACTAAGCTTGTATCCATCTTTCAAAGTCACATACGCTCGTTTTTTTATAGCACCATCTATAAACGCTCTACCAACACGTCTTCGCTTACCAACCGTAATTAACGTATTAACCTTGGCAACCTTGACATCGAAAAACTTTTCCACAGCCTCTTTTATCATAACGGCATTAGCATTTTTATGCACATGCAACACAACCTTATTTGATTGACTCGCTTTGTATGCCTTATTTGAGACGACTGGACCTTGTATAACATCATAAATACTTATAGCCATCGCGACACCATCTGTTTAAATTGTTCAGCATCTTTTTCTAAAAAGACCCATTTTTTTGCTACTGATAAATGATAGGCGTTTGGTTCATCAAAAAACACAATCTGCACTCTATTTAAATTTGCAAAAGAAGCATAATGTAGATGATCGTTTTGGTTCAAAAAAACAATCACACGTTCACCTTCAATTTGCAAAGCATGCAATATTCCTTTTGTATATTTTGTTTTTGGACGCTCTTCATTCAAAAGCCAATCAACTGCAAAAACAGACTTATTGTGTACTCGATCGTTAATAAGTCCTTCAAAAACAGCTTTTCTTGCTTTTTTGTTTACCGAAAGCACTCGCACTCTTGCTTGAGGACCATGAATAACACCGCCTCCTCTCCACAAAGGAGATCGAGCTGTACCGGCACGTGCACGACCAGTACCCTTCTGTTTCCAAGGTTTTTTACCTGAACGAGCTACATCAGCGCGTCCCTTACAAGCAACCGTTCCCTGTCTCCACTGATTTAACAAAACTCTTATGGAAACAGCAAAACTCATCTTTGAAACTGTTTTATTCTCACTACCATGCAAACCAAGGTCTTTCAACTCTACCAATCTGAAAGCAACCGGGTTACTATCTATTTTTTTTGTACTTTTTTTCACCATACGTCACCTAAGATTATAACCCTTGCCTTTTGACAAATACCAATGTACCAGATTTGCCTGGCACAGATCCTTTAATCATAAGAACATTTTCAGATTGAAGAATTTTTACAACAGTCAAATTTAAAATAGAAATACGTTTATTTCCGGCATGTCCAGCCATCATCTGCCCACGCATAATCTCACCAGAACTTCTTGTAAACCCTATCGAACCTGGCCTTCGACCCATCATCGAACCATGGCTTTTAGCCGCACCACCAAAATTATGTCTTTTATAAACACCAGCAAACCCGATACCCTTTGATAGTCCAGAAACTCTTACCAGGTCACCTATTGCAAAAAACTGCAATAAATCAACTACTGATCCCAAAGCAGCTGTCGCAAGTTGCTCAGAAGAACAACGCACCTCTTTGGTATAAAAGAAATACTTCTGTTTATTTTTCAACCATAACAAATCGAAAGGAATTGATCGATAACGCTTGCGCAGACATCCAACTTGCAATGCGTTATATCCATCTTGGGCCACAGTCTTAGTACCACACACAATCCAATGCCCGACATTAACTGCCGTCACTGGAACAGCTTTTCCATCAACAAAAAGCTGTGTCATGCCAATTTTTTGGCCCCACAAACCATTTACCATACTTATACTTTCTTCTCAAATATTAGACATGCTTACTTTATTTCTACTTCAACGCCCGCTGAAACATTCAGCTTCATTAAAGCATCCATTGTTACATTTGAAGGAGAAACGATGTCCATCTTTCTTTTATGCAAAACTAACTCAAACTGTTCTCGAGATTTTTTGTTAACATGCGGCGAGCGCAAAACAGTAAAATCCTTATGCTCACTTGGCAAAGGAATAGGCCCAATAATTTGGGCCCCAGTTCTTTTTGCAGTTAAAGCAATCTGCTTCACCGCAGCATCCAACAATCTATGATCGAGTGATTTTAATTTTAATTTAATACGTTGCTTTTTCATCAAAGTTCCATCAAACGTTATTCATTAATTTCAGTAACAACACCGGATCCAACCGTTCGACCACCTTCACGAATTGCAAATCTCAAATCTTTGTCCATCGCAATAGTGCTAATTAATTCAACGGTAAGTTCAACAGTATCACCAGGCATAACCATTTCACGACCAGCAGGTAACGTTACAATACCAGTGACGTCGGTGGTACGGAAATAAAATTGCGGCCTGTAACCAGTAAAGAACGGACTATGTCGACCACCTTCTTCTTTGCTCAAAATATAACACTTACATTTGAACTTTTTATGTGGAGTAATCGAACCTGGCTTTGCAAGCACCTGTCCACGTTCAACTTCCTCTTTTTTGGTACCACGAAGCAATACACCAACGTTTTCGCCAGCAAGACCTTCTTTGAGCTCTTTTCTGAACATTTCAACGCCCGTTACAGTTGTTTTTTTAGTATCACCCAAACCTACAATAGCAACTTCTTCACCAACAGCAACTTTTCCAGTTTCAATACGACCAGTCACCACAGTGCCACGACCTGCAATTGAAAAAACAGCCTCAATTGGCATACAAAATGGTTTGTCAACCTGACGTTGAGGTTCTGGAATATAGCTATCAACCGCTTCCATAAGACGCAAAATTGACGGCTCACCCATCTCGCTTTGATCACCTTCGAGTGCTTTTAACGCAGACCCACGAATCACAGGAATCTTATCACCGGGAAAATCATATTTTTTCAACAAATCCCTGATCTCTTCTTCAACCATATCGATCATGTCTTTATCGTCAACCATATCAACCTTGTTCAGATACACAACAAGTGCAGGGACGTTCACGTTTTTTGCCAAAACGATATGTTCGCGTGTCTGAGGCATTGCACCATCCATAGCCGATACAACCAAGATCGCACCGTCCATCTGCGCTGCACCAGTAATCATATTCTTTACATAGTCAGCATGGCCAGGGCAATCAATGTGCGCATAGTGTCTTTTATCAGTTTCATACTCAACATGTGATGTTGAAATGGTAATACCACGTGCTTTTTCTTCTGGTGCTTTGTCAATCTCATCATATTTTTGAGCTTCAGCATACCCTTTTTTTGCCAAAACGGTCGTAATTGCAGCCGTTAACGTTGTTTTACCATGGTCAACGTGACCGATAGTACCAATATTAACATGTGGCTTTTTACGTTCAAATATACCTTTTGCCATTGTTTTATACTCCTACAACAGTTATATTATTTTTTTTGTCCTACTAGTGCCTCTTGAACATTCTTTGGAACCTCGCCATAACGCTCAAATTCCATCGAATAGCTAGCTCTACCTTTAGTCATAGATCGCAAGTCTGTTGAATACCCAAACATACTTCCTAACGGAACTTCTGCAACAATTTCTTGTTTTCCCAGATCCCCCTCCATGCCCAAAATTCTTCCTCTTCGAGAGTTTAGATCACCCATTACATCACCCATATATTCTTCAGGCGTGTCAACAACTACTTTCATAACAGGCTCAAGCAGTACAGGACTAGCAGAAGCCATTGCTGACTTAAATGCCATCGAAGCTGCAATTTTAAATGCAATTTCAGACGAGTCAACATCATGATATGAACCATCGTACAAAGTAATTTGACAATCAACGACCGGATATCCACCCAAAATACCAGAAGTAAGTGCTTCTTTTATCCCTTTTTCAACACCAGGGATGTATTCTCGTGGAACAGTTCCACCGATAATACCATTGATAAATTTAAAACCCGCACCCCGTTCGAGCGGCTCCATTTTAATCCACACATGACCATACTGACCACGTCCACCGGACTGCTTAATAAACTTACCTTCGGCATCAACAGCTTTTTGAATAGTTTCTCTATACGCGACTTGAGGTTTTCCTTGGACCACCTCAACTTTGTGCTCGCGCTTCATTCGATCAACAATAATTTCTAAGTGTAACTCACCCATTCCCTTGATAACCGTTTGACCTGTCTCGTCATCAAAAGAAAACTGGAATGATGGATCTTCTTGCATTAACTTACGCAATGCAATTGACATCTTATCGTGATCAGACTTGTTTTTTGGCTCAACAGATGCTGAAATTACTGGGACTGGAACAACAATCGATTCTAACAACGCACCATCTTTATCTGAACTGAGCGTATCTCCCGTAATGGTGTCTTTTACACCCACAATCGCGGCAATATCACCAGCGCGCACAGAATCGATCTCTTCCCGTTTATTTGCATGCATTTTTAAAAGACGACCAACGCGTTCTCGTGTTCCACTGCGAATATTATATACATAAGAACCGGATTCAAGGGTACCCGCATACACGCGAATAAAGGTTAAAATACCCACGAAAGGATCAGTCATAATTTTAAAAGCAAGTGCAGAAAAAGGAGCGCTCGGATCAGCAAGAATGGCAACCTTTTCTTCTGAATCCTGTTTTGTGCCTTGCACAGGAGGAATATCTAAAGGCGATGGAAGATAGTCAACCACCGCATCCAATAAGAGCTGTACACCTTTGTTTTTAAAAGCAGTACCGCAGAATGCTGGCGTTACTTTCTGAACTAACACACCTTTGCGCAAGCCACGTTTGATAGCATCAATCGACACATCACGTCCTGCAAGGTACGCTTCTGCTACCTCATCATCAAAATCAGCTGCCGCTGCAACAATTTTTTCATACAGCTCTTGAAGTTTTGCTGTATATTCAGAAGGAACATCAGACCATGTAATCGTCACACCACCATCTTCTTCACTGAACGTTGCCATCTTTCTTGTGAGCACGTCTATAATCGCACTAAACTGCTCCGCTTGACCAACTGGAAGCTGCATAGCAACCGCATTGCCATGCAAACGTGTATTCACATCGTTAATCACATGAAAAAAATCGGCCCCAACGCGATCCATTTTATTGGCAAAAATAACGCGCGGAACCTTATAGCGGCTTGCCTGTTTCCATACGGTTTCAGACTGAGGCTGCACCCCATCAACTGCAGAAAAAACAGCCACAACACCATCCAAAACACGTAATGATCGTTCAACTTCAATCGTAAAATCAACGTGTCCTGGTGTATCAATAATATTGATTTGATGATCTTTCCAAAGACAGGTTGTTGCAGCAGACGTAATAGTAATACCACGCTCCTGCTCCTGCTCCATCCAGTCCATGGTAGCTGCGCCTTCATGAACTTCGCCAATCTTGTGCACAACGCCTGTATAAAATAGAATACGCTCCGTAACAGTAGTTTTGCCAGCATCAATGTGCGCTGCTATACCAATATTACGATATCTTTCTAACGGCCTACTCATCAGATACTCCTTTTACCATGCATAATGAGAGAATGCTCGGTTAGCTTCAGCCATTCGCTGAACTTCCGTACGTTTCTTTAAAGCGCCACCACGGCCTTCAAGTACATCCAAAATTTCATGTCCTAAACGTAGACCCATTACCTTATCAGAACGTTCTTGCGCTGCCTGAACAAGCCAACGCAATGCCAATGATTTCTGTCTTTTAGGGTTCACTTCTACCGGAACCTGATACACACCACCACCAACACGGCGAGAACGCACTTCAACATGAGGCACAATCTGATCAAATGCTTTTTCAAAAGCTTGTAAGATCTTCTGATCATCGCCACTAATTTTTTTACCTACAAGGTCCATCGCATCGTACACAATTCTACGCGCAATGCTCTTTTTGCCACATTTCATCACAACATTAATCAACTTTTGCACCAGAGAAGAACTGAAACGTTCATCAACACCGACATCTCTTACAAATTCTTTGTTTCTACGCCTTGGCATGAAAAACCCTTTTAATTAAAAACTAACTTTTTGGCTTCTTAGCACCATACAAAGATCGAGCCTGCTTTCTTCCTTCAACACCAGCTGCATCAAGCGCCCCCCGAACAATGTGATATTTCACACCTGGTAAGTCTTTCACGCGACCACCACGAATCAAAACAACAGAGTGCTCCTGAAGATTATGCCCTTCGCCAGGAATATATGCGGTTACTTCATATCCATTAAGCAACTTCACCCGAGCGACTTTACGCAAAGCTGAGTTAGGCTTTTTAGGTGTTGCCGTAAACACTTTAATACACCTACCACTTGCAAATGGGCTCTTCTGCCCTCCCTTGCCCTTTAATGCATGGCTTTTAGACTTCGATTTCATCTGTCTTCTACCAAAACGGCACAACTGGTTTATTGTTGGCATATGCGCTATTCCTTGCTTCTTAATATAGTTTTACGACAACTTTTCTGTTGATTTTTTAAAATCGTCAAAAAGCCTATGTTTATAACTCAAATGCTTACTTTATGAAACGCATTTTCAGCTATTCTACCTTTTCTATAGATTTTTTCAAGTAAAAAGCAATTCTCGCAATAACTTTCAAGAAAAAAAGAAAAAAAAGCAAATTTAAAAATTATCCGTTTGAAAAAATAGCAACTTATGTGTTATCATGAAAAAACATATTTATATTAAAAACACAAAGGAAAATAATGATTTTTTCATCGCTCTTCACTCTATTAAACCATTTCCCCTTTATTTTAGCAGGGCTTGTCGGATTAGCATTCTTGATAGCATTTCATGAGTTTGGGCACTTTCTGTTTTGCAAACTGTTTAATATCTACACCCCATCATTTTCTATAGGCTTTGGACCGGTACTCTTTTCAAAAATGATCGGTGACACCCTATTCAAACTCTCTTTGATCCCGCTGGGAGGATATGTTGAAATAGCTGGCGCACAGGAAGTTGGCCAGGGTGATCAGGCACACGCACAACTGCAAGATGAACGCTCATTTGGCAAAAAACCTTTCTGGCAGCAGTTTGCAGTCATGATCGGTGGCATACTTTTCAACCTGATCTTTGCTTACCTTGTTTTTATCACCATCTTTTTTGTAGGAACCCCCAAAACACAACTGCTGTATCCAACTAATGCAACTACCACAGTGGCACACGTCATACCTCAATCTGCAGCAGATGGCAAGATTATGCCAGGCGACGTGATAAAAACAATCAATAAGCTTCCTTTAGAAAAAGGCATTGCAACCTACACAGGTCGCACCACCGAACTAAGCGAAGCAAATGTAGAAATAGTGCTTGAACGAAACGGAAAAGAGATAACAACCTCATTAAAACCAAAAATCACTTACCAACGCGGACAACAGACAGCATCGATGGGCATTATTTTCGAAACAGAATCAGAAAAAGCCGCTTCCCTTTTTGATGCAATCAAACGTGGCATTACCGAAACACATCGCTGGATTGGAAACATCATTAACGACTTCAAACATCTTTCTTTGAGCAAAAATGTCAAAGAGATGGCCGGACCACTCATGATTGTTCACATGAGTGCGAAAATGGCAAATGAAGGCATTTTATTGTTTTTCATATTTTTGGCAATTATCAGCATCAACCTTGCGGTTTTGAACATGTTACCAGTGCCTATTTTGGATGGTGGACAGATTGTGTTTTACACTATTGAAGCGATCATGGGATTTCCGCTCAATGAAAAAGCAAAAATCGGCATCCACATGGCCTGCTGGATCGGATTCATGGCATTATTTGCTTATTTGAGCTGGCAAGATATTATGCGGATCGCCGCACCTCTTTTGAAACATTTATTTTAAAAGCTCTAAAATACCCCGGTCAATTGAGCGTCCCTCTTTTGACCGGGGTATTTTCATGCACGCATCAGATTATTATTAATTCAAATTGGCTTATTTTTTATTCATGATATGCTTGAAAGTAAATGGAGGATATCATGAAGTCATTACGGTCTTTACTATTATTTTTTCTATGCATGCAGCTTTTTGGGCCTGTTTGCGCAATGGTTACAAAACTAACGCTAAAACAGATTGAGGCCGATATCCGCATGTTGGAAACGAATGCGATCGCAGAATTAAAAAAGGCGTTTCCATTGATTTCCGAATCGGAATGGGCAGAAACGTTTAAAGATATTGAAAAATGCAAAGCAGATTTAAAAATACACCTTGCACAGAAAGATGCGGCGATCACCATGCCATCCGTTTACCCTGCCAATACACCCTTTGTTTATGAAAAGTTTGAAGAATATACAAAACGGTGTACCGTGGCACGTGGCATAAACCCTGAAAAAATAGGAATCTTAATCGAATCCAGCAATGGATGGTCCCCTGTACAATCTGCCTCTGCATGGGCCATTACTAACTATGAATACAGACAGACCTTAACAAACAACACATGGCGAATAATTGGCGGAACAAACTTCAGACCAATGGTTGGTTTTGATACAAAACAAAATTGGGATAAGTATATACACAATCAAACTATATGGATGGACTACGTCAAAAAATTTTCATTCCCAGCCGAATACAAGGAATTCAAAAACATAACTGACCAAATAAAGCTTGAATTAAAAACATTTAAAAAGGATCTAAAAGATTTCATTTTTCCAAAACACGCACGTCCAGCTGCGCCACTATTCCATAAACAGTTCATAGAACACACAATTCATCATGAAATCACGCATATTATCGAGGGACACGGAATAACTACCCAACATGTAAAAATGCTTATAGAAAAATACTATGGTAAAACAACAAATAATAACCCGAGCTGGTTTGCCTTTACTAAAACACATGAATATATGGCAGAACTCATGCCTTCACTATTGTTCAACGACATAGCACAATATGCATACAAGCTTGCAAAGTTCAGGACAAATCCACCATCATGGATAGTCTTACATGAAAAAGAACGTTTTTCAAAAACCCATGCAACAGACGCAGAACTACTTCCATGGCTCCAGCGAATTGTACAGGCACACTCGCAGAGTTAAATTTACTCGAAGCTACTATTTTACTTTTGGTGCAAAACCAATTTCTTGCGCTTTGTGAGGATGCTCGGAACCAGCGTACACTTTTAATTTACGATAGATGTCACTGTTAAGGGTATTTTTTGGCAACATTCTTTTGACTGCAAGTTCAACAATTTTTGTTGGGTGCTTTTTCATAAGATCTTTTGCTAATGTAACCTTTTTACCGCTCATCCAGCCGCTGTAGGTCACGTATTCTTTGTCGCTCATTTTTTGACCGGTCATGACCACTTTGTCAGCATTGATAACCACCACATAATCACCACAATCGGTGTGCGGCGTGTAATATGGCTTGTCTTTGCCACGCAATGCATCGGCAATCTGTGTTGCCAAACGGCCTAAAATCTTACCCTCTGCATCGATAACTCGCCATTTTGGGGCACGATCTTCTTTTTTCAAATAAAACGCTTTATTCATAATCATGATCGCAAGACCTTTATTTTCAGAAATTTATATGATTTTTTAAACTCTCCTGTCAAAGATAAACAAAAAACTGATTTTGGTCAATATAATTGTCAAAGACAAACAATGCATCTTTACTTTTTTCAAAACAGCGTGGCTGCAACCTGCAAAATGATTGACAAAAAAACGATTGCATCGCAGAATAGACAGCAACTATTGACCTTTTAAAGCCAAATTCTGTTTGCTTATACACAACCCTTGAAAAACGAAATTTTAAACCATGATTGAAAATGCAGTTCCGATAATCCCTTTTTTGACGGTCATTTTTGTAACTTTATTGTCAGGACAGGTCCAAAAAGGACTTTTGATAGGAATTGTTGTGGGCGTCTGGCTGCTATCTGCCGGATCATTGTATACCTTTTTCCAGCTCTTTTTTTCACAAATTAACGACCAGATTGCAAACAAGGATAGCTGGTTTTTATACCTCTTTTTAATCGCTCTGCCCTCATTAATTGAACTGTTTTTAAAAACAGGGAGCGCGCAGGCATTTGCGCAGCGCATGACCCGAAAAATAAAAACAAAACGGGGCATTGAACTTGCTGCGGTCGCTTCATCATTTTGCCTGTCAATCGACGATTATCTGAGCATCTTGACCACGGGCCAGGTACTCAGATCACTGACCGACACGGTGGGTATTCCCCGCGTCAAACTCGCCTATTTGATTCATGCACTTTCCGGCACCGTGGTCATTTTGATGCCACTTTCAAGCTGGGTCGCAACGCTCACCTCCTATCTGACCGCATCAGGAATCGGTAAAAACGACATCATCGCGTCCGACCCGTTCACCGTCTATCTTTACAGCATGCCACACACCATGTATTCGATTTTGACAATCATGACGGTGCTTTTTATCGTGTTAAAACGAATAAGTTTTGGTCCCATCAAACAGGCTGAAAAAGACGAAACACCACAACAGATTTTTCATGGAAACGAACCTGTATCTCATACAGCAAAAACAGTTCATCTTTTTGGCCCCCTGCTTTTGCTGATCGGGCTCATTGTGTGCCTCATTCTTTTTCAAAATGATGCAGCTCTGTTTGGTGGTAGCCGATCGATTTTTCAAGCATTCAAACATAACACCGACATATTTTTTATTTTGGCTGTTGCAAGCAGCACCACCTTTGTCTTAACAAGCCTTTATTTCTGGCAGACCGGAATGCTGAGCGCGTTTGACTGTCTGCACGCAATCAAAAACAGTTTTGGCCTCATGTACAACGTACTGTTCATTATTTTTCTGCTTTCCATTTTCAGCCATCTTGCACGCAATGACCTGAAAACGGGTGCCTTTTTGGCCACAATCGCACAGACCTATGTTTCAACCGGGCTCATGCCACTCATCTTCTTTTTGACCTCACTTGCAATCGCCTTTTCAACAGGAACGTCATGGGGAACCTTTGGGCTCCTTTTGCCGATCGGTATTCCGATGCTTTTGAAGCTACACAACATCGAAACTGCAGTTGAAAGTAGTCAGATTCCTCTGCTTTATCAGACCATCGGCGCTATTTTTTCAGGCGCATTGTGTGGCGACCATCTGTCACTTTTTTCTGAAACGACGGCAATGTCGGCCGCTGCCGCACAGGTGACTGCCGAACAACATTTTAAAACGCAACTTGCGTACGCCATGCCGGTGGTTTTTGGCTGCATCATCTATTTTGCATCGGTCGGTTTTTTTGCACATACCTGGCATTCATTGGCATACCCACTCTGTTTTGGATTAAGCGCCACGGTCAACCTTGGACTGATCATGTTTTTGAAAAAACGGTGGTAAAAAGCGAATACCTCAAAACAGTTTGTACATAAAGTTTGACTTTCATCATAACCCTTTTTACACTTTGTCACTGAAGTTAAGGTTTTTATTGTTAATTACATTTTTTTCGAAGGTGACGTTATGAACTACAAAGTATATTAAGGTGTGTCCTCAATTTAATTAGTAGGGCATAAAAGCTTCAACCATATGTGCATAGATGCGATGTAGAGCATAGATTGGAAGTTTCTAGCAAGTTTTTCAAAACGCATAGCAATGCCACGAAAATGCTTGAGTCGTGCAAAAGATTTTCAACTAAGTGTCGATTTTTATACAAATGAGCATCAAATTCTGGATCTGGTCTAGTGCTGTTTTTTTCTTTTGGTATAATTACTTGCATTCCTTTTGTCCGTCCATAGATACGAATACTATCAGCATCATAGCCTTTGTCAGCGATAAAATATTCCGCTCCTTCGGCCAGGTCGATTAATTCGTTTGCAACCTTTGAATCGTGCACTTGACCCCAGTGATTTTAAAATTGAGCGGATTTCCATGCGCATCGGTGCACATATGAATCTTTGTAGTAAGTCCACCAGCGGATCTTCCAATTGCTCGCTCTTGACCACGCTGAGCTCCAGTCGCATGTTGGTGAGCTCTAACATAACTTCCGTCGGCGAATACCCATTCTTTATCAACTTCTTTTCGTAGCATAAAAAAAACCTTCCCATAGCCCTTTTTTTGACCAACGATTAAATCGATTAAATGCTGTTTGCCACGGACAAAATTCGGATGGAATATCCCTCCATGGTCCTCCAGTCCGCAATTTCCAAAGGATTGCTTCCATTATATTCCGCTCATTGCCCCACAGGTGGCATCCATGTTTACATAGTATCTCTTCTAGTTGTGACCAAATACTGTCTGTAATAACTCGACGTACCATTGCTTATCCTCGTTGCTGATTTCTGATACAAAAAACTTATCATTTTGTAGTGAAAATGCAACGTCATTACCTCATTTCAAATTGAGGACACACCTTATGCAAGTGCGAGCATGCTGTTTTCGTGCAATTTTTTAATAAGTATGCAGCAAACAAAAATTACAATTAATCAAACTGAGTTTAACGAGTGGAAGATAGACCAACAGGAAAAAAATGCACAAGATCCTAAAAAAAATGGAGCATTTGATTTTGCAGTCGCAACCAAACGCTTAAATGAAAAAAATATGCCAACCTACAAAACACTTGAAATCGCTCAGAATATCTTTTCGAAAGGTTCTGCTAACTATACATCAGGGACAATCAGATTGGGTTATATAGGAGGTGGACTTATTTTTACCATGTTCATTATAGATTATTTGAACTGGCGTGCGCACAGCTATTCTTTTAAAAATTCGACCCTCATAACGCCATATGGCGCTCCTGGAATCTTTGCACTTTCATTAATAATGGATGCTTGGTTGCTAGATAATTTAAACAAAAGCTCGAATACGATGAAGATGGCAAAAAAGGATCACGAAAAAGCATTAAAAAACATTAATTTTGTTTATGAATAATAATCCTTGACTTTGATAAGTTATAACCAAAACTCAAAAGGCAGCAGTCAATCTGCTGCCTTTTTTTATTGCCTTTTTTCTACCCATTCCAAAAGCTTTTCAGCTGCATTTTTTGGCAACAGATGCGTAGTATCAACCGTAAAATCATAGTTTTTGCGAATCCCTTCATGAATGCGATGAAACTGATCATTTGCAAGGCCCGGCTTTCTGTCTTTGCGCATAATCTCACGCTGTTGCAGCTGGGCAAGCTCGCACAACACACCAACATACAAAAACTGATGCTCACGCAAAACCGATCGGTACAATGCCAACGTCTGCTCATCAAACAGTACCTCGTCAATAATCAGGTCATGACCACGATCGGCACACAACTGCACAAAAGAGGGCAGTTGGCCAAAAAACGTAACTCCTGCTGGCGTATTTTCAACGCGCATGGTCGGTCCGTACCGGTTATGTCCAGGAATCTGTACAAAATAATGCTCCATTTTGTGTTGCGGCACCATGTCAATAAAAGCGTCGATACCGGTTGCAAGCCAGAACGACTGACTCATGCCTTGAAACGCCCGAATTAATGAGCTTTTGCCCGACGAACTGCATCCATTCAACAAAACTATTCTGCTCATACACGTCTTTGTAATCAAAAAAATCAGAATGAGTGTACCACAGCTTTGCCAAAAGCCTACACCCAGACCGACAGCCTTTTATTCAATAGCTTTATCATGTATGAGGCGTAACACATTGCACTCAATAATTTTTAACAACCGCTGCGCCTGCGAAACCCATTTTTGGGCCAGACGCTTTGTCAATCGTTTCTGGTCAATGACATGATACTGCTTCAGGTACTGGTGATAATATGAAAAATCTATCTGATCTTCTGCTTCATCAGGATCGAAAAAATCATGTGAACGGTACGACGGTGCAATAATCAATCTAATCGATCCGTCTTGACCATTAAACACGTACAACGCAACATCTTTGAACCAGAGCATATGTTTTTTTGCAACTGAAATACCAGATTCATCATACGTAACTCCAAGTGCTCTTGCTTTCACCTTTGCAAGCGTAAAAAAGGTTGCATGGGCATACAACTTTCCCAACAATAGTGCCTGTGATTCTGGCAAAATAAGTTTTTGTGCAATCGCTGCACCAATTTTTTCGATAATTACATCAAGATCATGGCGTATATCATCAAAAGCGGATATGCCGTTATTTAAATTATAGGTCTGATCGTTAAGGTACAAAATAATAGCAGCACCTTCAAAACAGGTGATTGCATTCAGATTTTCAGACGGCAAGATGAACTCTATTTTTGCATGACTATCTATATGAAACGTTACCACTGTGCGAGTCGTAACTTTATTCATTGTTTTCCACAACGTTAAAGATCAATGACCAATGCAAAAGTCGGTTACACAAGCAGCTTGCCCTTTCTGGTAATCAAACGGTTGGTAATGAGCGCAGTCTGTACATCCTCCATGCCACCATATCCACTAGAGACAATCTCATCCCAGGTCATGGTATATCCATGATACTCGCCTTCTGCAGTTTTGTTAAAAATAACAATCTCACCGTCACAGACACTCACACGCCGTCTTGCATTTCCTTCAACTGCAATGGACCTATCTAATGCCCTTTGACCATTTTTTGGCGCAGGACTTTTTCTGCCATTTTGTATCGATTTATGATACGAAGCACCTTTATACACACCGTACGGATGGGTACTTGACTGCTCATCATCTTCGTCATCATCATCATTGGGAAACAGAGGTGGCCCAGGGGTATAAAAGATACCATCATTTAATCCCGGCTCACATGACAGTTTGCCATCAAAATCTTTTGCAAAATGGGCACCAAAATAGAGACCAAATGCAATGAACCCTGCAAAAACAGTGGTACCAACAAACTGTATCCCTTCGCCAAACGCAAACAGAAAACTGATACTCAAAAACGGTGTTATATTATGAGCAATAATATGTCGTGAACCAACCAGTAGTTCATGAGGGGGATCAACAGTTAAACCATACAAAAGATGGGGTCCATCTATCAACTCAATAGCAGTAATTTCAAGCGGACCAGAAATAGCACTTAACAGATGATCGCCGGGTGCAAAATCAACTGCGGCAAGCCAGTCTTCATGTTCAACCGACCAGAACAGTTGCTCCTTTGCACAGATAATTACCTGATCGGCAACGGTGATCTTAATAACACTATCTTTATAAAAAATCTGCCTTGAGCGCAGTCGCTGTAATTGTAAATCCTGCGACACAATAGAAGCATACTCAGAAAGTTCTGCAACATGGTCAAGGCCAGAGTCGGTCAAAATTTTTATCTCTTTTGTAAACCCATGACCGGCAAGTTCAGCAAAAATAAGAAGTAAAAGAATACGAACCACCACACTAACCTGTCTAAAAAAAAATGCCAGTTTAATGTAGTGTTATTTTTCAGAGTTTGCAAACAGAAGGAATAAAAAACCGCACACTTGCGAGTTAGAACAACTCAGCAATAGAGATCTATTTTTTTGTAAACGGTTGCCGAGAAAATACAAACTTTGTAAAAATTAACCTATTTTCTGGTGGGATATTACCACGTTCATAAAGTGTTTGAAGATAACGACTCATCGCATGAGCCTTCAAAAAGAAAAACCGTTTTTGCGGTTTTAAGATTACAATAGGCTCAGGAAAAACTAATCCCCGACAGGTCGGATTAAAAGGAGCAGGATCACCAGAATGATGAAATGCCGTAGTACTAATGTTCTGAGTAGCCAGCCAACTGTTAAAAAAAGCACAGCCAACTGGTGGCGCACCGAACGTAAAAAGCTTAATGTTCGTTAACTCAGTCAACACCGTTCGCATATATCCGGCAGCAAGTGTTGCAACAGCACCTCCCAAACTATGCCCAGTCACTACAACTTTCCAATCGTCCATCTGATGCTGTAATCGCAGCTCTTTGATGATATTGTTAATGGCATCCGCAGCATTTTTAAGAATCGCAAGGTACCCAGCATGTACTTTTATACTCATATCATTAATAAAAAATGGTTGTTTTTTTTTAAAATTAAGATTGTGGAACCAATCCAAGAGCCTTTTCGAACCACGAAAGCTCATGATAATAGTTTTTTGCTCACTGTTGTATGCAAACATACCCACAAGCATCTTTTTTGAACAATGTTTCCAGTCTGACTTTCCAACGCACGCCAGAATGGGCCTAAACTGCCACCCGGCAATCAATTGCTTGTTTGAAATATATTTTTCTAAAAAGAGATACCGCTTAATGATCGGTACTGCACAGACTTTTTTAAAATCAATAGCAAAATTAACATCATTTTGATCATCTGATGAAAGATCATACAAACTAAATGCCTGCCCAACAAGCATCGCATGATGAGCAGCATTTATCTCTTCCGGATACACGACAGAGGCGGATTCGGCAACAAATACTGAAGACATAATACAACTACTTAAAAAAATATATAAAAGCATTTTTACTACTTTTTTCATAAAAAAATATCACGTAAAGTACTTTTTATCGTAACAACAAAACTGAAAAAAGCAACAAAAAAGGGAAGTAATTTTACAACCACTTCCCTTTTTTAAGGTATAACTACCGGTTATACAAGCACAAGCAGCAATGAAACAACCGACATAAGCTTTATCAAAATGTTCAATGCTGGACCGGAGGTATCTTTGAATGGATCACCAACCGTGTCACCAATAACCGCAGCTTTATGAGTCACTGAACCCTTGCCACCAAGATTACCGGCTTCAATATATTTTTTAGCATTGTCCCACACACCACCACTGTTTGCCATCATCAACGCAAGCACCACACCGGAAACGGTCGCTCCAATCAAAAGACCACCAAGCGCATATTTGCCAAAAGCAAAACGAACCAAAATTGGCAGACCTACTGAGACTACACCAGGCAAAATCATCTCATACAGCGATGCCTGTGTGGCAATAACCACGCACTGTTTATAGTCAGGCAATGCTTCGCCTGCCATTAAACCAGGGATCTCTTTGAACTGACGACGCACCTCTTTGACCATTTTCAAAGCAGCATCGCTCACCGAACGCATGGTAAAGGATGAGATCAAAAATGGAACCGTTGCTCCCACAAACATGCCTGTCATGATAAATGGATCAAGCACATCAAGTACCTGAATAGCCGCTTCCTGACAATATGCTGAAAGCATTGCCAATGCGGTCAAAAGTGCAGAACCGATCGCAAAACCTTTTCCGATCGCCGCCGTTGTATTACCAAGCGCATCAAGTTTGTCGGTGATTGCTCGAACTTCAGGACCAAAGCCTGCCATCTCTGAAATGCCACCCGCATTATCCGCAATCGGTCCGTATGCATCAACCGTCATGGTAATTCCCACTGTTGCTAACATAGCAACAGCAGCAAGTGATACACCATATAATCCACCAAGTTGATATGATGCCAATACAACACCAGAAAGCAGTACAACCGGCAATACGGTTGATTCCATGCCAACCGAAAGGCCATAAATCACATTGGTCGCAGCCCCTGATTCAGAGCTTGCAGCAACCTTGTGTACCGGAGTACTGCCTGTGTAATATTCGGTGACCAGACCGATCACAACACCCGCAACGCACCCCAAAACGATCGTTGCAAATAGTACTGTTTCAATACCAACAAAATACATATATCCGTACGCCATGCATAAAAAGATTCCGATTGCAACATAGGTCGCATTTCGAAGCATCGCCGCCGGTTCAGATTTGAGAACCAGATTCGACATAAGTCCAGCCAACGATGAAAACATTCCCATCGCAGCAAGCACAAGCGGCAACAACACATAAATTGGATCTGATTTTCCCGTATTTAATGCAAGAATAATGGTTGAAACCAACGCACCGACGTACGATTCATAAATATCTGCGCCCATGCCCGCGGTGTCACCCACACAATCACCAACGTTATCTGCAATCACTGCAGGATTTCGGGGATCATCTTCCGGAATGCCCACTTCAACTTTGCCAACCAGGTCAGCACCAACGTCAGCAGATTTGGTAAAAATACCACCACCGACACGTGCAAAAAAGGCTACCAGACTCGCGCCAAGTGAAAAACAGGTCAAAATGGTGACAAAATGTTCATGTGCTGAAAATGTATAAAACAGTGCACTCAGACATAAAAGACCAAAGCTTGCAACCGCAAAACCCATCACGCCACCACCAAAAAACGCCATCAAAAAGGCTTCGTGTTCACCCTTTTCTTTTGCTTGCATAGTAGTACGGACGTTTGCCATCGTCGCCGCACGCATGCCAACAAAACCGGTCAACATTGACGACAACGCACCTAACGCGAATGAACCAGTTGCAAAAAATGTTTTAAAAATAACGCCAAGTAACAGACCAACCAACAGTACCATGAACGAGATAATCTTGTATTCTTCTTTTAAAAACGCCATCGCGCCCTGACAGATCGCCTGTGCAATGTTTGCCGCACCCTTATGATTGACCGGCACCACATAAATAGATCTGAACAGAAATAAAACTGCTAACAGACCTAAACACCCAGCTGCTACAACAAACAGCAGTGTGTTCTGTAACCATACACTTTCTACCATAGAATCTTCCTTGTAAAAAATAAGAAAACATTATAATTCAAACGTTTTAATAGTACGTCCAATGTTTGATTTTGTAAAGATTCAAACGTGAAAAGTTTTTTAGCTGAACACCGCTACTCTTTTTTTCTGAGTCACCGCTTTTTTGCAAACCATTTTTTGTAAATCACATAACCAGATAAAGCTGTGATTACACAAACATTGGTCAATACTGAGAGGGAAAATAAAAATTTTTGATAAGCTTTATCAAATGTTGACTCAAACTTATTCATCAACCAGTTTATCTTTTTGTTTAATTCCTGCATATCGCTATCAGAAGCGGCTTTGCTTAGTTTTTCAAGTTTTGCATAAGTATCAATATTATTGCGAATCTCCATAAAATATTTAACCCAAACAGAAGTTTGATGCAGAGGAAATAAACATCTATATTTAAGCGAAGATGAAAACTTTTTTACTTCATCTTTTTTCATATTAACGACAAAATCAATTTTTGACATTAAATTTTCATATAATTCTTTATACCCATCAGCAATAGCCTGCACATCATTCTTTTGCACAGTATTTTCCGATTTTTGCAAACAGAAGCTAATTTTTTCACCAACCTCTTGAAAAGAAACAATTAGATCAACATAGGATTGAAGATTCTCCCAATTGATTCTCTTCATACAATCTTCATAGGATTTTAAGTTAACTTTCAGATCATCAAGCTCAGCATTGTCAATCATTAGCGATGTTTTTGGCTCATCAAATTTAGAATTGCGAGGCAGCGCCGCATCTCCGAACAAAACATATTGAGCGTACCAATTCCAATCTATTGCTTGGCTACTCATAAAAAATATAGCGAAAGCAATGTATATGCATTTCTTCACAAAAATCTCGAGTAATAAAGCAATATACACACAGGTAGCTTACTCGACTACTATCATTTTGGCAACTCTATGCAGTCATTTTTTTTGGCTCAAGCTCAAGTTCCTTTTTTGCATCCCATTTTTTATAGGCTGCATAACCGGCAGCTGCTGCAGCTGTAACTGTAGCGGAGATACTCAAGCATATTAATGCCACGCCTTTTTTCCACTTATACAATGCGGCGTTTGTAACCTTATCACACAAACCAATCAGTTCATCAATTTTGTGCTGCATAGAAGAATCAGCTGGTTTGAATTTTTTACTTTCACTTTTCACCTCTTCTGCACTCACTTGAATTTTTGCAAGCTCTTTCAATGAAAACATAGATGTGTTTTTTAAAGCATCAGAATAACCAGAAATAACTGTACGCTTGGTAGCAAGATCGTCTAAAAACACATCGCCTGATTCATTTATCGTTTTTAAGATTTCAGGCTTTGTATTGTCCTGTTCTGTTTTACCTTGATGTCCATACTCTTGCGCAACGGTTTTTCGATACTCCTGCACGCAAAAAGTTTTATTAAGCCTGTTTTGTACATTGCGTAATTGGCCCTCTAAACCTTTTGACCATTCATATTCCGATATACTTGAAAAGAGTGTTTTTATCTCACCAAATTCTTCCAAAAGATTATCAGCTGCTTGTATCGCATTAATACAGTTATCTTTAACTTCAATCTGCTCAGACCTAAATGTTTCATCGTCAATAGCGTCACACAAAAAATTCAGCTTGGTAGCTTTATCATGAAACAACGAACCTATTTTGTCTTTAAGCTGTGTGGTCCGATTGTTCACATTCACACTCAGCACATCAAGCTCGTTACTTCTTGGATCAATAGTCTTTCTAAGTTCGATGTGTTTTTGCAATACAACAAAATCATTAAAAAGCCGTGATAACTTCTGGGCACCATCTACGGTAAGAGACGGCTGGTTGACTATATCATCCGTTTTCATTTCTGTTGAAATTTCAAAAGGAATACGAACAAATTCATCTGCACGCGCCTGCAGAGCAGCTAACTGCGTTCGCTCATCAGAATAAGGTTGGTTTTTTACAGGCTCAGAACAAAGTATAGGAACAAGCCATATAAAAAACACTGCATACATTCTTTTTTTAAACATAAAAAATCCTTTTGATACATGACATATTATCTTTTAAAAGTATCAAAAGGATTAATTTTTTCAAGTTTTACTGAAAGTTTTAAGTAAATAACATTATAAAAACAGGTTTTTTGCACTTCAATTATTTAAATTTACTCAATGTATTTCACCCAAGAATCCCCCACCGAACTTATTATGGAGCTTCATTTTGACCCGTTTTGACCTGATCAGCTGTTTGGTCAAGCTCAGCTGCAACCTTCTTGGTAGACACCTTTTTTGGATACATTCTTTGATAGAGTGCATAAAAAGCAGCAGACACACAGGCAGCACCTAAACTGGCAAACAGTATCACATGGCGCTTAAAATGTTTTTCAGAAACTATGTTTAATAGGTGGACGATGAGCAGGTTAGTTTCTTTAATTTCCTTGTCACATTCAGGATCAGTTACTTGAAAAGCTGTATAATCAAAAAGTACTCTCGTTTGCAGTTTGTCAGCCTTTTTACTGTGCTCTTCCAACTTTTCGACTGACCATATTGAAGTATCTTCAGCCTCCTTTATGTGCATTGTAACAGCGTGTTTCTTTTCTTTTAACTTTTTCAAAACTTCATTTGTAGCATGCGAAACAAGCTTTTTTAATGATTCAACTTTAACCTCTTTCTTTTGTTTTTCAATACCAGCAAGGTTTTCGATTAATTTTTGCTCGTCTTTAATCATCCTATGATAGTGCAATATCCGCGCACCTAATCGCTGAATAGCAGATGAAGAATCAAGATCATAGTTTAAAGTGTTAAAAACCGCTTCAATAAGCCATAACTGTTTACCCCCCTTATAATCTTGCAATGATTTACCTACGCAATTCTGTATAGTTGCACCTATCAACAAAGATAAGAAACTAAAAACTATATTGTATGATATTTTTTTCATAGAAGCCCCTTGATTACACCATTTTGATCCGATAAACCAATCTGTTTTACATCCTGTTCATCAAAAACTTGGTGATTACTGTTGCCATTTTCAAACCATGTTTTATAAATAGCATACCCAGCAGCAGCTGTTGCAGCTACGCCAGTTGCAATAAGCGCGACTCCGCATTTTACTTTATAGAGACCCAACTGAATAATCCTGTCATATGGCTTATTCAGTTGTTTGCTTTTAAAAGCTGCTTCACCATTCACTGGAAAATCTTCATTAATTTCAGCTCTTACATCTTTAACAGTTTCTATAATTTCTGAAATTTTTGAAAATTGAAACATTGAAATATCTTCAAGCTCTTTTTCCAATTTTTTATACTTCTCATCAACCAGCCTTAAATACCACATCAACCTTCGCGACTGTCTTTCATCATCATTGTTTTCAGATGACATACCCGACCCTGAAAATGTATTTTGCATTGCATTATTGTTTTTTTGATCATTCGATTGACCAACCATTGACGTCTGACCTGAAACAGGAGTTTCAGGATTCAACACAGGTGGAGCCAAAAGGATTGTTGCTTTCCAATCTTTATATTTTTGTAAATCCCCTGTGGTCTCTTTTTGAATATTACCCAATAACCTACCTAGATAGCGTTTGAAATTTTTAGCCCCTAATGCACCTGAAATTATAGCCTCACACTGCTTAATTTCATCCAAAAGATTAACAAAATTAAGCTCTATAGTATCGTTATCAAAAAGTTGTTCCCTTTCAGCTTGACTATACGCATTTACATTAACTTGAAGCCGCCATTGCAAATGCGATCTTTTTAACCCTAAACCTTCAATTACATTTTTAAACTCTTGTTCGTAGGCCTCAACAGACTCATCTACTTCTTTAAATAGATCATTTATGTTTCGATTATTCGAAAGAATATCAGGCGAAATAACCTTCTTTTTACCTTCAATATCTTTTTTTAAGGCATTCAATGGTACAAAAATACGCCCTATTTCTTTGCACCGTTCAACATTTGATTCTATTTTTTTTATTTTTAAAAATTGAGCGTCAAAATTTTTAATTGCTTCATCACTCTCTTTTAAAAAATCAATATTTTTTTGATTTTCTTCTTCGAAATATTTTTGAAAAGCATCACTGGATGCTGATGAACTGTTTTGCAAAGTTGAACTTTTCCCAGTCAATGTTAAATCAGCTGTTTGGCCATCTGTTTTTTCACCAGATTCACTACAAAAAGTAAATCCGGAAAACAATAATAAGGTTAACCCCATTCTTTTACTTTTATCCAAGATAAACATTCAGATTCCTTATCATCTATTATTTTTTTTAACTAATTGAACTTCTCACAGATTATTTCTTAAACTTCTCACAGATTATTTCTTAATTTTTCTTTTTTGGCAAACCATTTTTTATACGTAGCATAACCAAGAGCTGAAAGAGCAGCTCCACCTGCAATCGTAAGTCCTAAGAAATAGCTCATTTTTTTATGTACAAGGTCAAGCGGTAGCTTAAATATATTTTTTGCCTGTTCAGCATCTTTGGTCGCTATTTCAAAACTACGTTTATCTGAGTCTAAATTAAACATGTTTGCTTTGATATCTTTGATTTGAAAATCAATAAAATTATTAATACCGTTAATACAGTTCCTTGCTTTCAAAAGTTTTAAAGGCGACACTATTGAAATCTCATCCACTTGAGACGATAATAAAGGTTGATCTATAGACTGCAATTTATCATACACCTCAGACAGAAAACGTACTTGAATTTCAGCTAAGAGTCCATTCAAAATATTTTTTTCATCTTGATTTGCATTGGCATGATACACCCGCTTAAAATCAATAAGTGCCTTATCATATTCTTCAGAAAGAGCTTTAAACTTATCCTCAAGCAAAAAGCATTTTTGCCTGTTTGCCAATTGTGCAATTTTTGGATCCAGACGCTTTCTTAGAGCTTCACCTGCATCCTTGAACCAGCGCTTTTTACCAAGCTCTAGTATTAATTTTACTTCATTTGAATCTAAATCTTGTGAACAAAAAACCAAACTGTGCGCACACAACAATAAACTTAATCCCACAAACATTTTTTTATTAAACATCAGATAATCCCTTCATTTCAACTAAACTGTTTGCACGACTTCTTGCGCATTTCTCTTTTCATCTGTTTTCTTTTTTGCAACCCATCTGTTATAGGCTGCAAGACCAGCAGCAATCACCATACCTGTTGCCCCAACAACAATCGTTCCGCCTGCTGCTAACTTGTACATGATTAGGTTGCCAATACCGTTATACCGATTAACCAAGGAACGGTTGAAAGAATCACAAAGCAGTTCTAATGTTGGAACAGTACGTTTGATCGTTTCAACACGTTTTTTAAGCTTTAATAAGGTTGAGAATGAAAATAGTGGAACCTTTTGTACTTCATCATACAACTCTTTAGACACTATTGCTTCATCGACAACATTTTTCCATCGCTTTTGACACTCTTGTATGTCATATTTACATTTTATTTCATATAGTTCTTTAAGCAGTTGTTGAGCTTCTTCGCCGCTCAATTGACCCATATCATATACTTTTAGTATTGAAAGATCATCTGGTTGATCGGGTATTTGAGAAACATTTATTTCTACTTTACCCTTGAAATCTGGTTGTAACTCTCTCAACTTAACTGAATATTCCTCTGAATACACTGGTTGTTCCGAACCAAACGTCACAACCGGCACGCACAACAGACTGAACGCCATAAAAATCTTTTTACGAAACATGGAATAATCCTTTACTATTTTGAATCTATCCTACTATATTCTAGCAAAAAAATTTAAAATTGCAACTTTTACATTAACTTTTGAATGATAAAATGCCCAAAAAAGGAGAATACATGTTCTTTGTGGAGGGTTGCATGCCCAACCCTCCACAAAAAACACATACTGTTAAAAACAAAAAAACAGTGATCATGAAACAAAATTCGAACATCCACCTTCATCTGCTTTCATACCTTTTTTTAAATCCAAAAAGAAGTGACCTTAGCAGCCGTCATGCGATCTGAATACGAAGTATTCAGGTCGCATGACGGCGTTAATGAAGCGATCAACCTGCACAGGTTGCACGGGGAGGGCTGGAGGGTTTCGTGCATAACCCTCCACAAAAAACACATAACTTTAAAAACAAAAAAAATAACGATCATAAAACAAAATTCGGACCTCCACCTTCATCTGCTTTCATACCTTTTTTAAATCAAAAAAGAGTTGGCCTCAGCAGCCGTCATGCAATCTGAATACGAAGTAGTCAGGTCGCATATTCGGCGTTAATGAAGCGATCAACCTGCACAGGTTGCACGGGGAGGGTTGGAGGGTTTCGTGCATAACCCTCCACAAAAAACACATAATTTTAAAAATAAAAAAAATAACGATCATGAAACAACATTCACACAATCACTAAAAAAAGAAAAAATAGACATAGTAACCACGAAAGCTAGATTTTTAAGTAGACTGATCTTGTGTTTCAATAACCTACTGTTTTTTCTTTCTTCAAAGATTCATCATAAGCTGCTTGAACATTTTTCTCAATGCACAATCTATTAATACTTTTTTCAAGGTTTCGATTATGTAAGACAGCTTTGCAAAGATCTGCATGACTTATCAGATCACTATGCGCATAGTATACTGTAGCAACATAGGTATAAAATTCTTTATTACGAAACTGACATTCCCAAAACTCCTTTTGCAGTAAACCAGCGTTTATACTGTTAGGAAAGTATAGCTTTTTTAACTTATGCTCTAATTCTTCAAGTTCTTTTTTTTGCTCGCTTAACGCAGTTACTATTTTTTGCTTCATTGCTATTACATAGTGCTTTTCATATTCTAGAGTAATTTTTTCCTGCTCTGAAAGCTTAGAATAGTCACAATTTTTCATGCGCTGATCATGTGAAATAACTGCATCGACAAGTTCTTTGTAATCACGCTCAATTGTAAGCACTGCAAGCCGTGCGTGTTTATCTTTATATTGTTTTTCCAGATCTGTTTCATGGGCGTACAGAGTGCTTGCGGCTATGGATAGCAAACCTGCCATCAAAGTTATTTTTTTCATTACAGTCCTTCAAATTTATTAATTTGTTTCAGCAACTGCCTTTTTTTTGGCGTCACTTATTTCATCAGCTTTCTTCTTTGCAAACAACTCTTTGTATGCCGCATGACAGCCACCAACCGCAGCGGTAAGGCCTACAGCTAAAACTGCTACGCCCGTTTTCCACTTATACAGTACGATAGCGGCAAGCTTATCACATGAATCAGCAAGCATATTGATGTCTTGCTCCATGCAAGGACCGACTGAGTTTATTTTTTTACTTTTGACTTTAATCTGTTCTATACTTTCTTTAAGCCTGGTAAGATCTTTTAGCGCAAACAGAGATGTACGTTTTAAGTCCTCAGCAGTAGCAGAAAGAAGCCCCTTCTGGTCATTAACCTGAGACTTTCGGTAAGAGATTACACAATCTTTTTCATTTATATCATCATTTATACCATTTAAGCGGTGTTGCCATTTGGATAGAGAATCTTCTCCACCACAACCTGCCAAATAGCTTGACGAATTTAATAAAACTTTTTTGATATCTTCTGTTTCTTCTAAAAAAACATCTAATGCTTGTAACACAATCACTGCTTCAGGCCATAGTTTTGGCATATGCCAACGGAAATATCCCATTTTCGAAGTTCTATTGTCAAGCTGATAGTAAATCTTCCACCGCAAACGGCCCTTACTCTTTTCTGCACATTCAAGTAGTAACTGAAACTCTTTGTCATCCAAATGTTCACGATATGATAGTAGCGCTTCTTTAGCTTTAAGTTCCGCATTTAAGACTGCAAGTTTATCACAAAGATCTGTTAACTTTTTGGTATCATCTACCGTAAGAACTGGCTGGCTAATGATATCCTTCCACTCCATACCTCTTTCAACTTTAAAATCGATCAAAGCGATCTCATCTGCACGCGCATTCAGTTCATTTAAACGCGCCCATTCTTGCGCATAGGCATTATTATTTGCAGATTCTTCAGGAAAAAGCAAACCAGACATGAAATAGGACGAAAAGGTTACATAGATTATTTTTTTAAGCATACAGATTCCATTTATGCAGGTTGAGCTTGTGTTTCAACAACTGACTCTTTTTTGATTTCACTTATTTCATCGGTCTTCTTTTTTGCAACCCACTTTTTATACACTGCATAACCGGTAGCTGCGACGGCAGTCACGCCAGTCGTAAGTGTAACACCGATGAACTTTAGAATTTTTTTATGAAGAAGCTTATGGATAGAATAGACCATTTTTTGATTAGAATCAAAAAATTCATCAATATCTGGGTACATTCGATTGCTCAAGTGATAATCCTTCAAATAGGGCTCATAGAACTTTTCTCTATATTTTATATCAGCTTCAGACAACGCGTCACGAGTTGTATCAAACTTAAAAAATTCAATGGGCCACATATCATCTATTGACTGCTTTATTGCTTCAATTTCCTTTTGACCCGCCTTCAAGCCGTTTAGTATTTTTTGCCTCACAGCAGTCACATATTTTGTTTGATATGGTAGCGTAGGCCGTTCTTGTTCTGGAAAGTTTTTACTAGCCAAGCTTCGCATCAACTTGTCATAATTGTCTAACGTCCTCAACAGTTCTTCGTAATCACGTTCAATTGTAAGCACTGCAAGCCGTGCGTGTTTATCTTTATATTCTTTTTCCAGATCCGTTTCATGAGCACACAGAGTGCCTACAGCTACAGATAGCAAACCTACCATTAAAGTCATTTTGTTCATTATGGCCCTTCAAGTTTATTATTGATTTATTTCAACAACTGACTCTTTTTTGCTTTCACTTATTTCATCAGTTTTCTTTTTTGCAAACCACTTTTTATACACCGCATAACTGATACCGGTAATACCACCGACTACAACCGTAACCGTTCCCGCAGCCAATGCGGCTAAGCCTTTAATAACCTTGTCTTCAACTGCTGCTCGTATAAATCGACAGATCTTTTGGTTTTCTTGATTTTTTTCTTCAAACTGTAGGTTATCACCTTTTCGTTCTAGTTTACCGCTATCTAGCAACTCCTGCTCAACTTGATTCAAATACATAAATGAAAAAATCGATGTATTATTAACGTCTTTTAATATAGACTCTAGATCACGCTTTTCTTGCTCAAAACCTTCTAACATTTTTTTGTTTAGGAAATCACCTACCTTTTGGAACGCGTGGATACCCTTTTTTTCTTCGTCATTAAATTTAGACTCATTTGCTTTTAATACCAAATTTATCTGACGCAAATCACGTGCCATTGTATACAATTCATTATAGTTCAATTTAAAAGACACTTCTTCTGTTAACATCTCATTAATAACTAATGGTTGATAAGATGCGATCAGTTTTGTATCCTTTCTGCTCAAAAAGCCTTTGCACTTATCAAGATCAAGCATACAAGTCACACTACATATCTGCATGGAAACAAAAAACGCAAATAGTATTTTATAGAGTCTATTCATAAAAATCCTTCATTTAAAAAGCTATATTTTCATTCAACTTTTTTGCACAGCCGGTTTTTACACAGCTTCAAGTTCGACAACCTGCTCAAGCTCATTATTTGCAACCCACTTTTTGTATGCCGCATAACCGGCAGCTACTGCCGCACCTGTTCCAGCCGCAAAAACTGCTGCTCCCAGTTTCAACTTATACATCACTGTTTCAACAATACGATTATATGGAGCTTCTAAAACATTTTCAAAACGCATCTGGCCATCTTCATGAGCATTCAAAAACTCAGTCTTCCTTTTTTCAATAGCTTTTTTAATGTCCCAAAGCTTAACTGGATGGAATATTGATAAATCTTCAACCTCTATTTCAAATTTTATGTATTCATCTCGAACCGTTTCCAACAATGCGATGCAGTCTTTATCTTCTTGATCAAATTTTGGGAACTTAGAATCATCTTTAGGTAACGCTTGATCTGTAACTGGAACCCCATCTTCTTTTGGTGTTGCATCGCTATTTATGTTTGGAGCTGAAGGAGGTGTTGGCAAAGCAGCCTGCTGACAAGCCAGAAGAGTGCTTTTTGCAAAATCTATTTCTTTATTTATCCTTTCTTCTGCGCTGTTAAACGATTTTTGAATGTCATTACGCAATTCATCATCCGCAATACCTGCAAAAATACCTTTAATCTCTTTTAATTCATCCGCAGCCGCTTCAAGCTCGGTCGTTACCTGATTCCACGCTTCAACATCAACAGACTTCTTTATTCTTAAGTCATGAGTTAACAACTCACGTCCCCAAGAAAATCTACGTATCATACTATCCACGCTACTTGATAATTCTGACAAATTTGATTTTGCACCATAGATCAAAGAATCCATACTAATGCCATTCATCTGTATATAAGCATTAGCAAACGCTGGCTTTGCAGCATCAATTTTATTTTGAAATTCTTGCAGATCAGCAAACAACTTTATAGCTTCACTGGTCGTCTGCCGAGTTAGTTCACATTTTTTCATTGCTCCGCAACGATTTTTTAATTCTTTCAGTGTTTCAGCATTGCTTTTTAAAAACTCATGCTTATCTTCTATCTGGCCACCAAAAGCAAAACCGTGTGCACACAATAAACTGAACACCAGTAACATTTTTTTATTAAACATAGAATAATCATTTACTATTTTGAATCTATTCTATTTATTTTAGCAAAAAAAGTTAAAACTGCAATGTTTGCTATCTGCAACGTTTACTGCAGGTTTTGAATGATCAGACGTTCTGAAAAAGGAATTTTTTGGGTTCCGATAATCTGGTACTGTTCCACCCCTTTGCCCAACAGCATAATGAACGAGCCGGGCATGGATAATGCATATGCCTTTTGAATGGCTTTTGTGCGATCAAGCTCAGTAAAAACCTCTGCTTTTGCGCCCACGTTAATTCCAGATGCGATCTGAGACGCGATCACGGCTGCATCTTCGGTTCGTGGATTGTCAGTGGTGATAATCGCATAATCTGCCACAGCTGCAACAATGCCACCCATCAACGGCCGACGCCCGGCGTCACGCAGACCACCTGCACCAAACACCACAATCAGACGATCGGTCAACGGGCGCACGGTATGCAGAAGCACTTCAAAGGAAAGCGGATTATGGGCCGAGTCGATGATACAGATTGCATTATTTTTGAGCTGATACCATTCAAACCGGCCAGGCACACCGGAAAACGTGGCGATCGCTTTTTGGCAATACTCAGGCAAAACGCCAGTGTACAAAGCAACCGATACAGCCGCACTTATATTATAAAAATTATATTCACCAACCAGCTGTGCATCGATCGCCACAGTGACACCTTCGGCCTGTATTTGACCCTGCAATGGAAAGCCTGCTTTGGTCAACGTTGCACGAATCGCACACTGATCAGTCATGCCAAATCGAACGACCGGTTTTTGAATCGATAGAAGCTTTTGGTCATCACCGTTGACAAACGCAACGCCATCAGGTTTTAAAAAATCGAAGATACGCAGTTTTGCGTTAAAATATGCGTCCATTGAATCAAAAAACTCAAGATGCTCACGTGCGAAATTGGTAAACACGACCGCATCAAACAGCAGCCCGTCAACACGATGTAAAACTAAAGCTTGTGCAGCGACCTCTACTGCCACATCGGTCACACCTTGCTGCACGCACAGCTTCAAAAACTGATGCAGGTAATCGGGCTGAGCAGTGGTCAACAGTGCTGGAAACTCATGCTCACCAATCTTATTGCCCGCGGTACTTAAAAGCCCAACCGAGCGGCCTGCAGTTTTTAAGATATGCATCAGAAGATGACACGTCGTTGTTTTGCCCTTGGTGCCGGTAACACCAAAGAGCCGTAATTTTTTTGCGGGAAAATCGGCGGCCTGTGCGCTCAACTGCGCCAAAGCCGCCCGACAGTTTTTTACTCGCACGAGCTCAATTTTTTTTTCTCCCAAAAAACGAACCGTTTCTGCTGCCAGCACCGCATCATCCTGAACAACCACCGTTTGAGCACCCTTTTTGACCGCATCAATAATAAAATCTGTACCATCTGCGGTCGTGCCTTTGATTGCAACAAAAGTAGTACCATGTCCAACAAAATCGGTATGCGCTGTCACAGGAAAGATTTTTGGAAAAGTAAGCTGCATTGTTACTCTTGTGTCAACTGCTTGGTTTCTGAGAGCATCACACCTCGTAGTTTAAATACAAAAAGCAAAAGTGCCGTTAAGTTCATATACAACATGCACGCTTGAACAAAATCGGCACATTTCCACACAAAAGGAACTTCAGCTAATGCCCCGAAGGCTACAAACGCTGCATAGGCCAACACATAGCCACTTTCATACGCTTTTGGAACAATAACAAGCCAACACGCACGGACAATATATGCATACGATACCGTAACACCAAGTCCGAACACAATACTCAAAAAGGTAACCAAAAATCCACCCAATGATCCAAAGGTGGTATTAAAGGTAGCAACGGTAAGCGCTGTGCTGGTCAAACCTGAACTCCATGTACCGGTGACCACAATACAGAGTGCCAACATGAAACATGCAATCGCACTTACAAAGGTGCTCATCATGCCAAGCAGTGCACTTTCTGCAGGCTTTGTGTTGCCTGTCGAACCAAACAGGACCGCAGCTGTACCAAGTCCAGACTCAGAGGCAAACACCGCACGCAAAAGACCAAACTGAATTGCCTGTTGCAAGCCAATACCAATAAGCGCTGCATGAGCAGCTGCTGGGTTTAAGGCCGCTTTGAACATCAGAATGAGTGCCGCAGGAATTGCAGTGACATGATAGGCAAGGATAACAAGAGCTGAACCAAAAAATACGAGTACTTTTACGGGAACGAGCATGTCAGAAATTTTGACAACGCGCGCTGCACCGCCAAAACCGACGTATAATACAAACAAGGCCAATGCTGCGGCCACGGCATATGCAGGAACACCAAAAGCGGTCTGCAGGCCTAAGCAGATTGAGTTTGCTTGAATTGCACCACCACCAATAAATCCATAAAAGAGACATAATATCGCATACAATACTGCTAAAAATCGCCCCATCGGTGCCTCTTGCAGATATAACATTGGCCCACCAAGCGCTGATCCTTTTGCTTTATTTGCGTACAATGCACTCACAAACACTTCAACAAACCGAACCGACATCAACAAAAAAGCACTGATCACAAACCAGACAGCAGCTCCCGGACCGCCTGCAAAGACCGCAGTAGCCATACCCGCAATGGTACCATTGCCCAGGTTTGTACTCAACGTGTTTACAAATGCTTGCACCGGAGTCATGTCACCTTTGGCTGCTTGCACAGCGCCACTCTTTTTTTTGGGAAAGAGGATAAGCCTTATGGCTGTTGGCAGATAGAAAAGCTGGATGCCTGCTAGCAATAATGTGCTGATAACACATACAATGCCCACATAGATCAACAAAGGCCATCCTAAAAATACATTTAAAAAATCATCAATATACGCAATCATTTTTGCCTTTCATATAATATACAAACCTAGTTTTATAGTATACACTTTCATAAAATAAAAACAGCTACCAAGGATTTTTATGCGAATCATCGCACTTGATATTGGAGACGTATGGACTGGGGTCGCAATTTCAGATGCATCGGGCATTACCGTACGTCCACTGACAACCTATCGGTCAGAAAACCTTTTTGAAGAACTTACAGTCTTAATCAAACAAGAAAAAGTGAGTAAATGCATTATTGGTTATCCAAAAACAATGCGTGGCACGGAAAGTGAGCAGACAAAAAAGATAGTGCAAACAGGAAATGCGATCAAAGAACGATTCTCCACCGTTGAATGTATTTTTCTGGATGAGCGACGTACAAGCATTCA